>NZ_JBEYTI010000011.1:0-188179 GCF_040642975.1 Micromonospora sp. NPDC047548
CCAGGAGATCACCTGGCCACCAGCATGGATTTCTGCTGTCCGCCCACAAGGAGAACCCAAGGCCATCGGACAGGACTTCGTCCTGACCCTTGACAACCGATTCACTCGCCAACGACCCGCTGCTGCTCGCTGCGCCGATGTCGCATGACTCGATTGAGTCCTTGCAGGACGGCATGGCAGTCCTGGCTCGGTCGTTCATCATGACGGCGTTCGACGTCTTCACTTCCGCCCGCCGGCTCTGCAACGAAGCCCGCGCTCTGGCCGAGCGGACTCGTCGACCGCGGGACCTCGCTGACCTCTATGTGGTGATCGGCCAAGGGACCGCCCTGATGGCGTCGACGGCCTTCGACCTCGGGCACTGGAACGAGTCCGCAGCGCTTGCCCGCACCTCTAACCAATACGCCGACCTGGCCGGCCAGACATCTCTGGTGGCGTGGACGTTCGGTCTTCAAATGACTCTCGCCAACTGGCGCAACGAGCCGGACGCCGCCCTGGTCTACTTCGCCAGGGCAATGCCGCTCGCACCTGACGGCGAGCCGAAGCTGAGGCTCCATCACATCGCTGCGCGGTCCTACGCCCTGCTGGCTGATTCAGCATCCGTCATAGAGGCGCTACAGATGGCTCGGCGCGGCAGGGATCGGGCGGCGGATCGTCCGGGCGAACTCAGCGGTGCGTTCGGTGGCGAGTTCGCCTTTGGGCCACCACGGGCCGCAGCTTGTGCAGCCACCGCCTGCCTCGACGTCGGCGATGGTGAAGAAGCGGCGAAGTACGCGCAGGTGGCCCTCGACGCCTACGACGAACTGCCGGCTTCCCGGCGGCCATCTTCACAGATCAACGGCACGCGGATCGACATGGCAGCGGCCCGCCTCTGCATGGGTGATAGGGACGGCGCCACCGACATGCTGGGTAGCGTCCTCAACCTTCCGACCCAGAAGAGGAATACGTCGCTGACGGGTCGAATGAGAAGGGTGCAGCGCTTGTTGGCCGCACCGCCCTGGGACCACGATCAGGAGTCACTGCAGATCGCCGAGCACGTCTCAGCGTGGCTCGCTGAGCAATCACCTGGGCCGTTCAACTGATCTGCGCCAAGCGGTCAGCACCCGAGCTTCCTTCTCCATGCTCAGGCCGATCTCGGCGGCGCGATCGTGGCTGCGGGTGGCGCCAGTGGTCTTGAGCCATCGCCAGGTATCGGCGACGGTCTCGTACAACGGCCGACAGTGCAGGCCGACGCCCTCCGCCTTGGTCGCGTCGACCTTCCACACACCTTCGAACGTGCGCCACAACGGTAGCTCCGACCACTGCCGCACACCGTGACCGAGCAGCATTTGGTCAGGAACCCAAGTGAAGACAGGAGCAGCGCCGGTCGCGTCGGCGCAGGCGTGCAGCAGGTCATCGAAAGTGGCATCGCCAACTGGGGCGCAGACGTTGTACGCGCCGGACAACCCATCCGTGATTGTGTGTAGAGCAAACGCCGCCACGTCGCGCACGTCCACCGGCTGAATCGTGCGGTCCGGCGAGCCAGGAGCCAGGACCTCTCCCCCGACGGCTACTCGCCTGAGCCACCAGGGAAGTCGGCCGACGTATTCGCGTGGACCGAGTATCACTCCTGAGCGCAGGAGCGTCGTCCGGCCCTCCCCGAAAGCGGCCGTCACCGCCGCCTCGCAGCCGGACTTCTGGTAGCCGTAACGCGTTGGTCCGTCTTCCGCGTCAGTGCCGTAGTCGGCTCCGGCGTCGGGTGGGCATGGAAGCATCTCGGAGCTCTCGCTGAGCGGCCTCACGGGCCAGTCTCGATAGACGCTGACGGTCGACATGAAGACGTAGCGGCTGGCGACAGGAGCAAGAGTGCTGGCCACACCGAGCACATTCGCCGGAACATAGCCGGACGTGTCCACGACGGCATCCCACGGGCCAGCGGCGACAAGGGCGGCTACCTCCTCAGGCCGCGTCCTGTCGCCCCGGATCAGTTGCGCGCCCTTCGGAGCGGAAGCCGAGGTGCCGCGATTGAAGATGGTCACATCCCACCCGGCGCCGAGCGCCTCGGTGACGATGGCGTGACCTACGAACCAGGTCCCCCCGAGCACCAGCAGACGCTTGGGGTCGTTGTGCCGATCTATCGCGGGTCGGCGGGCTGGTCGGGCTCTTGCCGAGTCGGCGTTATCAGCCTGCATGGCTTGGGCTGCGCATGCTTGCAGTCTTCTGAGAGTCATATTGTTCGAGGATCAGACGCTTGGTGCGGTATTCGCCGTGGGCGGCCTCGTCTTTCTGGCGGAGGACCTTGAAGGTCTCCATGATGTAGTCCACGTCGTCGCGGTCGATCCCGTACAGGTGGAAGTATGCCGCGTCGAGTTCGGCGCGGAGCAGCTGGCGTCGCGCCGGGTTCCACCGGAACGGCGGGCCGTCGTAGCCGAGATCACGGGCGTAGGATGATAGATCGTTCGACGTGTAAGTCAACTCCAAGACCCGCGCCTCGATTCAGGAACCCAGTGTCTCATCGGTCCGAGTCCTGCCGGGCCTCGAAGCCGTTGACCGATCGCCGCACACTCAGGTATTCCTGGCCGCATTCTCGGCAGAACGCCAGCGGAACGAGGATTTTCCGCTCAGTCTCGCTGCTGTCCGGTGAGACGGTCTGGTAGCGGCTGGTGATGTGCCGGTGGGCGGGCGACTCGATGGTGACGTAGACGTTGTCACCCTTGGAGAGGAACTGGTGCAGCCGGAAGGCGAAGACCGGCCGGCCCGTCTCGGGGTCGATGACCTGGGCGCCCGCCTGGAGCACCGCCTGGATGGCGGCCTGACACACGTCGGCCGGTTCCCGGTGAGCTGCGCCAGGTCGTCGGCCGCCCTGGGGACGGTCAGCGGAACGCGCTTGCGCACCAGCCGCCCGCTGCCCTCCTCAGGCTCGACGCCGAACGCGCTCTCCACCCAGTGCGTTAGCGGATCCCGGCGGAACTCGTCGAGACCGGGCGTCTGCCCGTTCTGGTGCCAGTGGCGTGCCTGCTTGGCGAGCATGTCCCCGGCTGCGCCGCTGCCGGTGGTCGCCCGGCGCAGCGACTCCCCGATGACGTGCTCGGCACCGACCGGCTGGCCGAGCAGTCGGCTCGCCACCTCCGCGACCGCCGCCCGCTGCCGTGCGGCGTCGCCCTCGGTGGTCATCGTTGCCGAGGTGCCGATGCACTGGAGGCGCGGTGCGTCGCAGGCGTCCTTGGTCCGGCGGACCAGGAACGCGACATCGGCACCCTGCCGTCCTCGGTAGGTGTGCAGTTCGTCGAGGACCAGGAACCACAGCCCGCGGGCCGCCCGGATCAGCCGGTCCCGCTCCCGGTGCCGGGTCAGGACCAGTTCGAGCATCACGTAGTTGGTGAGCAGGATGTCCGGCGGGTCGGCGAGGATCCGGCGGCGGGCGTCGACATTTTCCTGCCCTGTGTAGCGGTCGAAGGTGACCAGCGGCTTGTTGTCCGGAAAACCCCAGCAGAGGAACTTCTCCAGCTCGTGCAGCTGGCTGTTGGCCAGCGCGTTCATCGGGTAGACGATGATCGCCTTGACACCGGGGCGGTACGTCCCGTCCGCCTTCGCGCGCAGCACCCGCTCGACGATCGGCACGATGTAGGACAGGCTCTTACCCGAGCCGGTGCCCGTGGTCAGCACGTAGCTGTGGCCGTCATGGGCGATCGCGATGGCGTCGCGCTGGTGCTGGTGGAGGCGCAGCGGTTGGCTGCCCGGGTCGCTCTGGTGCTTCTTGATGCGGAAGATCCGCTCGCTGTCTGGGTGCAGCAGGCCCTCAGCCACCAGGCCATCGACTGTGCCGCCGGAGGCGAAGTTCGGGTTCAGCGACAGATAGGGCGCCGGCCACTGGTAGCCAGAGGCGGCGAGGCGCTCAACGTGTTTCCTGATCTGCGGGTCGCGAGGGTCGACGAAGCTCGAGGTGAACTCCCGGTAGTCCTCGATGAGTCGATCACGAACATCGAAGACATCCATATGTACTCCTCGCGGCCCCCACCGTTGCAGGCTCGATTCAACCACTCCACGCTGCGTATGTAAGCCCCGGTGCCTGCATCGAGCCTTGCCTTGACCGGTCGGGCGAGCCTCGGACGCTGTACGTGTACCAGTAACCGTCCGACTGCGGGACGACGTGTCAGCAATCCGACTCGGTCTTTGGTTGCGTAAGGCGCGGAATGCGTAGACGCACCGCCGCCGTCCCACACGGGCGGTGATCCACTCCAAGTCGCCGACATTGAGTCGGATCAACTCAGGACGGATCCGCCTCAGTCGGCCTGGGCGGCCAGCTCGCGGGCCCGGTCGCGGGCCGCCTCGAGGGCGGCCAGCAGGGCCGCGCGTACGCCGTGCTTCTCCAGCTCGCGGACGGCGGAGATGGTGGTGCCGGCCGGCGAGGTGACCGCCTCGCGCAGCTTCACCGGGTGCTCGCCGGAGTCGCGCAGCATCACCGCCGAGCCGATCGCGGTCTGCACGATCAGCTCGTGCGCCACCTGCCGGGGCAGGCCGAGCAGGATGCCGGCGTCGATCATGGCCTCGACCAGCAGGTAGAAGTACGCCGGCCCGGACCCGGACAGGGCAGTCACCGCGTCCTGCTGGGACTCGGGCACCCGGATGGTGGCGCCGAGCGGGGTGAACATCTCCTCCGCCAGCTCCAGGTGCGCGCCGGTGGCGTGCGACCCGGCCGAGATCGCGGTCATCGCCTCGTCGACCAGGGCCGGGGTGTTGGTCATCACCCGGACCACCGGGGTGCCCTCGGGCAGCCGGCGGGCGAAGAAGCCGGTGGGCAGGCCGGCGCAGAGCGAGATGACAAGTTTGTCGGCCGGCACCTTGGGGCCGATCTCGTCCAGCAGGGTCGCCGCGTCCTGCGGCTTGACCGAGATCGCCAGCACCGCCGCCTCCTCGACCGCGGTGAGGTTGTCGACCACCCGTACGCCGTACCGGGCGGTCAGCTCCTCGGCGCGGGCCGGACGCCGGGCAGTGGCCAGCAGCCGCTCCACCGGCCAGCCGGAGCGCAGCAGCCCGGAGAGCATCAACTCGCCGATCTTGCCGGCGCCGATCACGGCGACCGTGTGCCTGGCCGGTGCCATCGCTGTCGTACCCCTTCCGTCACGGTGACCGGCGGCGCGGCGGGTGACCCCGCCACGCCACCGGCACCGGGCGATCAGCTGCCGAAGAAGACCTCGGCCTCGGCGTACCGCTCCAGCGGCACGGTCTTCAGCTCCCGGGTGGCCTCGGCCAGCGGGACCCGGACGATGTCCGTGCTCTGCATCGCGACCATCTTGCCCCAGTCGCCCTCGTGCGCCGCGTCGATCGCGTGCAGGCCGAGCCGGGTGGCGAGCACCCGGTCGAAGGCGGTCGGGGTGCCACCGCGCTGGATGTGGCCGAGCACGACCGTGCGGGCCTCCTTGCCGGTCTTCGCCTCCAACTGCTCGGCGAGCCACTGGCCGATGCCGCCGAGGCGGACGTGGCCGAACGAGTCGAGCTCCTGGTTGTGCAGCACCATCTGGCCGTCCAGCGGCTGGGCGCCCTCGGCGACCACCACGATCGGCGCGTACTGGTGCTGGAAGCGCTTCTCGACGTAGCCGGCGACCTGGTTGACGTCGAACTGCCGCTCGGGCAACAGGATCACGTTGGCGCCGCCGGCGAGGCCGGCGTGCAGGGCGATCCAGCCGGCGTGCCGGCCCATCACCTCGACCACCAGGGTGCGGTGGTGGCTCTCGGCGGTGGTGTGCAGCCGGTCGATGGCCTCCATCGCGATGTTGACCGCGGTGTCGAAGCCGAAGGTGTAGTCGGTGGCGCCGAGGTCGTTGTCGATCGTCTTCGGCACGCCGATCACGTTGACGCCCAGCTCGTGCAGCTTGGTGGCCACGCCGAGGGTGTCCTCGCCGCCGATCGCGATCAGCGCGTCGACGCCCTGCGCGGCGAGGTTGTCCTTGATCCGCTCCACCCCGTTCTCGATCTTGAACGGGTTGGTCCGGGACGAGCCGAGGATGGTGCCGCCGCGCGGCAGGATGCCACGGACCTCCGCGATGCCCAGCGGCCTGGACAGGCCCTCCAGCGGGCCCTTCCACCCGTCCTGGAAGCCCACGAACTCGTGACCGTAGGTGGCGACGCCCTTGCGGACCACCGCCCGAATCACCGCGTTGAGACCTGGGCAGTCGCCGCCGCCGGTGAGCACGCCGATACGCATGATCTGCTCATCCTCCTGGAGCATCAGGTGAAGCCCGGAAAAAGCCCCAGGCTATGTGTCAGATCAGACCATCGGCGCCGTTGCCGGCCCGGGGCGGGCCGTCAGTACGCACTGTAGTCGGCGCGGATGCTCGACGACACCGCGCCCCGGCCGATCCCCGCCGCCGAACCGGACGCCGGTGCGTGCCCAGGACAGAACGGGTCAAACCCGCAGGGCGTCACCGGTCCGTCATCGCCCGCCAACGGGCCAGGTTGTGCCGGGCGTCGACCAGGGCGTCGTGCCGGTCAGCGTCGGCGTCGGGCAGCTTCGGCCGGCCCCGGTCGTCCCAGAGCTGGCGCAGTTCCTTGGTGAACCGGGGAATCTCCCGGGGCAGCGCCGGCATCGCCCCCCAGAGCTGGGCCAGCACCACGTGGTCGTACGCGGCGTACCAGGCCCAGAGTTCGAGCTGCTCGCCCGGGCGGTCGCGGACCGGCTCCAGCAGGAAGTCGTACAGGTCGTCCCGGATGCGCTCCCGGGACCGCCAGGCGCGGTCGGCCGGGGACGGCAGCCGGTCGAGCACGTTGCGGCGCACCCACGGTATGGCGCGGGAGTCGTCGAACTGGGTGGAGACCGCGTAGAACTCGCGGCCGTACTCGTCGACGACACCGATCGACACGAGGTCGACGATGTGGCCGTCCTCGATGAATTCGCAGTCGTAGAAATAGCGGTAGACCATCGCGCCAATCCTCGCGTACGGCCGGCGGCGCCCGCCGCGCGGGTCCGGTCCGGTCCCCCGGGCACCGGCGCGGGGGCGACACCGCACCTCAATCGGTCGCCCGGCCTGGGCCGCTGGCGTCACGCAGACGATTTGAGGGGTGTACAGCAAGCGACCGGGCGGTCATGATCTGATGTGTACCGCTACCGGACGCCGAACCGGTGTCAGTTCACCTCTTCAGGGGCCGTCAGGTTCACCCGGTGAGCGAGTTGTGGTCCTTGACCGGGGAGGGGTTGGGCCGTGGAGATGCGCCTGCCGGAGCCGGGTGACGCCCTCACGGGCGTGGAGATGTTCGCCGGGCTGGAGCCGGAGGTGCGGCAGCGGGTCATCGCCGCGGCGGTGCCGCGCACGTACCGCAAGGGTCAGCTGCTCTTCGTGGAGAACGACCCCGGCGAGTCGCTGATCGTGCTGCGCCGGGGGGCGGTGGCGGTGTTCCGCACCGCGCCGACCGGCGAGCGGGCCGTGCTGTCGGTGATCCGACCGCCGGACGTGCTCGGCGAGGTGTCGCTGCTGGACGCCTCCACCCGCTCGGCGTCCGCCGAGGCGATCGAGGACTGCGCCGCGCTGGCCCTGTCCCGGCCCGCCTTCATGGAACTGGTGCACTCCAACCCGCGCATCCTCGACGCGGTGATGCGCTCGCTGGGCGGTCTGATCCGGCGGCTCACCGAGCAGAACGCCGACCACGTCTTCCTGGACCTGCCCGGGCGGGTTGCCAAGACCCTGGTCCGGCTGGCCGGCGAGAGCCAGGCCCCGATGATCACCATCGAGCTCAACCAGAGCCAGCTGGCCGAGATGGCCGGCGGGTCCCGGCAGAGCGTCAACCAGGCGATCGGCTCCTTCGCCAGCCGGGGCTGGCTGCGTACCGAGGGCCGCCGCATCGTGGTCACCGACGTGTCGGCGCTGCGCCGCCGGGCCGGGATGAACGACCGCTGAACGCACGACGCGGCCGGGCGCTGCGTGCGCCGGCCGCGTCGTCGGGTCACCGACCCCGGTTCACGGGGTGATGCTGGTCGGCCCCGCCCAGTTGGTGGTGGCGCCGGTCGGGCCGGCCCAGTCGGTGCCGTCCTTGCCGCCACCGGACTGCTCGCTGACGATTCCCTCGGCCTGGAGCACGGCCAGCGTGGCGGCGTCGACGTCGACCGACTCCCCCGCGGAGTGGGCGACCCCGTCACCGTCGGTCCAGTCGCTCTCGAGCTTCACATACACCATGATCTCTCCCCTTGATCAATGACGGGAATTTCGGCCGCCTGAATGTAGCTCTCCCAGCCGGCCGGCGGAGTGTCCACAAGCCAACAGCCCGGTACCTGACAGCGGCGGCAGCGGCGATACTCGCGGTGGACGCCGGCGACGACCGGCAGGCAGACCCAGCAGTGGAGGGCGTCATCTCCGCGCAGTGTGACCGTTGTGGACGTACCGCCGCCGACGGCGACCGCTTCTGCGGTGGCTGTGGGACGGAGCTGGGTGCACTCTGCCCGCACTGCCTGCGGCCGCTGGTCGCCGACGCGGCCTTCTGCACCTCCTGCGGGGCGCCGCGCGCCGGCTCGGGCCGGCCCGCCGCCACGCCCCAGGAGGACCGCCGCCGGGTCAGTGTGCTCTTCGTCGACCTGATCGACTTCACGCCGTACGTCGAACGCGCCGACCCCGAGCAGGTCCGCGGCATGCAGACCGGGTTCTTCTCCGCCGCGAAACGGGTCGTCGGGCAGTACGGCGGCGTGGTCGAGAAGTACATCGGCGACGCGGTGATGGCGCTGTTCGGCGCGCCGGTGGCCACCGAGACCGACGCCCTGCGCTGCGTCCGGGCCGGGCTGGAGCTGCAACGGGTGCTCACCCGGTTCGCCCCCACCGGCGCGGACGAGCTGCGGTTCCGGGTGGGCGTGGCGACCGGCGAGGCACTCGTCGACGTGGCCGCCGCCCGAAACGGCGGGCAGGCCATCGTGGCCGGTGACGTGGTCAACACCGCCTCCCGGATGCAGTCGGTGTCGCCGCCCGGCGGGGTGCTGGTCTGCGGCACCACCCACGCGCTGACCAAGGACGCCATCCGGTACGCCGAACAGCCGCCGGTGACCCTGCGCGGGCGTTCCTCGCCCACCGAGGTCTGGCTGGCCCTGTCCCCGGTACGCCGGCAGCCGACCGACCGGGAGCCGGACACCACCCCGCTGATCGACCGCGAACACGAGCTGGGCCTGCTGGTCAACGCCCTGCACCGGTCGCTGCGGGACCGGCGCCCCCAGGTGGTGACGCTCTTCGGGCGGGCCGGCATCGGCAAGAGCCGGCTGATCCGGGAGCTGTACGGGCACGCCGGGCGACTGGTCGACGAGCCGCTGAGCTGGCGTACCGGGCGGTGCCCGCCGTTCGGGGAGAACGTCACGTTCGCCGCGCTGGCCGACATCGTCAAGACCGAGGCGGGCATCCTGGACACCGACCCGGCGCCCACCGCGGCGGGCCGGCTGAGCGCGGCGGTGGCCGAGCTGGTCGGCCCGGGCGAGCGGGAGCGGGTCGTCGACGCGCTGCGCCCGCTGGTCGGCCTCACCGGCGTCGCCCTGCCCGCCGAGGAGACCGAGTCGGCGTGGCGCCGCTTCCTGCTGGCGCTGGCCGCCCGCCGCCCCACCGTGCTGGTCTTCGAGGACCTGCACTGGGCCGACGACGCGATGCTGCGCTTCGTCGAGCTGCTCGGCGCCGCCGCCCGGGACGTGCCGCTGCTGCTGCTCTGCACCGCCCGCCCGGAACTGGTGGACCGGGACCCGAGCTGGGCGGGCACCATCACCGGCTCGGTGACGATCACCCTGCCGCCGCTGCGGGACACCGGCATCGCCTCGCTCTACGCGCACATGTTCGGCCAGGCGGCGTTCTCCGCCGACATGCTCAGCCCGCTGATCGAGGTGGCCGGCGGCAACCCGCTCTACGCCCACGAGTACGTGCGGATGCTGATCGAGCAGGGCGCGCTACGCCAGTCCGGGCGCGGCTGGTCGCTGGAGAAGCACCTCGACCTGCCGATGCCGGAGAGCGTGCACGCGGTCATCGCGAACCGGGTCGACCTACTCGACGCCAAGGACCGCGCGGTGCTGCTGGCCGCCTCGGTGGTCGGCGTGCAGTTCTGGCCGGGCGCGGTGGCCGCCGCGCTGGGCCAGCCGGTCGAGTCGGTGGAGCGGTCCCTGCGCCGGCTGGAGCAGCGCGACTTCGTGCACGAGCAGGCGGCGTCCACAATGGCCGGCCAGCCGGAGTTCCGGTTCCGGCACGTGCTGGTGCGGGACGTCTGCTACCAGCGGTTGCCGCGTACCGAGCGGGTGGCCCGGCACGAACGGACGGCGGGCTGGCTGGGCGCGCTGTCCCAGACCCGGGACACCGACCTGGCCGAGGTGCTGGCGCACCACCGCTGGGCGGCCCACGAGATCGCCCGCACGCTGGGCATGCCGATCCAGCGGTACGCCGGCCCCGCACGGGCGGCGCTGCACCGGGCGGCCCGCCGCGCGTACGCCCTGCACGGGCTGGAGGCCGCGGCCAGCCACGCGGGCCGCGCGCTCGGCCTGGCCGACGACAGCGACCCAATCGACCGGCTGCAACTGGAGCTGCTGAGCACGGAGATCTCGTTCTACCGGGACGGCAACGCGTTCCTCTCCGGCGGGGGCCCGGAGCAGCTGCACGCGCTGGCCGACCGGCTGCTCGCGTACGGCGACGAAGCCTGCGCCGCCCGGGCCTGGACGCTGCTCGGTCAGGCGGCCTGGCTGCGCGCCGACCGCAACGCCGCGGTGGCCTGCCTGGACCGGGCGGTCGCGCTCTTCGCGCCGCTGCCGGACAGCGCCCAGAAGGCGGACGCGCACGCCGAGCTGGGCCGGCTGCACATGCTCAACTACGAGCGGGACGCGGCGGTGGCCGCCGCCGAGACCGCAGCGGGGATCGGCGAGCGGCTGGGCCTGGCGGAGACCCGCACCAACGCCCGGATCACCGCGGCCACCGCCCGCTACCAGGCCGGCGACCGGGCCGGCCTGGACGAGCTGCACGCGCTGGTCGAATCGAGCCGGGCCCAGCAGCTGCTGGCTCTGCCCCGGGCGTTGCAGAACCTCGCGTTCGCGCTGCGCGAGGAGGGCGACTGGCTGCGCTCGGACGCGCTGCTGTCGACCGCGCCGGCCGCCCGGGGCAGCGGGCAGACCCTGGCCACCAGCTACTCCGGCGAGGCGATGCGGGCGTACTTCGACGGGGACTTCGGCCGGCTGCTGGCCGCCGCCGACGCGTTCGTGGACACCCCCACCGGCGGCTGGGACATGCAGGTGCGCGGCCTGCGCTCGTGCCTGCGGGTGCTACGGGGCCAACCGGTGCCGCCGGCGCCGCGCCCGCTGTCGGCCGACCGGGACGACCGGTCGAAGCCGGACGCGCCGACGGCGGTGGGGGCCGAGCGGCACCAGGACGACGTGGCGGCGGCGCTGGAGGCGGCCCGCCGCGGCGGCTTCCACCGGCCGTACTGGACGATGCTGGGGATGGCCGCGCTGTGCCGGGCGCTGCAGGGCCGGCTCGACGAGGCCGCCGCGCTGCTGGACGAGCTGGCCGAGGCGTGGACGGCCGTGCCGGCGCTGGCCAGCGGCGAGTGGATCGCCGCGGCGGCGTACGCGGCGACGCTGGCCGGCCGGGACGCCGCCGTGCGGGTCCGGACGATGCTGGACCAGCTGGGTCACCGCACCCCGTGGTCGGAGGCAGCGCTGCGCACGGTGACCGGGGCGCTGGCCGCGGCCGACGGCGACCACCGGCGCGCCGGCGAGCTGCACCTGGCCGGGGCGGAGATCTACGCCGGCATCCCGGACGGCACCGACCGGGTGCTGGCCCTGGCCCTGGCCGCCGCGGAGCTGACCCGGGCCGGCGACCCGGCGGGCCGGGGGCCGCTGGCCGAGGTGCGCGCCTTCGCCCTGCGCAACGACGCCCCGGGCCTGCTGGACCTGGCCCACGGCCCGGTGCCGCAGGCCGGGCCCGCGCTGGCCTCCTGAGCCGACGACCCGCCTGCCCGGCGACCCGCCTGCCCGGCCCACCGCGCCCGTCCCACCCGCACGAGCCGGGACCAACGCGGATCGTGGCGCGGCGCGGTCACCGGCCGGCCCGACGACGCTGGTCGCGGCAAGCGAGTCGATCAAGCAGCGCGGCCGGTCGGCAGTGCGGCCGGGCGCGGCCGGTCAGGCGGCGACCGGCTCGCGGACGACCGGCTCGGCGGGGGGCTGGTTCTTCAGCTTCGCGGCGTACATGTCGACGTACTCGCGGCCGGAGAGCTCCATCAGCTCGTACATGATCTCGTCGGTGACCGCGCGCTCGACGAAGCGGTCGCCGGCCAGGCCGGCGTAGCGGGAGAAGTCCAGCGGCGGGCCGAACCGGATCCGCACCCGGGCGATTGTGGGGATGAGCTTGCCGGGCGGCTGGATCTCGTCGAGGTTGAGCATCGCCACCGGGACCACCGGGGCGCCGCTCTCCAACGCGAGCCGGGCCACCCCGGTCTTGCCCCGGTAGAGCCGCCCGTCCGGCGAGCGGGTCCCCTCCGGGTAGATCCCGGCGATGCCGCCGGCCCGCAGCACCGTGAGCTGGGTGTCCAGGGCCGCCTGGGCGGCGCGCCCGCCCGAGCGGTCGACCGGGATGCAGCCGGTGCCGGCGAAGAACGCCTTGGTGAGCCAGCCTTTGATGCCCTTACCGGTGAAATATTCCGCCTTGGCCACGAAAGTGACTTTTCGCGGGACGATCAGCGGCGTGAAGATCGAATCCGAGAAGGAGAGGTGGTTGCTGGCGAGGATCACCGGGCCGGTCTCCGGCACGTGGTGCAGCCCCTCCACCCGGGGACGGAAGATCAGCCTGAGCAGCGGGCCGAGGATGATGTACTTCATCAGCCAGTACAGCAACGGTGTCCTTCCAGAGCAGGGGCGGGCGACACCACCGCCGATCGGGCGGGCCGGGCCGCCGGGCGGACCCGGCGACCCCGCCGGAAAGGGCCGTCGGCGGGCGGGATCGTCGGCCATGAGCCTACGAACGGGAGCGGCACGCCACAACGCACTCCCGGAACCGGGTCCGGACGTGTCACGATTCAGGGCACGGCGTACGGGGCGCCGACACAACCGCACCGCGAGGTGCACCGAGGAGGATGTCCGGTGTCAGCGGGTGGGGCCCGCCGGGGGCGGCGGGACAACGGGCTCGACGCGAGCGAGTACGCCGTCGCGGGCGACGTCGATCCGCGCGTCGGCGAGCATCTGCTCGACGTACTCGCCGCCGGCGGAATCGCCGCCTACCTCCAGCCCTCCGCCGACCTCAACCCGGTCACCCGGACCACCACGGTCCCGGCCCGCCCGGTCGACCGGCTCTACGTGGACCGCTCGCACCTGACCACCGCCCGGGACTACCTCACCCAGCTCACCGACGAGTCGACCCCGGAGCCGGCACGCGGCGAGCCGGACGTCGACGCCGAGTGGGACCGGATCGTCGCCGCCTTCCACACCGCCCCGACCGCCGGCAGCCACCCCTGGCCCGCGGCCGAGGACGTCGACGACGACGATCCGACCGGCCCCACCGGCGCCCCGGCGACCCGCACCGAGGAGGCCACCGGCCCGACCGCCACCGACGTGCGGCGACTGCCGTACGGGGCGGACGTCTCCGGCATCTCGGTGGGCCGGACGCGGCCCGAGGAGCCCTCGCTGCTGGACGGCCTGGACACCTTCGGCGCCGACCTGCCGGACGGCCCGGAGGAGGGCTACACCCCGCCCCCGCCCCCACCGCTGCCCCGGGTGTCGAAGTACGCGGTGGTCGGCGTGCTGGCGATCGTGCTCGGTTTCGTGCTCTTCCTCAACCCGGCGCTCCTGCCGGCGGACGCCTCGGTGGTCACCCTGCTCGGGTTCACCGGCATCCTCGCCGGCTTCGTCACGCTGATCTGGCGGCTACGACCCGGCAACGAGGACGACCACGACCCGGACGACGGGGCGGTCGTCTGACCCGAATCTGCGGATAGCGAAGACATGATCGAGATAAATCGCCGATAGCCGATGGACAGTGTGGTATTTCGGTCGGTGGGAATGCCGGTATCCCGGGTGGCGCCGGGTTCACTGGTCTCCATGGATGCTCGGGCCGGTGGGGGCGGGTGGTCAGGTGTGCCCGGCCGCGGCCGTCACCGCCGTCGAGGCCGGCCAACTCCTGTAGCCAGGTGGACAGGTTGACCGCCAGCAGCGCGCCCCACATCCACACGGTGTTGGCTGCACGGGTCCCGGAGGGCAGGTGTCGCAGCGCGGCGCCGTATTTGGCATCCCGGATTCGATCTTCGATGTCCGTGCGCATCCGGTGCCAGGCCTCCACCGCGACTGCTTTGGCCGGGGTGGACACATCCAGGTTGGTGGCGATGAACGAGTACGCGTACACCTCGTCGACCAGGCCGTCCAACGCCCGGGACGAGTTGGCCCTTGGGAATGGTGCGCCGGCGGCGGGCCCGCGGGTCGGTCGAGATGTCCTGTGCGCGGACCTTGACTCGCCGCACCACGCACACCGTGCCGGGCGGCCAGCCGACCGGGGCATAGTCACACGGCGACCTGGGCGCGCCTCGAAGTCGGCGGTCCGGGTGTACGCGGCATACGCCCGGAACGCCGCGACGGTCCAGATGTCCGGCGCCGGCTCCCCGGCGCGGGCGTGCCGGCGACCGCCGAGGCGGGGCTCCCAGCGGTAGTCGACCTCCCGCTCCGGCAGCCAGCGTTCGAGGGCCTCACGCCGGACGTCCGGGTTGGTCCGGCTGGAGGGGTAACGCCGCACGTCCACCACGAGCGCGACCCCCGCGCCGGCCAGCAGCTCCACCAACCGCGCGCCCGGTCGGCCGCGCCGTGCCCGACGGTCAACAGCTGCTGCTCCACCAGGTCAGTTTGCCCTGGACAGCGGCCGCCCACCCGGTCCGCCCGGCTGGTTGAGGGCGACGCCAGAGGACGATGCCCTCAGGCGTCGCCATTACGACGGCTCCGTGACGATCAACACCGTGACCGAGACGGGGCGGCCCTGCGTGTACTTCGGCTCGGCTAGGTCGGTAACGGTCTGCACCAGCACGCTGACCGCAGTGTCGGCGTCCTCAGGCGCGACGGCCATCATCTCCGCCGCATCGGTCCACACCACCAGGACCCGGTCGACGTCGAGGAGCACCAGGCCGCCGAACATCGAGTCGGCCAGCGCGTCCCAGCTGTAGTTGCTCGCCAGGGGCGGGTCGAGCGGCAGCGTCGCCCGGACCGCGTCGAAGAAGGCGTCCCGCCCGCTCCCCACCCCGGTGGACAGGATGAACGCCGGGACGCCCTGCCCGCAGGCGGCCGTCGTGGCGGCCTCGATCTCCGAGGCCGCCACGACGCTCACGCCTGGACCGATCACCTCATCCGACATCACGGTCTCGAAGCGGCCGCGACTTCCTGCTTGAGGGACTCGGCGTCGCGCTCATCACACAAGAGAATGGCATGGAAGAGAGGACCCTTTCCACAATCTTCAGCTTCATAGGAATTCGCCCAGTGACGGCCGACTTCAGTGAGGATGCTGAAGAGAACTCCTCTCCTATCGGCGTTTTCCCGCAGGACGCAGGGAGCGTTCTCGATGATGATCAGATAGCGGCGGGCCGATAGCCAATGGAGGTCGCGGAGACACTCCGAGAGGGCGGGCCAGTTCCACCCGAAGTAGCTCGGAAACCGCAGTGCGTCAGAGAACTGCTCGAACACACCGTCCACGTTCGCCATTGCAGCACCGTCCAGGCGGGCCACAGCAACCTCACCCGATGGCGGAACGGCGTCCTCCAAGGAGAGCAGGGTGTTGCTGGGAAGCACTTGGACAGGAGGTTCGGAATTTTTCCACATTTTATGATCCCGGTACGGCGACGATGAACGTCTGATAATGGGTGGGAGAGTAGTAGACGGAGCCATCCGAGCCTGTAACGATTCGCTCTCTACCCGGATTGGGGTTGTCCCTCGACTGAACCGTTCCCCACTCTCGATATGTAATTGCTTTACCCGAACTGTCGTGCGTCGGAAGGATGCATCCGCCAGTCTCGCCGTCGTTCCGGAAGGTCTCTGGCCCTATCGGCCCCATTCGCTGACCGCCGGCGCCTTGCGCTTCAACACCATACCTCTGGATATCACGAATGACAGCCTGAGACTCCGCAGGAATGGATCTTGGGATCCATCCGCCCAGTCTAGTACGGCAGCCGCCATTAGCCGTGTGAGCATCGGGTGGGGTCGGCTGTGCTCGTTCTCGCTTGGTGCGCGTGAACCCGTCTCCGATCTGAGGCTGTCCACACGACCGGCACGCCCCGCCCGCATCGCGGGACGGCCCCGGCCCCGGCCGCCCGCGTAACAATGGTGTAACTTATGGTCAGTAGGAATACGGCTGTCCGTCACTTCCCTCACCGACTGCCCGGTTGTTCCTCCCTCGCGGTGGTCGGTCCGCTGCGGATCGGAATGCCCGAGATGCGACCGAGTTCCCTCGTGGTGGTGGCCAACCGGCTCCCCATCGACGACAGCGTGGCACCCGACGGGGCCTGTGAGTGGCGCCGCAGCCCCGGCGGGCTGGTCAGCGCGCTGCACCCCCTGCTGCGGCACACCCCGGCCGCCTGGGTCGGCTGGGCCGGCGGCACCGGCCCCGCGCCCCGCCTCCCCGACATCGACGGTGTCCGCATGCACCCCGTCGCGCTCACCGCCGAGGACCTGCGCGACCACTACGAGGGCTTCGCCAACGCGACCCTCTGGCCGCTCTACCACGACGCAGTCGAGCAGCCGGAATACCACCGCCGCTGGTGGGAGGCGTACCAGCGGGTCAACCAGCGGTTCGCCGAGGCGGCCGCGGCGGTGGCCGAGCCGGGCGGCCTGGTCTGGGTGCAGGACTACCACCTGCAACTGGTCCCCGGCCTGCTCCGGGCGCTCCGGCCCGACCTACGGATCGGCTTCTTCCTGCACGTGCCGTTCCCGCCGCCGGAGCTGTTCATGCAGCTGCCCCGGCGGGCCGAGCTGCTGCGCGGCATGCTCGGCGCCGACCTGATCGGTTTCCAGCGGGCCCAGGCCGCGCACAACTTCGCCCAACTGGTGGCGAAGGTGCTCGACCTGCCGGCCACCGACCGGCGGATCGGCGTCGACGACCGGGTGGTGCGGGTCGGGGCGTACCCGGTCTCGATCGACACGGCCGAGATGGCCGCGCTCGCCAGCCGTCCCGACGTGACCGCCCGGGCCCGCCGGCTGCGCCACGACCTCGGCGACCCGCCGCAGGTGATCCTCAGCGTCGACCGGATGGACTACACCAAGGGCATCGAGCAACGGCTCAAGGCCTACAGCGAGCTGCTGGCCAGCGGCGACGTCAAGGTCCGGGACACGGTGCTGGTCCAGGTGGCGGTGCCCAGCCGGGAGCGGGTCGGCCAGTACCAGATCCTGCGGGACCGGGTGGAGCGCGAGGTCGGCCGGATCAACGGCGAGTTCGGCCGGGTCGGCGAGCCGGCCATCCACTACCTCACCCGGCCCTTCGACCGTGCCGAGCTGGCCGCCCTCTACCGGATCGCCGACGTGATGGCGGTGACCCCGCTGCGGGACGGGATGAACCTGGTCGCCAAGGAATACGTCGCCGCCCGGGTGGACGACACCGGCACCCTGCTGCTCAGCGAGTTCGCCGGCGCGGCGACCGAGCTGAAGCAGGCGTACCTGGTCAACCCGCACGACCTGGAGGGCCTCAAGCAGATGCTGCTTACCGCGCTGCGGGCCGGCCCGGAGGACGTCGGCGACCGGATGCGGGCGATGCGCGCGCACCTGCACCGCCACGACATCCGCGCCTGGGCCCGCTCCTACCTCAGCGCGCTGGACCAGACCGGCTCGCTGGTCACCCGGCTGGGCAGCACCGGCTGACCGGGCCGGTCACACCCGCTGCGGGTCCTTGACCAGCCAGTCGAGGATCGCGTCGAGCGGCTCCCGCCACCGTGCGTCGAGCATCAGGTCGTGCCCCATGCCGGGGAAGAGCAGCGGGGCCGAGCCGTACCGGCGGGCGGCCCGGGTCAACGCGGCCGGCGGCACCACCCGGTCGTCCGGACTGCCCAGCACCAGCACCGGCGGGCGACCCACCGCCGGCTCCGCCTCCCGGCCGGCCAGCAGCTGCCACTGCGCGCGCCGGCCGGCCCGGCCGAGCCGCGAGACGTACCGGCGGGCGTCGGCGTCGGGCAGCTCCCCGCTGAACAGCTGCCGACGGCTGAGCCGCAGGCCGGCGCCGACCAGCGCGGGCAGCGTACCGGCCGGGTTGCGGCGCAGCGCCACGCCGGCCGTCGACCACCCGCCGAGCACCGGCGCGACCAGCACCGCGGCCCGGGCCGGGTAGCGGGCCAGCGCGTGGGTCACCACGAGCGCTCCGGCGCCGTGCCCCACCAGCACCGCCTGGCGCGGCAGGCCCGCCGCCACCTGGACCACGTCGTGCGTGTACGCCCGCAGCGTCGCCTTCGGCGCCGGCTCGCTGCCGCCGTGCCCGCGCAGGCTCAGCGCGTACGCCGGGAAGCCGCGCGACGCGGCGTGCTCCAGCCAGTGCTCGGCGAACGCCCAGGCCCCGTGCCCGAAGCCGGGGACGAAGAGCAGCGGCGGCCGCCCCTCCTCCAGCTCCGGGACCGCACTCAGCACCTCCCGCCGGGCCGGCCGGACCGGGCGGGCCCACTCCCGGCCCCGCATGATCCTCAGCCGCTCGCTCATCTGGTCCGCCCTTCATCCGCGACCGCGGGACCCGGCCCCGCCACGTGGCGCGCGCTCACCGGCGCTTTCTCTGTTCGCGACTGCGGGGCTCGCAGGACCGGCTCACTCCTCGCGCTCACCGGCGCTTTCTCTGTTCGCGACTGCGGGGCTCGCAGAACCGGCTCACTCCTCGCGCTCACCGGCGCTTTCTCTGTTCGCGACTGCGGGGCTCGCAGAACCGGCTCACTCCTCGCGCTCACCGGCCTGCCTCCAGCTCGTGCAGGGCGCGCTGCACGGCGCGCAGGTAGTCGGCGTGGCCCACCTCGAACCAGTGCCGGCTGCTGTCCTTGACCTTGCCGGAGTACCGCTCCCCGGCCCCGGCCTCCACCCGGGACGCGAACGCGGCGGCCCGCTCCGGCCGGCTCAGCCGGGCCTGGAGCAGCCGGGCGAACAGGACGGTCTGCCAGTGCGACAGGGGGAACATGCCGGAGTCCGGCTGCACCAGGCCGGCCACCGCGAGGGTCGGGTACCCGGGGGCGAAGGCGTTGAGCCAGAGCCGGGGGCGACCCGAGGCATCGTCGTCGCCGAGCACCAACGGGTCGAGGAACTCGAAACGGGGCAGGTAGCCGGTGGCGAAGACGACCAGCTCGGGGTCGATCTCCCGGCCGTCGGTGAGGCTGACCCCGCCGGCGTGGAACCGGGCCAGCTCCGGCACCGGGATGATCTCGCCGTGGCCGACGTGGTAGACCAGCTGGCTGTTGGCGATCGGGTGGGTCTCGTAGACCCGGTGGTCCGGCTTCGGCAGGCCGAACCGGGTCAGGTCGCCGACGGTCAGCCGCAGCGTCCAGTGGTAGAGCCACTGCCGGATCCGCAGCGGCACGCGCAGCGCGAGCAGGGTGTCGTTGACCTGGTCGGCCGGGCGGCCGAGGACATACTTCGGGGCGTACCAGTAGCCGCGGCGGGTGGAGTGCCAGCAGCGGGACGCCTGCTGGGCGGCCTCGACCGCGATGTCGCAGCCGGTGTTGCCAGCGCCGACCACCAGCACCCGCTTGCCGCGTAGCTGCGCCGGGTCCTTGTAGGACGAGGCGTGCATGACCTCGCCCCGGAACTCCTCCAGCCCCTCGTAGCGGGGCAGCTTCGGCGCCCAGTTGTGGCCGTTGGCGACCACCACGGCGGCGTAGCGGGAGGTGCGCTCCGGGCCGTACCCGCCGGTGCTGCGGGTGGTGACGTCCCAGCGGTCGCCGGTCACCGGCTCGACCCGGACGACCTCGGTGCCGAACCAGATGTGCTGGCGCAGGTCGAAGTGGTCGGCGTACCGCTCGAAGTAGGACAGCAGCTGGCTGTGGTGCGAGTAGTCCGGCCAGGAGTCCGGCATCGGGAAGTCGGGGAACTGGGTGAACGGCCGCGACGAGATCAGGTGGGTGCTGGCGTACACCGGGCTGCGGTCGTGCCGCCAGTTCCACGCGCCGCCCACGCCGGTCTCGCGCTCGTAGCAGTCGACGCCGAAGCCGTGCTCTTTCAGGTTCTTCACGGCGGTCAGGCCGCTGGCGCCGGCGCCGATGACGCAGACCGTGTCGCCCCGGTCGGAGACCGGACGGTCGTCCCGGTTGGGGGCGAGCGTGGTCTCCGGCTCGGGCCGGCCGTGCTCGGTGGAGGGGGGCACCGGGGTATCTCCTTATGTGCGGCACGAACGCCGGTTCGACGGGCATCCTCCCCGTACCCCCAGCCGGTTGTCCAGCCCTGCCCTCCGGGCGCCGGGCGGCCCGCGGGCCGTGACCGGGGCCGGCCCTCAGTCGGTGGGTGGCAGGAGCAGGTCGGCCAGGACCGGGAAGTGGTCGCTGGCCCGGCGGGTGAGCGGGGTGTCGACCACGTCGTACCCGGCCACCGTCCCCCGCGGGTCGACGAAGAGGGCGTCGATGCGCCGGCGGGGGTCGGCGCAGGAGTAGGTGTGCCGGTCGGCGGCGTTGGCGGCCACCGCCGCGTCGGTCAGTCCCCTGCCGACGGTGTGCCAGGCCTCCCCGTCGGGACCCTCGTTGAGGTCCGCACCGAGCACCACCGGCAGGTCGGCGCCAGCCAGCTCCCGCTTGAGCAGGGCGGCCTGGCCGGGACGCTCGGCCGGGTCGGTGGACAGGTGCGAGCCGGCCAGCAGGAACCGCGCGCTGCCAACCGCGCACTCGGCGTACGCCGCGCCACGCAGGTGCCGCCCGGGGGTCAGCGGGAACCGCTGGCAGCGGGTGGCCAGCACCCGGACCCGGAGGCTGGTCAGCAGCAGGTTGCCCAGCGACGGCAGGCCACCGGCGGCCACCACCAGACCGAAGGACTCGGCGAGCGTGGCGCAGCGCTGCCGCCAGCGGAACCGGCGCGGGGCCTCCTGCACGATCACCACGTCGGGGGCCGCCGCGCGGACCACCGCCGCCAGCGCGGCCGGGTCGTCGCGCTGGCTGTGGATGTTGTACGACACCACCCGCAGCCGCACCGCGCCCTGCGGCGTCGGCGCGGCACTCACAGCCTGCGGGCGAGGTCGGCGGCGCCGATGACGCCGGCGGTGTTGCCCAGCTCGGCGGGGCGCACCTCGGCCACCGGGAGCCGGCTGCGCTGGGCCAGCGCGGCGGCGAACGAGCGCCGGGTCGGGCCGAGCAGCAGGTCGCCGGCCTCGACGACGCCGCCGCCGACCACCAGGACCTGCGGGTCGAGGATCTGGGCCATGTCGGCGAGGCTGGTGCCGAGCCAGCGCCCGATCTGGGCGAACGCCTCGGCGGAGATCGGGTCGCCGCCCTGCGCGGCGGCGGTGACCATCGGGCCGGTGATCGCCTCGGCGTCGCCGCCGGCCAGGTCGAGCACGGCGGTGGCACGCTGCGGCTCCTGCCGGGCGCCGGCCCGGGCGAAGCGGACCAGGGCGCTGCCGCTGGCGTACTGCTCGATGCAGCCGAGCCGGCCGCAGCCGCACTGGTGGCCGTCCGGCACGGTCAGCATGTGGCCCAGCTCGGCCGCGATGCCGTTGGCGCCGCGCAGCAGCTCGCCGCCGAGCACGATGCCGCCGCCGACGCCGGTGCCGATGGTGAACATGACCATCGAGTCGTCGGCGTCCCGGGCCGCGCCGTAGCGGAACTCGGCCCAGGCGGCCACGTTGCCGTCGTTCTCCACGATGACCGGCAGGCCGGTCGCGTTGCTGACGTACTCACGCAGCGGCTCGTCCCGCCAGGCCAGGTTGGGGGCGAAGAGCACGGTGGAGCGGGAGGCGTCGATCCAGCCGGCCGCGCCGATGCCGACCGCGCCGACCTCGTGCCCGACGGCCAGCTCGGTGACCAGCTCGATGATGACGTCCCGGGTCTTGCCGACATCGTCCGCGGGGGTGTCCCGTCGGGCCTGCACGAGAACGGCGCCGGTGTCGTCCACGACACCGCCGGCCACCTTCGTGCCACCGACGTCGACTCCGATGGTCAGCGTCACCGCTGCCACTCCCCTCTGCTGTGCTGCCCGACATCGGCCGGACCGGCCGTGCGCTGTCGAATGTCCGGTGTTCAGGCCCCGTCGCCTGGTGCGTCCCCGCCCGCGCCGGCCGGCGCACGCGAGGCGGGCACCACCGGACGGTCGGCCGTCGGCCGGACCTGGGCCGGTGCTGCGACCGGCCCGGCGTCGTCGACGGGCGGGGCAGCGGCGGCCGGCACGGCCGCGTCCGCCGCCCGCGTGGCGGTCGACCAGACGTCCCGCTCCGGCACCGACGGAGAATCATGCCCGGTACGGGTCGCCTCGCGCCACACGTGGTCAGCGTCGGCGTCCGACCCGGCGGCGCGCCCGGCCGCACCGGTGGCGGCGCCGGCCGGAGCGGGCGGGGCCTTCCCGCCGTCGGCGGGCGCGAACGCGCGCAGCAGGCTGGCGATCCCGGCGGCCAGGTCACCCGCGCCGGTGGCGAGCCGCTCGGCGAATTCCGGACTCGGGTCCCGCAAGGCCGCGATACCGCGGCAGACCGGACAGACGCAGCACTCGGGCGAACCGGTGGCGAATCCCCCGGTGCCGCCGGAGTCGCCGGCCGGACGGGACGCGCCGCCACCGTGACCGAGGACACCCGAGAGGATCCCGCCGAGCGGACCCCACGGGTCGCCTCCGGCGCCCGGGTTGGCCAGCCGTGCCGTGGCGAGCAGCGTGGCGACCAGCCGCTCAGCCTCCTCCCGGGCGGAGCCCGGTTGCGTACCCCCCATGGTCGGCTCCTCTACCGTGCCGCCGGCTGCCGCGTCACTGTGCCGCACCGGATGCTTCTACCCGGCGCTTGAGCTGCTTCAACGCCGTATCCATGATCATTTTTTCGGCCTTGCGGCGAAACATGCCGAGCATGCCCACCGACAACTCGACCTCAAGGGTGTAGGTGACCGTGGACGTCCCGTCCGGGTTGCCGACGATGTCGTACGACCCGCGCTGGGACTTCTGCATCTTCGATGGCGCCACCAGGTCCCACTCGATCCGGGACAGGTCCTCTGCGTACTCGTACGCCAGCACGTACTCGTCGGCCATCACCCCGGCGTCGATCGTGAAGTGGACCTGGCTGGCGTAGCCGTCCTCGTACTCCTCGACCACCTCCGCCCGGCGCACCGCGTCGGTCCACTCGGGGTAGCTCGCGAAGTCGCAGATGACCGCCGCCACCCGGTCGGGTGACGCGCCGACAATGATCGACTGGGTGGAGGAGTCCGCCATGGGGGGGAGGCTACCCGGAGCGACGCCCGCGCGCGCCGCTCCACCCCCGCCGCGCCCGGCGCGGCGGGCGCGCGCCGGCCGGGCGCGACAGCGGCGACCCACCAGCCGGGCGGGCAACCTCCCTACCCCACCCACCCGCGTGTGCGGGTAGGTTTCGACAGAGCCGACCCGCCACGACGACCCGGCCCGGCCAGTGCGAGCACGAGGGAGTGCAGGTGCGCGAGTTCTCCGTTCCGCCGATCGTCACCGTCGGCGACGCGGCCAACCTGACCGACCCGGTCTGGGACAACGCCGAGGTCGCGCCGGACGCGGTGCAGTTCGTCCGGCCCGCCGCCGGCGCCGAGGGCCCCGCCCAGGTGGACGTGACCTGCCGGCAGTTCCGCGACGAGGTCGTCGCCGTGGCCCGCGGCCTGATCGGGGCCGGCATCAACCCCGGCGACCGGGTCGCCCTGATGAGCCGCACCCGCTACGAGTGGACCCTGATCGACTACGCCATCTGGGCGGCCGGCGCGGTGACCGTCCCGATCTACGAGACCTCCAGCGCCGAGCAGGCCGCCTGGATCATCGCCGACTCCGGCGCCGTCGCCGTCGTGGTGGAGTCCAACGCGCACGCCACCCTGGTCGCCGGCGTCCGCGACCGGACGCCCGAGCTGCGCCAGGTCTGGCAGATCGAGCCGGGCGGGGTGGACGAGATCATCGCGGCCGGCGCGTCGGTCGAGCCGACGGAGGTCGAGCGGCGCCGCAAGGCGGTCCGGGCCGCCGACATCGCCACCATCATCTACACCAGCGGCACCACCGGCCGACCCAAGGGCTGCGTGCTGACCCACCGCAACATGTACGCCGACATCGCCAACGCGGTGCCCGTGCTGCCGAACCTGTTCCGCCCCGGCGCGTCGACCGTGCTCTTCCTCCCGCTGGCGCACGCCTTCGCCCGGCTCATCCAGATCGGCGTGGTGCAGGCCCGGGTCACCATGGCACACTGCGCCGACACCAAGAACCTGGTCGGCGAGCTTCAGGAGTTCAAGCCGACCTTCGTGCTCTCCGTGCCCCGGGTCTTCGAGAAGGTCTACAACGGCGCCCGGCAGAAGGCCGAGGCGGACGGCAAGGGCAAGATCTTCGACCGGGCCGAGCGGGTCGCCATCGCCTACAGCGAGGCGCTGGAGACCCCCGCCGGCCCGGGCCTGGGCATGCGCGCCCAGCACGCGCTCTTCGACAAGCTGGTCTACCGCAAGCTGCGGGCCGCGCTCGGCGGCCGGTGCCGGGACGCGATCTCCGGCGGCGCCCCGCTCGGCGCCCGGCTCGGGCACTTCTTCCGCGGCATCGGGGTGACCATCTGCGAGGGCTACGGCCTGACCGAGACCTCCCCCGCCGCCGCCGCGAACCTGCCGACCGCCACCCGCATCGGCACGGTCGGCCGTCCGCTGCCCGGCGTCACCATCCGGATCGACGACGACGGCGAGATCCTGATCGCCGGCGACCTGATCTTCGAGGGCTACTGGCGAAACGAGGCGGCCACCGCCGACGCGCTCACCGGCGACGGCTGGTTCCGCACCGGCGACCTGGGCCGGATCGACGACGACGGGTTCGTCAGCATCACCGGCCGCAAGAAGGAGATCATCGTGACGGCCAGCGGCAAGAACGTCGCCCCGGCCGTGCTGGAGGACCAGGTCCGGGCGCACCCGCTGGTCAGCCAGTGCCTGGTGGTCGGCGACCGGCAGCCGTTCATCGCCGCCCTGGTCACCGTCGACGAGGAGGCGCTGCCGAAGTGGCTGGCCGCGCACGGCCTGCCGGAGGACACCCCGGTCGAGCGGCTGATCGACCACGAGGCGCTGCGCACCGAGATCCAGGGCGCGATCGACCTGGCCAACCAGTCGGTCTCCAAGGCCGAGGCGATCAAGGTCTTCCGGATCCTGCCCCGGGACTTCACCGAGGCCACCGGCGAGCTGACCCCGTCGCTCAAGGTCAAGCGCCAGGTCGTGCACAAGACGTACGCGTCCGAGATCGCCGAGATCTACCGGGGCTGACTACCATCCGTCACGTGCCCGCCCCCACAGCTGTCCGGCCGCAGCCACAGCCCCTCGCCGTCGCGGCACGCGGGGTCATGCTCGCGCTGGTCGCCGTCCTGACCCTGTCCGCCACCCGCGACCCCGCCCAGCTGTGGTGGATCGCCCTGCTGGCGGTCGCCGGCCTGCCGGCGGTACTCGCCCCCGAGCACCGGCTGCTCGGCCCGCTCAGCCGGGTCGCCGAGGCGGTGCTGCTGGGGTTGGCCGCCAGCCAGGTCGCCGTCGAGTCCGCCCTCGGCGGGTCGGTCGGCGGGCTCGGCGCCTCGGCGGTGCTGCCGTACCTCGCGGTGCCGGTGACGGTGACCGCGCTGCGCCGCCGCTTCCGCGAGGGCGCGGCGCTGCTCGGGGTCACCGCGGCCACCCTGCTGATCGCCGGGGCGTTCACCCAGGTCGACGGCGGGCGGCAGCTCGGCCAGCCCGGCTACCTGGCGGTCTGCGCGCAATGGCTGATCCTGGCCGGGCTCGGCCTCTACGCGGCCGGCACGCTGCACCAGGTGATGCGGGTCCGCGGCGAGGGCAAGCCCCAGCCGTACGCGGAGGCGACCCGGCTGCTGACCCAGCTGCGCACGGTCGCCCGGCAGCTGCCCGGCGCCACCCTCGACCCGGGCGGCATCTCCGAGCACCTGCTGGAGGAGCTGCGCACCGTCGCCCCGAACAACCGCGCCGCGGTGCTCTCCGCCAGCGGCGGCGGCCGGCTGGTGGTGCTCGCCCAGGTCGGCGTGGACCGGGTGGACTGGGAGACCACCCTCGACGCGGACTCGGCCATCGCCGACGCCTGGGCCAGCCAGCAGCCGCAGACCGCGGCCCGGTCGCAGGCCCGCTCGCACCCTGGCGGGGGCGTCTCCGCGCTGATCGTGCCGCTGGTCGCCGGCGTACGCACGGTCGGGCTGGTGGTGCTGGAGGCCGACGCCGGGCACGCCTACCCGCCGACGGTGGTGTCCCGGGTGACCGCGCTGACCGGCCCCGCCGCGCTGCGGCTGGAGGCGGCGCTGCTCTTCGACGAGGTGCGGTCGCTGGCCACCAACGAGGAGCGGCAGCGGCTGGCCCGGGAGATCCACGACGGGGTCGCCCAGGAGCTGGTGATGGTCGGCTACGGCATCGACAACGCCCTGGCCACCGTGTACGACGACGCCGAGGAGACCGCCGAGGGGCTGCGCACGCTGCGCGGCGAGGTGACCCGGGTGATCACCGAGCTGCGGCTGAGCCTGTTCGAGCTGCGCAGCGAGGTGGACCGGCACGGCGGCCTGGCCGCCGCGATCGCCGAGTACGCACGCACCGTCGGCGCCTCCGGCGGCCTGCGGGTGCACCTGTCGCTGGACGAGTCCACGGCCCGGCTTCCGGCCGCCACCGAGGCCGAGTTGCTGCGCATCGCGCAGGAGGCGGTCACCAACGCGCGCAAGCACGCCGGTGCCTCGAATCTGTGGGTCACCTGCGAGGTGAACCCCCCGTACGCGCAGATCGAAGTGTCGGATGACGGTCACGGCATTGGTGACCAGCGTGCCGACGGGCACTACGGTCTTGCAATCATGGCCGAGAGGGCGGAACGTATCCGGGGCCGGTTGGAGATCAGGCCGCGACAGCCCAGCGGCACGACCGTGGCGGTGGTGGTTGGTTCCTCGCCCCGGCGCGATAACGTGCGTGGCAGCGCAGCAGGAGAAGGGGAGTAACCCGAGGATGACCACAAGCCCGACACCGGCCACTCGTACCAAGGTCCTCCTTGTCGACGATCACGACCTGATCCGCAAGGGCCTTCGGCACGCCTTCGAGCGCGATCGGCAGTTCGAGGTCGTCGGCGAGGCCGCCACGGCGGCGGAGGGCGTACGCCAGGCCGGCGCGCTGCAGCCGGACGTCGTGATCATGGACCTGCGCCTTCCGGACGGCAGTGGCCTGGAGGCCACCCGGGCCCTGCGCAAGTCCAGCGCGTCGATGGGGATCGTCGTGCTCACCATGTACGCCGGTGACGACCAGCTCTTCGGTGCGCTGGAGGCCGGGGCGAGCGCGTTCGTGCCGAAGACCGCACCGGCCGACGAGGTGGTGGCCGCCGCCCGGCACGCCGCCTCCTCCCCCAGCGCGTTCACCGCGGCCGACCTGGCCGAGGCGATGAAGCGCCGGCTGGCACCGTCCGGTCCGCAGCTCTCCCCCCGCGAGGGGCAGGTGCTGCGGCTGCTGGCCGACGGCATGAGCGTGGCCGGCATCGCCAAGCAGCTCTTCGTCAGCGAGTCCACCGCCAAGACCCACATTTCGAAGCTCTACGAGAAGCTGGGCGCGGCCAACCGCGCCCAGGCGCTGATGACCGCGCTACGGCTCGGCCTGCTCGAGGCTCCGGACGCGCCGAAGTTCTGAGGGCTCCCGCCCGTCGCCGAGAGGTCCGCGCCCGCCCGCCGGTCGCGGACCTCTCGGCTGTCCGGCGGGCACGGCACGGGCCGTGGTCCGAGCGCCCTGAGTGAGCGGACGGTCGCGCAACGATCGTGGCCTTTGCACCCGGACGAAGCGGGGGCAGAATACCCAGGTGGCCCGCGCGGGCGACGATTCTCGCGTTTGTCGACTAAAGGGGTGGGCATGCAGCGGCCGGACTGGGCACCCGACGACATCGACATCGAGCGCCCCAGCGTCGCCCGCATGTACGACTACTACCTCGGCGGCTCGCACAACTTCGCGGCCGACCGGGCGGCGGCCCGGGCGATGATGGACGCGGTGCCCGAGGCCCCGCTGATGGCCCAGGCCAACCGGGCGTTCATGCGCCGGGCGGTGCAGTACCTGGTCGACTCCGGCGTACGCCAGTTCCTCGACATCGGCTCGGGCATCCCCACCGTCGGCAACGTGCACGAGATCGCCCAGCGCGCCGCGCCCGACTCCCGGGTGGTCTACGTCGACGTGGACCCGGTGGCCGTGGCCCACAGCCGGGAGATCCTCCAGGGCAACCCCGGCGCCACGGTCATCCAGGAGGACCTGCGCCGGCCGGAGGCGATCCTGGGCCACCCCGAGGTGACCAAGCTGCTCGACCTTTCCCAGCCGGTCGCCGTGCTGATCGTGGCGGTGCTGCATTTCATCCCGGACTCCGACCGGCCGGAGGAGGTCCTGCGGACGCTGCGCGAGACGCTGGCGCCCGGCAGCTACCTGGTGATGTCGCAGGCCAGCGACGAGGACCGCGGCGACACCGGCGAACGGGCCGAGGCCGAGCGGGTCTACCGCCGCACCGACAGCCCGCTCTGGATCCGCAGCCGGGCCGAGCTGGCCGCGCTCTTCGACGGGTTCACGCTGCTCGACCCGGGCGTGGTCTGGGTGCCGCAGTGGCGGCCGGAGTCGCCGGAGAGCGCCGAGGACGCCGCGCAGGCGGTCTTCATGGGTGGCGTCGGACGCCTCGGTGGGTGAGACACCGGACCTGCCGGGGCACCCGTCGCGCCCCGGCACGTTCGCCCGCGCCTGGGCCAAGGCGGTCTCGGGCACCAGCTACCTGCCGATGACCCAGGCGCAACTGGAGCTGCTGCTGCAACAGCTCACCGAGCGGTTGGCCGGGGCCCTGCGGGCCGAACCGTTCGACCCGCGCGTCGGGCACCAGGTGGGCGCGGAGCTGGTCGCCGCCCACATCGCCTCGGCCGAGGGGCTGGGCCGCACCGTGGAGGTCATCCAGCTCCGGCTGATCCGCGACCTCGGGCTGGTCGCCGACGACGTCGAGGACCGGATGGCCCGGCTGCTGGCCACCGTCGCCACCGGGTACGCCCGGGCGCTGCGCGACCGGACGCTCGACGAGCAGGAGTCGATCCGCCGGGCCGCGATGGTGGCCCGGGCCCAGGCCGAACGGGCGCTGCGCGACAGCGAGTCCCGCTTCCGCCACCAGGCCACCCACGACCCGCTGACCGGCCTGCCCAACCGCGTCCTGTTCACCGAGCGGCTCACCGCGGCGATCGGCGGGCCGGGCCGGGGCGCCGACCGGGTGGGTGTCTGTTTCCTCGACCTCGACCGGTTCAAGGTGGTCAACGACTCGCTCGGGCACCAGGTCGGCGATGCCCTGCTGGTGTCGGTGGCGCGGCGGCTGCGCGCGGCGCTCGGCGAGCACCTGATCGCCCGGCTCGGCGGCGACGAGTTCATCATCCTGGTCGAGCGCACCGCCCGGGTCGAGGACGTGGTCGAGGTCGCCGAGGCGGCGCTGGCCGCGCTCGGCGAGCCGGCCCTGGTCGACGGGCACGAGCTGACCATCACCGCCAGCATCGGCATCGTGGAGCGCCCGGTGGCCGGCACCACGCCCGGTGAGCTGATGCGGGCGGCGGACAGCACCCTGCACTGGGCCAAGGCGGCCGGGGGCGCGCGCTGGTCAGTGTTCGACCCGGACCGGCACCGCGCCGACCTGGACCGGTACGCCCTCTCCGCGGCGATCCCCGCCGCGATCGACCGGGCCGAGTTCTTCCTCGACTACCAGCCGCTGACCTCGCTGCGGGACGGCACGCTGCTCGGCGTGGAGGCGCTGGTCCGCTGGCGCCACCCGGGCCTGGGCGTGCTGCGGCCCGACAGCTTCATCGGGCTGGCCGAGGAGACCGGCCTGATCGTCCGGCTCGGCGGCTGGGTGCTCGCGGAGGCGTGCCGCGAGGCGGAGAGCTGGGGCGCCGGATCCCCCTTCGTCAGCGTCAACCTGGCCGTCCGCCAGGTGCACCGGCCCGGCCTGGTGCAGGAGGTGCGGGGCCTGCTGGCAGCCACCGGCCTGCCACCGGAACGGCTCCAACTGGAGATCACCGAGAGCACCATGATGAGCACCACGGGGGACCCGGTCCGGGCCCTGCGGGTCCTGGCCGACCTCGGCGTACGGATCGCCATCGACGACTTCGGCACCGGCTACTGCAACCTGGCGTACCTGCGGGACCTGCCGGTGACCGAGCTGAAGGTGGCCGGGGAGTTCGTCGCCGGGCTGCGCGCCCCGGCGGTCGACCCGGCCAGCCGCACCGACGAGCGGATCCTCGCCTCGCTGGTGTCGCTGGCCCACGCGCTGGACCTGACGGTCACCGCCGAGGGGGTGGAGACGGCCGGGCAGGCCGACCGCCTGCGGGCGATCGGTTGCGACGCCGGCCAGGGCTGGTACTTCGGGCGGCCCGGGCCGGCCGACCGCTGCCTCGGCCGCTCCCCCGCGCTGTCCACCACGGTCGGGGCCGGGCCGGTCGGGTCACCCGGGTAGCGACGGCCCGGCGGCGGTGCGACGCGGCGCCCGGCCCGGCACCGGCAGCTGGCCGTCGTCCCCGTTGAGGTACGTCAGCACCGCCAGCACCCGCCGGTTGTCGTCGTCCGACGGCGGCATCCGCAGCTTGCTGAAGATGTTGTTGATGTGCTTGCTGACCGCCTTCTCGGTGACGAAGAGCCGGGCGGCGATCGCCGCGTTGGACCGCCCCTCGGCCATCAGGCCCAGCACCTCGCGCTCCCGGGCGGTCAGCTCCTGCAACGGCTGGGCCCCGGACCGGCTGGCCAGCAGCTGGGAGACGACCTCCGGGTCCATCACCGTGCCGCCGCCGGCCACCCGGCGCACCGCGTCGACGAACTGGGCCACGTTGGACACCCGGTCCTTGAGCAGATAGCCGACGCCACCGGCGCGGTCGGAGAGCAGCTCCCGGGCGTAGAGCTGCTCGACGTGCTGGGAGAGCACCAGGATCGGCAGGCCGGGGATCTCGGTCCGGGCCCGGATGGCCGCCTGCAACCCCTCGTCGGTGAAGGTCGGCGGCAGCCGCACGTCGAGGACCGCCACGTCCGGGCGGTGGGCCACCAGGGCCGACAGCACCGACGGTCCGTTGTCGACGGCCGCGACCACCTCGAAACCGAACGCCTCGAGGATGCGGGTCAGCCCGTCCCGGAGGAGGGCGAGGTCTTCGGCGATGACAACTCGCAAGGCAGCTCCATGGTCACGACAGTGGGCCCGCCGGGCGGACTGGTCACCGCCATCGTTCCATCAAAGGCCGCGAGCCGTCGCCCGATACCGGCCAGCCCGCTGCCTGCCGCCAGATCCGCTCCGCCCCGGCCGTCGTCACCCACCACGATGGTCAGCCGGCCGTCACCGTAGTCCAGGTGGATCCAGGCGTGCGCGGCGCCGCTGTGCTTGGTGATGTTCGCCAGTCCCTCGGCCACCGCGAAGTACGCCGCGGACTCCACCGGCGCCACCGGGCGACCCGGCAGGTCGACCTCGACCTCCACCGGCAGCGGCACGGCCAGCGCGAGCGCCCGGACCGCGCCGTCCAGCCCGCGCTCGGCGAGCACCGGCGGGTGGATGCCGCGCACCAGGCCGCGCAGCTCGACCAGGGCCTGGCCGCTGGTCTCCCGCGCCTCGGCCAGCAGCCGCCCGACGGCGGCCGGGTCCTGCTCCAGCAGCTGCTCGGCCAGGCCGATGCTCATGCTCAGCGCGACCAGCCGGGCCTGCGCCCCGTCGTGCAGGTCACGCTCGATGCGGCGCAGCTCGGCCGCCTGGGCGTCGACGGTGTCGGCCCGGGTGACCGTGAGCTGGCGGACCCGCAGAGCCAGCTCCGCCGCCCGGGTCGGGGCCAGGAAGAGCTGGGCGAAGCGCAGGTGCAGCCAGACCAGCCACGGGGCGATGGCCAGGCCGCCGAGCAGGAGCAGCCACCCCTGCGGCAGCGCGGCCAGCGCCTCGGCGAGGTTGCCCATCGGCCAGAAGAGACCGTAGCCGTACGAGTCGATGGTGAGGTAGAGCACGAGCGGCACCCCGAGGGCACCCTCCAGCCCGTACAGCGGCACCGCGAACGCGAGCAGGCACGCCCCGCCGGTGATCGCGCCGGGAACGAGCCAGGCGAAGTCCCGCCAGGTGGCCGGGTCGCCCACCACCCACCGGAAGCGCCGCCAGCTGCCGAACTGCGCCCCCTCCGGCACCGGCCGGTACGGCGTGGCGATGGGCACGCCGCCCCACCGGGCGAGCCGGCGTTGCAGCCCGGTCGACAGCCGCACCAGCGCGGTCACCATCGGGAACAGCGCGAAGCCGATGCCGAAGGCGGGGATGAGCGCCAGCGACACCAGCGACAGCGCGAACAGCGCAAGGTTGGTGGTCAGGGAGAGCACGGCCACGGCCAGGCCCTGGAGGGCGGCGATCGCGCCGGGCCGGACCGTCTGGCGGGCGAACTCTCGTAGGGGGCTGTCCACGGCTCCATTCTCAATCACGAACGCCCGGGGTTCGGTGGTGCTATCACCACCGGCGTCGGGGACGTGCCACTCCTGTCTGCGCGGCCCGGGGCCAGAAGGATCGAAGGCAGGAAACAGCACCTGCCGCGGGCACGCGGTCCGCCTGGTTCCGCACCCGTCCGTCAGACCCCGATCCTCGGAGGAACCCGACATGTCCCGGCAACGACTGGCCGGTCTGCCGTCCGGCCGACGCAGCAAGTACGCCCTCATCGTCTTCTGGCTGGTCCTCGTCGCGGTGGCCGGCCCGCTCTCCATCAAGCTGAGCGAGGTGCAGGACAACGACACGCTCGGCTCGCTGCCTGCCAGCGTGGAGAGCAGCCGGGCCGTCGCGCGGGCCGAGGCGGCCTTCCCGGACTCGAAGAAGCCCGTGGCGATCGCCGTCTACGTCCGCGACGGCGGCCTCACCGACGCCGACCGCGCCAAGGTCGACGCCGACCGCGCCGTGTTCGCCCGGTACGCCGACGGCGGCGCGGTGTCGCCCCCGGTGCCGAGCGAGGACGGCAAGGCGCTGCTGGTCTCCTTCCCGGTCGCCGGCGACGACGTCCAGCGGCCCGAGGCGGTGACCGACGTCAAGGACCGGCTCGCCGTCGACCAGCCGGCCGGCCTGCGCACCGCGCTGACCGGCGACGCCGCGGCCGAGAGTGACGTCCTCGACGCGTTCGGCGGGATGGACACCACGCTGCTGCTGGCGACCGCGGCCACCGTCGCGGTGCTGCTCCTGGTCACCTACCGCAGCCCGGTGCTCTGGCTGATCCCGCTGATCACCGTCGGCGTCGCCAACCAGTTCGCCGGCGGGATCGTGTACCTGATGGCGAAGTACGGCGGGGTGGCGGTCGACTTCCAGAGCCAGACCATCCTGACCGTGCTGGTCTTCGGCGTCGGCGTGGACTACGCGCTGCTGCTCATCGCCCGGTACCGGGAGGAGCTGCGCCGGCACGCCGACCGGCACGAGGCGATGCGGGTGGCGCTGCGCCGGTCGTTCGGCGCGATCTGCGCCTCGGCGGCGACCGTCGCGATCGGACTGCTCTGCCTGCTCGCCGCCGACCTGCCGTCCACCCGCGGCCTGGGCCCGGTCGGCGCGGTCGGCATCGGCGCCGCCCTGCTGGCCATGACCACCCTGCTGCCGGCGGTGCTCGTCCTGTTCGGGCGGTGGCTGTTCTGGCCGTTCGTGCCGCGCTACACGCCGACCGCCGTCACCGCCGACGTGACCACGGACCACGGGATCTGGCGCCGGATCGCGGCGCTCGTCGGGGGCCGGCCCCGGGCGGTCTGGATCGGCACCGCGGCGGCGCTGGTGGCGCTGACCTTCGGCATCGGCAACCTCAGCATCGGCATGCCCAACGAGGAGGCCTTCACCTCGGAGGTCGGCTCGGTCACCGGTCAGCGGCTGATCGCGGCGCACTACCCGAGCGGCTCGGCGTCGCCCGCCGAGGTCCTGGCCACGGCGGGGACGACCGACCAGGTGGTCGCCGCCGCCCGGGCGGTGCCCGGCGTCGCCCGGGTCGACGAGCCGGAGCGCTCGCCGGACGGGGCCTGGGTCCGCATCCCGGCGGTGCTGGCCGACACGCCGGACAGCGACGCCGCCCTGGCCACCGTGGAGCGGCTCCGCACGGCGGTGCACGCGGTGCCCGGCGCCCAGGCGCTGGTCGGCGGCAGTACCGCCGTCCTGGTGGACCAGGAGCGCACGGTCGGCCGGGACAACCGGATCGTCATCCCGCTGGTCCTCGCCGTCGTCTTCGTCATCCTGGTGCTCCTGCTGCGGGCGCTGGTCGCGCCGCTGCTGCTGATGGTGAGCGTGGTCCTGTCGTACGCCGCCGCGATGGGGGCCGCCGGCTTCATCCTGGACGCGCTGGGCTACACCAAGCTCTTCGTGGGGATCCCGCTGCAGGCGTTCCTGTTCCTCGTCGCCCTCGGCGTCGACTACACGATCTTCCTGATGACCCGGGCCCGGGAGGAGACGGCGCGGCTCGGGCACCGGCCGGGCGTCCTGCGCGCGCTGACCGTGACCGGCGGGGTCATCACCAGCGCGGGCGTGGTGCTCGCGGCCACGTTCGGCGCGCTGGGCGTGCTGCCGCTGGTGCCGTCGATGCAGACGGGGGTGATCGTGGCGGTCGGCATCCTGCTCGACACGCTGCTGGTCCGCAGCCTGCTCATCCCGGCGCTCGCGCTCGACCTGGGCGCCCGCACCTGGTGGCCGGGGAAGCTGTCCCGGCGGACCGCCCCGACCAGCCCGGCGACCCCGGCTGAGCCGGTCCCATCCCGGGCCTGACCGGCGACGACACCCTCCGCCGCACCGGGCGGGCCGGGCTCGACAGCCCGCCCGCCCGGCCCCCGCGCCCGGCGACGCCCGGAGTGCCGGACGGCACCGACCGCAGTCCCCCCGGCCGGACCATCGCCGCACCACCGACCGGGTACGTCGGTCGGCGACAGCAGGACGAGGCCGGGATCGTCGAGACGTCGACGACCCCGGCAGACCGGGGCGACGGCCTGCGTCCCGCCGATCAGCCAGCGAGCAGTGCGGCCATCCGCTGCGCCTGGGTCTCCCAGCGCCACTCCCGCTCCACCCAGGCCCGGCCCGCCGCGCCGAGCTGCCGGGCCAGGTCCCGGTCCGCGAGCGGGGCAGCCACCCGGTCGGCCAGCTGGGCCACGTCCCGGCCGCGCACCACGTACCCGGTCTCCCCCTCGCGGACCGCGTCCGGCGCGCCGCCCGAGTCGCCGGCGACCACCGGCAGGCCGGTCGCGGAGGCCTCCAGGTAGACGATGCCGAGCCCCTCGACGTCCAGGCCCCGGTTGCGGGTGCGGCAGGGCATCGCGTAAACGTCACCGGCGGCGTAGTGCGCGGGCAGCTCGGCCGAGGGCACCGAGCCGGTGAAGACCACGTCCCGCTCGATGCCGGTCTGCCGGGCCAGCTTCTCCAGCGTCGCCCGGTACGGCCCGCCGCCGACCACCAGCAGCGCCGCGTCGGGCACCCGGCGGCGGATCTCCGGCATGGCCCGGATCAGCATGTCCTGCCCCTTGCGCGGCACCAGCCGGGACACGCAGACCACCACCGGCCGGTCGGCCAGCCCCAGCCGGACGCGGACCGGCTCGCCGTCGACGGACGGATGGTAGGTGTCCACGTCGACGCCGGGGGCCAGCCGGTGCAGGTCGGTCAACCCGTGCAGCGCCCGTTCGAGGCGTACCCGGGTGTAGTCGCCGAGGTAGGTGACCACGTCGGTGCCGCGGCCGATCCGGCGCAGCGCGGCCCGGGCGGCGGGCAGCGCCGCCCAGCCGACCTCGTGGCCGTGGGTCTGCGCGACCACCCGGCGGATACCGGCCCGGCGGCGCAGCCCGGCCGCGAGCAGGCCCAGCGGGGCGGCGGCGCCGAACCAGACGGTGTCGCAGTCGTGCTCGCGGGCCAGCCTCGCCGCCCGGCGGGCCACCAGCGGGGTGGGCAGCAGCACCCGGGTCCGCTCCCGGACCACCTCGAAGGGCTGGTCGGCGTCGAACTTCGCCGCCCCCCGCCAGCTGGAGGCGTAGACCACGACCGAGCCGGTGGGCTGCCGGACGGCGAGGTTGTGCACGAAGGACTGGATGCCGCCGGGACGAGGCGGGAAGTCGTTGGTGATCAGCAGCGTCCGGCTCATCTGCCGGCCTCCCTGGCGTAGGCGCGGGCGGCGGCCATCCGCTCCACGGTGGACGGGTGCGAGGCCGACCAGAGGTATTCCCAGCGCGGCGGGTCGGGATCAGCCAGGTTCACCCCGGCCAGCCTGCGCTGCATCGCCTCGAAGGTGGCCGGGTCGCGGGTCAGCGCGAGCGCGTGCGCGTCGGCGCGCGCCTCGACCCGACGGGAGACCAGGGCCTGCGCCGGTGCGGCGACCAGCCCGGCCACCGTCACCAGGGCGACCAGCAGCGGGAACGCGCGCGGCTCGGCCACGGAGTCGACGCCGGCCAGCCGCAGCAGCGGACCCCAGGAGCCGAGCAGGTAGAGCGCGACCACCGCCAGGGCGGCGCCGAGCGCGCCGGTGAGCGTGCCGATTGCCACGTCCCGGTCCTTCGCGTGCCCCAGCTCGTGCGCGACCACGCTGGTCACCTCGGCCGGGGTGGCCTCGCACAGCAGGGTGTCGTAGACCACCACCCGCCGGGTCGGCCCCAGCCCGGAGACGTACGCGTTGACCGCCTTCGTCCGTCGGGAGGCGTCGGCGACCAGCACATCACGGACCGGCACCCCGTCACGGGCGGCCATGGTCATCAGCTCGGTGCGCAGCGGACCCTGCTCCATCGGGGTGAACCGGTTGAACACCGGCTCCACCACGACCGGTAGGACGAAGGAGAGCAGCACGACCAGCCCGGCTGCCCCGGCCGCGCCGAACGCCCACCACCAGCGCGGGGCGAGTCGGGTCACGGTGTAGAAGCCGAGCAGCGCGACCGCGCCGATGACCGCGCTGACCGCGTACGACTTGAGCAGGTCCACGGCCCAGCCGCTCCAGCCGTGGGTGCTCAGCCCGTACCGGGCGAGCACGGACTGCCGCCAGGCGGCGAACGGCAGGGTGAGCAGATCGGCGACGAGCACCACGGCGAGCCCACCGAGCACCGCGCGCGCGGTCCAGTGGCCGCCGAACGGGCGCCCGGCCAGCTCGACCAGGCGGGCGCCGAGCGGGGTGAGCCCGAGCAGCAGCGCCACCAGCAGCCCGACCACCAGCCCGCCGTACGCGCCGGGGCGCAGCGCGGCACGGAACTCGCGCGCGTGGGCCACCTGGTCGACGGGGAGGTCGCCCAGCGCGGCGACCTGGTCGGCCCGGGGCGCCGGCGGCCGGCTCCACGGCACCAGCACGGCGCTGGCGACCAGCAGGGCCAGCACCAGCCCGCCGAGGGTCAGCACCGCCCACCCGCGGGGGGTCACGCCGGCACCTCGTACGCCGGCCCGCCGCCACCACGCCGTAACCGCGTCATGCCGCCGCTCCTCCCGCCGTGAGCGACCATCCTATTGCCCGCCGCCACCGGGCCCGGCGCGGTGCCCGCGTCTGCGCCGGGACGACCGGCGCGGGCCGCCGCCGGGGCCGGCCGGCCGGCGCGCGGCGGGCCCGGTCAGGCCACCCGGCGCCGGCGGACGGGACGGGCCGGCCCGGTCTCGTGGGCCAGCACCTCCACCTCGAAGCCGGCCCGGGCGAACACCTCGACCGCCCGGTGCTCGGCGGGCCCGAGGCCGGCGGCCGGCGAGTCGGCGTCGAACAGGGCGGTCACCAGGCAGCCGGAGCAGCCGGCGCCCCGGATCCCGCACCTGTCGCAGTCGATGAGCATCGTGCCTCCCTGACGGAGTGCGGCGCGGCGGGCGCGACAGCTTCGTCACCACCCGAGCACCGTCGGTCAGGTCGGACACTAGTCACCGGGTCCGACAGAAACGGACAACAAGTGATCAAGAGTCAGGAACGGGCCAGCCGGCGCAGCAGCGAGTCCGCGCCGAGCGGGTACGCGCCGTGCCGGCGCACCCCGTCGGCGACCTCCCGGTCGGAGGAGACCACCACCACCGGCCGGCCGGCCGGTTCGGCCCGGACCAGGCGGCGGATCAGTTCGTCGGCGGTCTCCCCCTTGCGGGAGAAGAGCACCCGCACACCGCGCGGGGTCGGCGGCAGCCCGTGCATCCGCTCCGCGCCGTCGAAGACCACGGTGACCTCGTCGCCGGTCTGCGCGGCGATCCCGCCCAGCCCGGTGATCAGCCGTTTGCGCTGCTGTTCGAGGGACATCTCGCCGAAACCGCGCTTGGTGACGTTGTAGCCGTCCACCACCAGGTGCGCCCGGGGCAGGGCGAGCAGCTGGTCCAGCCGGGCCGGGTCGTCGGTGTCCCGGGCCCGGGCGGCGGCCCCGGCGGACGTGGTGGCCGAGGAGTCGGCGAACGCGTCGGCCACGAAGTCGGCCGGCAGCTTCTCGACCGGGTCCAGCGCCAGCTCGCGGCGCAGCCCGACGGCGGCCTGCCCGATGGTCTCCAGCAGCAGCCAGAGCCGGGCGTCGTCGACCGAGCGGGCCTCCTTCGCGCTGGTTCGGGCCACCCCGGCCGCCGCCTCGGCCTCGGCCAGCCGGGCCCGGGCCCGGCGCAGCTCGGCGTCGCTGTCGGCGGCCGCCCGGCCGGCCCGGCCGCGCTCGGTGGCGAGCAGCTCGTTGGCCTTGCGCTCGCGCGCCTGCGTCTCCCGCAGCGTCCGCTGGAGCTGGCGGATCTCCTCCCGCAGCTGCCCCAGCTCCTCACGGACCCGGGCCAGCTCGTCGCGGAGCTTCTCCGCCTCGACCCGGGCCACCGCCCGGTCGTGCTCGGCGCGGGTGGCCCGCTGCTCGGCCTCCCGGACCAGCTCGGCCACGACCGCGCTGTCCGCCTCGGCACGCACCGCGGCACCGCTGGCCTCGATCAGCTCCCGCCAACCCCGGGGCCGGGCCAGGTACGCCAGCGCGGCCACCTCGACCGGGTCGGCGGCGGCCGGCGCGGTGCCATCCACCACGGCGGCGCCCAGGTCGCCGGCGTCGGCGAGCACCCGCGCGGTGACCCGCTGGCGGAACAGCGGGTCGGCGGTGAGCTGGGCGGCGATCACCGGCGCACCCAGCCGGGCGCGGCGGTTCGGGGCGAACTTGGCCACCCGGCGCAGCGGCACCGGCACCTCGTCGGCGGGCAGCCCGGGCAGCACCGCCGCGGTGAGCGCGACGATGCGCTGGCGGACCGGCTCGGGGAGGGTGGGCTCCGGCTCGGGCGCCCCCGCACCCGGTTCCGCGCCGGCCTCGGGCGCGGCGTCGGACGACCCCTCCTCGGGGAGGTGGTCGTCGTACGGCTCGGTGAGGGGCATGGGGCAAGTCTCCCACCGCGGCCGGGCCCACCGCCGGATGAGTGAGCCGATCTCTCATCCTAGACCGCTGGTGACCGGTGGGGCCGCTGCGGCGGGAGTGTCGGACGGGCCAGCTAGCCTGCCGCGCGTGGCACCTGGGGAGTACGTCCAGCAGACGCTGGCCGGTCTGGATCCGACAGCGGGCGGCGGGGTGGACCCGGCGCTGCCGCTCTACGCGACGACCTTCGTGGTGGTCGACCTGGAGACGACCGGCGGCGCCCCGGACGGCGGCGGCATCACCGAGATCGGCGCGGTCAAGGTGCGCGGCGGCGAGGAGCTGGCGGTGCTCGCCACCCTGGTCAACCCCGGCGTGCCGATCCCGCCGTTCATCACCGTGCTGACCGGCATCACCCAGGCCATGCTGATCCCGGCGCCGCCGATCGAGCAGGTGCTGCCGAGCTTCCTGGAGTTCATCTCCGACGCCGTGCTGGTGGCCCACAACGCCCCCTACGACGTGGGCTTCCTCAAGGCGGCCTGCGCCCGCCACGGCTACCGCTGGCCCAACCCCCGGGTGCTCGACACCGCGGCCCTGGCCCGCCGGGTGCTGACCCGCGACGAGGTGCCCAACCGCAAGCTCGGCACCCTGGCCGCCTACTTCCGCACCGCCATCCGGCCCACCCACCGGGCGCTGGACGACGCCAAGGCCACCGTCGACGTGCTGCACGGGCTGATCGCCCGGCTCGGCGGGCACCGGGTGGACACGGTCGGCGAGGCCATCGAGTTCGCCCGCGCGGTCTCCCCCACCCAGCGCCGCAAGCGGCACCTCGCCGAGGGCCTGCCCAAGGCACCCGGGGTCTACATCTTCCGGGCCGCCGACGACCGGCCGCTCTACGTCGGCACCTCCGGCGACATCGCCACCCGGGTGCGCAGCTACTTCACCGCGGCGGAGAAGCGGGCCCGGATCTCCGAGATGCTCGCCGCCGCCGAGCGGGTGGAGGCGGTCGAGTGCGCCCACCCCCTCGAGGCGGAGGTCCGCGAGCTGCGGCTGATCGCCGCACACGCCCCGCCGTACAACCGCCGCTCCAAGTTTCCCGAGCGGATGGTCTGGCTCAAGCTGACCGACGGGCCGTACCCGCGGCTGTCGGTGGTGCGCAGCCTCGCCCCCGGCGACACCGCCTACCTGGGGCCGTTCCGCTCCAAGCAGGCGGCCGAGCTGGCCGCCGCCGGCTTCCACGACGCGGTTCCGCTGCGCCAGTGCACCCACCGGCTCTCGCTGCGCACGGTGACGCCGGCCTGCGCGCTGGCCGAGCTGGGTCGCTGCCCGGCGCCCTGCGAGCACCGGATCACCCCCGAGGAGTACGACCACCGCGCCGCCGCCCCGTTCCGCACGGCGACGACGAGCGATCCGCAGGTGGTGGTCGACGCCCTGCTCGCCCGGATCGAGGCCCTGTCGGGGAGCCAGCGCTACGAGGAGGCGGCGGTGGTGCGCTCCCGGCTGGCGGCGGTGCTCCGGGCGACCGTACGCATGCAGCGGCTGGCCGGGCTGACCCGGATCGCCGAGCTGACCGCCGCCCGGCGGGCCCCCGACGGCGGCTGGGAGCTGGCGCTGGTCCGGCACGGCCGGCTCGCCGGGGCCGGCGTCTCCCCGCCCGGGGTCCACCCTCGACCGACCATCACCGCGATCCGGGCCACCGCCGAGACGGTGGAGCCCGGCCACGGGCCGGTGCCCCGCGCCTCCGCCGAGGAGACCGAACGCATCCTGTCCTGGTTGGAACGGCCGGAGACCCGGCTGGTGGAGATGTCCTCCGAGTGGTCGTCGCCGGTGTCCGGCGCGGCCCGCTTCCGTGACCTGCTGGCCAAGGCCGAGAACGGCGGATCCCACCAACTCTCGACCGAACGCTCATGAGCAAGTGACCGATCGGACGACCCTGACTCACTTAGGCTGTCAAGGGAGTGCGGTCCTGCCCGTTTCGTGGGCCTGCTTCCGGTTGTCGGGAATGGTGACCGCGGAGCCGGGGTGAGGAGGTGTCCCTCGTGGACGTCGACGCCGGACACGGTGCCGCCCTGGGGGGCGCGCTCCCGACCCCGGCTGGGGAGCTGCCGCTGGCCCGCCGGCTGCGGTCGTTGCTCAGCTGGCCGACCAACGACACCGACCCGGTCAACCAACTGGTCCGCACCCACCGGGGCATCCACGCCAACGCGGAGCCGTCGGTGCTGCGCCGGGCGTACACGATCGCGGAGAACATGCACCGCGGCCAGTTCCGCAAGAGCGGCGAGCCGTACATCACCCATCCGCTCGCGGTCGCCCAGATCTGCGCCGACCTCGGCATGGACACCACCACCCTGGTGGCGGCGCTGCTGCACGACACGGTGGAGGACACCCGCTACACGCTCCAGGCGCTCAGCGAGGACTTCGGCCACGCGGTGACCCACCTGGTCGACGGGGTGACCAAGTTCGACAAGGCGTTCTACGGCAAGGCCGCCGAGGCGGAGACCATCCGCAAGATGATCATCGCGGCGGGCAAGGACGTCCGGGTGCTGATCATCAAGCTGGCCGACCGGCTGCACAACATGCGCACCCTCGGCGTCCGTTCGGCGGCCTCCCGCGAGCGGATCGCCCGCAAGACCCAGGAGGTACTCGTCCCGCTCTGCGACCGGCTGGGCATCCAGACCCTCAAGCGCGAGCTGGACGACGTGGTGCTGCTGCACCTGCATCCCGAGGAGCACGCCCGGATCGCCCGGCACGTGCACGACCGGCCCGGGTGGGACGCCTACCTGGACGACGTGGTCACCCAGACCAGGACGGCGCTGCGCCGCAGCCGGGTCGACGCCGAGGTGAGCCCCCGACCCCGGCACCTCTACTCGATCTGGAAGGACACCGTCGCCGGCGGCCACACCGCCCCGTTCGACCTGCCCCGGATCGTGATCGTGGTGGACGGCCCGCCCACCGACTGCTACGCGGCACTCGGCGCGGTGCACGGCCGCTGGCGGCCCGTCCCCGGCCGCTTCAAGGACTTCATCGCCTCCCCGAAGAACAACCTCTACCGGTCGCTGCACACCAGCGTCTGCGGCCCGCAGGACCGCACCGTGGAGGTGCTGATCCGCACCGGCGAGATGCACCGTTCCGCCGAGTACGGCGTCGCCGCCGACTTCCGCTTCCCGCGCTCCTCCGGCGACGCCGACCGGGCCGAGCAGCTGGCCTGGCTGCGGCGGGTGCTCGACTGGGAGCAGGAGGCCCCCGACCCGGCCCAGTTCCTCCAGTCGCTGCGCTGCGACCTGGCCGAGACCCAGATCCAGGTGGTCGCCGACGGGCGGCAGGTCGTGCTCCCGGCCGGGGCCACCCCGGTCGACCTGGCGTACGAGCTGGACACCGAACGGGGCGACCACTGCCTGGCCGCGCGGATCAACGGCCGGCTGGCCCCGCTCTCGTCCGAACTGGACGAGGGCGACGTGGTGGAGATCTTCACCGAGAGCGACGCGGAGAGCGGCTTCGAGGCGGACGTCGCGCCCCGCGGGCCCCGCCGCGAGTGGCTCGGCTTCGTCAAGTCGCCGCACGCGCAGATGCAGATCAACCGCTGGTTCGCCGGGCACACCGAGCCGGGCATCTCGATCGCCGACAAGGTACGCCTCGGCCGGGCGACCATCGGGCTGGCGCTGCGCAAGCACGACCGGGGGCTGGCCAGCGACCTGCCGCTGCTGCGGCTCTCCGAGGAACTCGGCTACCCCGACCTGGAGACCCTCCTGGTGGCGGTCTTCGACCGGGCGGTCGAGCCGGACTCCGTCGTCCGGCAGCTCATCGACCTGGTCGACCACCGCCAGTAACCCGCGCCGCCCCGCCGTCACCAACCACTCCCGCCCAGAAAGTGCGCGGGGCCGGGGGGCGGGTGGGGGGCGGAGGGCCTAGCCTGGAGTCATGATCCCCCGCTCGCGCGCCACCGGCCGGGCCGTCGCCTACAAGGTCTTCTACCGGCTTCCGGTGGGGATGCGCCGCCGTCTGGTCCGGCTCGCCGTACCGAAGTACGTCGTCGGCGCGGTCACCCTGGTCCGCGACAGCGAGGCCGAGGGGACCGGCCGGCTCCTACTGCTGCGCCAGCCGCCCGGACACAGCTGGACCCTCCCCGCGGGCCTGCTCGAGCGCGCCGAGGCCCCGGTTGTCGGGGCGGCCCGCGAGCTGTACGAGGAGTCGGGCATCCGGCTCTCCCCCGACCGGCTCCGCCCGGCCGTGCCGAACGCCCTGGTGCACGCCAAGGGCTGGGTGGACATGGTCTTCGAGACGGAGGTGCCGGCGTCGACCACCGCGCTCACCGTGGACGGCGCGGAGGTCTTCGAGGCCGCCTGGCACCCGCTGGACGATCTGCCCCGGCTCAGCCGGGCCACCGCCCACCTGCTCGGCCACTACGGCATCGGGCCGATGGCCGGAAAGGTCCCGCCCACCGGCCGGCCGGCGTGACCTCGATCCCGGACCCGCCGCCGACATGGGCGACGGGCGACCCGGGACCGCCGCCGCTGGCGGGGATCTGCGCCGTGGTGCTCGCCGCCGGCGAGGGGACCCGGCTGCGGCCGCTCACCGAGCAGCTACCCAAGGCGCTCTGCCCGGTCGGCAACGTGCCGCTGCTCGACCGCGCGCTGGCCCGGCTGGCCGGGCTGGGCCTGACCGGCCCGGAGCGGGTCGCGGTCAACGCCTGCTACCTCGCCGACCAGGTGGTCGCCCACGTCGGCGGGCGGGCCCACCTCTCCGTCGAGCCGGGTGACCCGCTCGGCACCGCCGGGGGCGTGGGCAACCTGCGGGACTGGATCGCCGGGCGCGGCGTGCTCGTCGGCAACGCCGACGCGTACCTCGCCGATCCGGCGACCGCCCCCGGGCCGGACGTCGCCGCGCTGCTCGACGGCTGGGACGGGCGGAGCGTACGCCTGCTCGGCCAGCCCGCCGCGGACCCGGCGGTCCCCGGCACGTTCGACGGCCACCGCTTCACCGGGTTCTCGCTGCTGCCCTGGCGGCTGGTCCGGGAGCTGCCGCCAGCCTTCGGCGACCTGGTCCGGGCGGTGTGGCGGCCGGCGGAGGCGGCGGGCGCGCTGGAGGTGGTGGCCTACCCCGGCACCTTCTACGACACCGGCACGCCGGCCGACTACCTGACGGCCAACCTGCACGCCGCCGGCGACGGCGAACTGGTCGACCCCACCGCGACGGTGACCGGCCGGGTGCGTCGCGCGGTGGTCGGGGCGGGCGCGGTGGTCCGCGGCGAGGTGGAGCGGGCGGTGGTCTGGCCCGGTGCCACCGTCGGGGAGGGCGAGCGGCTGCGCGACGCCGTGCGGGCCGGCGACGGCCGCACCGTGCCGGCGGCCTGAGCGGACCGCACCGGTCCGGTCCTGCGGCGGCCGGTGAACATCTAGCATGAGCCACGACGTCGACGAACGGAGAAACGTCCAGTGATCACCGCGATCGTCCTGATCGACTGCGCCACCGACTCGATCCCCGAGGTGGCCGAGACCCTGGCCAACCTGCCCGGTGTCAGCGAGGTCTACTCGGTGGCCGGGCACGTCGACCTGATCGCCATGGTCCGGGTCCGGGAGTTCGAGCAGATCGCCCAGGTCATCGCCGGCAGCATCTCCAAGGTGCCCGGCGTGCTCAACACCGAGTCGCACATCGCGTTCCGCGCGTACTCCCAGCACGACCTGGAGGAGGCGTTCGCGATCGGGCTGGCCGGCGCCGACTGACCGGCGTACGCGCGGTGGCCGGCCCACCCGGAGGGCGGACCGGCCACCGTCGGCCGTGCGGTGACGTCAGCTGCTACCCGGAGCCGGGGACTCGGTCGTGCCACCCGGAGCCGGCGACTCGGTCGTGCCACCCGGAGCCGGGGACTCGGTGGCGCCACCCGGAGCCGGCGACTCAGTCGTGCCACCCGGAGCCGGGGACTCGGTGGCGCCACCCGGAGCCGGCGACTCAGTCGTGCCACCCGGAGCGGGGGACTCAGTCGTGCCACCCGGAGCCGGCGACTCAGTCGTGCCACCCGGAGCCGGCGTCGTGGTGCCACCCGGGCTGGGCGTGGCGCTGGCGCTGGCGCTGGCACTGGCCTGCGGGAGCGGGATGCCCAGCTGCTGGGCCAGGGCCACCAGTTCGTCGTTGTGCGCCTGGAGCACCGGCAGCGCGGTCTGCGCCAGCTGGATCACCGACTGCTCCTGACCCTGCGAGATCTCGGTCTGGGTGGCCTGGATCGTCTGGAGGTGCACGGCGAGCTCCCCGGTCACCCACTGGCGGTCGAACTCCGCGCCGCTGACGTTGTTCAGCTGGTCGAGGATCCGCTGCTGGTCGGCGGTCGGCTCACCCGGCAGCTGCACACCCAACTGGGAGGCGGTCTGCTGGACGGACTGGTCCAACTGGGTGTGGTCGGTCTTGAACATCTCGCCGAGCCGCTTGACTTCCTGGTTCTGGCCCTTCTGCTGGGCCAGGTCACCGGCCCGGATCTCGAACAGGTTCGCCTGGTGCACCGCCTGCAGGTACTGGGTGTCCTGCGTCGACGGCTGTGCCGCGGCCTGCGCGGCCGCCGCCGGCGCCAGGCCGACCAGCACCAGTGCGGCCAGCAAGCCGAGGCGTTTGATTCCCAACATGTTTCCCTCCCCGTTTGACGTTGGACCGCACGGATACCCCGCTGACCGGGGTTATTCCTGCGTTTCACCCGTCGGTGGGCGGGTCTGCGCGGGCGACGGGCGGCGCACTTCGGCCGCCAGGTCCGGAAACGGACGTGGCGCCCGCCGGAAACTCCGGCGGGCGCCACGGTCGGATGCGTCGTCAGCGACGGCTCTCGCCGCTGCCGACCTCCTCCCGCTCGGGGCGGGGCTCAACCGGCGGGTGCCCCGGCGAGACCGGCGCCTCGGCCGGCTTCTCGATCGGGTAGAAGAAGCCCCGGATGGCCGGGCCGAGGGCGCCGAGCCGGTTCATCTTCTTCGGCACCACCCAGCCGACGTAGTCCAGCTCGGCGTGCCCGTCGTGGCCCTCGGCCGCGGTGAGCGGCTGGTGGACCTCGACGAACCGGCCGTCCGGCAGCCGCCGGATGATGCCGGTCTCCACGCCGTGGGCCAGCACCTCCCGGTCGTGCTGCTGGAGACCGAGGCAGATCCGGTACGTCAGGTAGTACGCCAGCGGCGGGACCACCAGCAGGCCGATCCGGCCCGCCCAGGTCATCGCGTTGAGGCTGATCTGGAACTTGTCGGCGATCACGTCGTTGCCGCCGGAGAGGGTCAGCACCACGAAGAACGACACCGCCATCGCGCCCACCGCGGTCCGGGCCGGGACGTCCCGGGGCCGCTGGAGCAGGTTGTGGTGCTTGCGGTCCTTGAGGCGCCGGGCCTCGATGAACGGGTACATCGTCGACAGCCCGACCAGGATGCCCGGCAGCACGACCGTCGGCCAGAACAGCGGCGGGATGACGTACCCGTTGCCGATCGGGATGTGGATCTCCCAGGCCGGCATGAGTCGGGTCGAACCGTCGAGGAACATGACGTACCAGTCGGGCTGGCTGGCGGCCGAGACCACCCACGCCTCGTACGGGCCGAAGTACCAGATCGGGTTGATCTGGAAGAGTCCACCCATCAGCGCGATCACGCCGAAGACGACCATGAAGAAGCCGCCCTGCTTGAGCGCGTAGCGCGGGAACATCCGCTCGCCGACCACGTTCTCGTTGGTCCGGCCGGGGCCGGGCCACTGGGTGTGCTTCTGCTTGAACACCAGGCCCAGGTGGGCGCTGATCAGCGCCACCAGCAGACCCGGGACCAGCAGCACGTGGGCGATGTAGAAGCGGCTGATGATGATATCGCCCGGGAACTCCCCGCCGAAGACCGCCGCGCTGACCCAGGAGCCGATCACCGGGATCGACAGGATGATGCCGGAGGCGATCCGCAGGCCGGTGCCGGACAGGCCGTCGTCCGGCAGCGAGTAGCCGGTGAAGCCGGCCAGGAAGCCGACCCAGAACAGCAGCGAACCGATGATCCAGTTCGTCTCACGCGGCTTGCGGAACGCGCCGGTGAAGAAGACCCGCAGCATGTGAACGACGATCGCGGCCATGAACAGCAGCGCCGACCAGTGGTGCATCTGCCGCATGATCAGACCGCCCCGGACGTCGAACGACAGGTCCAGGCTGGAGGCGTACGCGGCCGACATCGGGGTGCCCCGCAGCGGCGCGTAGCTGCCGTTGTAGACCACCTCGGTCATCGCCGGCTCGTAGAAGAAGGTCAGGAAGACACCGGTCAGCAGCAGCACGACGAACGAGAACAGCGCGATCTCGCCGAGCAGGAACGACCAGTGGTCCGGGAAGACCTTGTTGAGCAGCTTGCGCAGCGGGGTGGCCACCTGGAAGCGGTCGTCCACCGCCCCGGCATTCTTGGCCGGCACCGCTGCTACGTCAAACTTTCGGCGCTTCATGGCCGCTCCCAGAAGTCGGGGCCGATGGTTTCGGTGTAGTCGGACTTCGCCACGAAGAAGCCCTCCTCGTCCACCTCGATCGGCAGCTGCGGCAGCCGACGGCTCGCCGGACCGAAGATGGGCCGGGCGTTGTCGGTGATCAGGAACTGCGACTGGTGGCACGGGCAGAGCAGCCGGTTGGTCTGCTGCTCGTAGAGGCTCGCCGGGCAGCCGGCGTGCGTGCAGATCTTGGAGAACGCCGCGTAGTTGCCCCACATGTAGTCGTTGTGGCCCACCCGCGTGTTGGCCTCGCGGGACGCCTGGGCGTCCGAGTCCCGCAGGTGGATCAGCAGCGTCGGCGAGTCCGCGTGCTTGTTGCTCACGCCGTGCTCGATGCCGGGGAAGACGGTCATCTGGCCACCGGCGCTGACGTCGGCCGGGCGGATCGGCCGGCCGTCCTCGCGGACCAGCCGGATCCTGCGGCCGCCCTCGGCCAGCGCAAAGCCGGTGGTGAACATCTGGTTGTTCTTGTGCGGCTGCGAGATCAGGCCACCGACCAGCGGGGCCGCGACGACCGCGCCCACCGGCAGCAGGCCCGCCATCAGCGAGACGCCGAGCAGCGGACGACGCCGCACGCCCATCTCGTCGGCCAGGTAGAGCATGGTCTCCCCGGTGATCTTGCGATCCTCGGGCGAACTCGGCTGGTCGTGCCGGTCCTGGATCGAGACCTCCTTGGGCAGCAGCTTCTTGCCCCAGGTGAGGATGCCGAAGCCGACGGCCAGGAGCGCGACGCCCAGGGTGATGCCGAGCAGCGGGGTGTACCACTTGTCGCCGCCGCGGCCGGCCTCCCACTTCCACGGCCACCAGATGTAAATGATCAGGAAGGCGGTGGCGGCGAAGCCGGTGAGCAGGAAGAGCAAGGCGACCGTACGGGTCAGCCGGCGCTCGGCCTTGCTGCCCGGGACGACCTGCGGCTCGTAGTGGACGATCTCGATGTCGTCCCGACGCGCGCCCTCCAGGACGACGTCGAACCGGGACACCCGGGGGTCCATGACGTCGAGCGGCTCCCGACCCTGCGGGGCCTGGTGCTCGGTGTGGGTGCTCATGCCGTCACCTCGCTACGGGCGGTGCCGGCGCACGGCACCACGGCACTGAAAGGGATGATCCGCCCGGTCACGACTTGCCCGCAATCCACAGGCTCGCGAAGACCAGCGCGACGATGCCGATCAGGAAGATCGCCACGCCCTCCGTGGACGGGCCGTACCGACCGAGGCTGAAGCCGCCCTGGTCCTGGTTGTGCTTCAGCGTCTCCTGGATGTAGGCGATGATGTCCGCCTTCTCCTGCGGGCTGATCTGGTTGTCCCCGAACACCGGCATGTTCTGCGGGCCGCTCAGCATGGCGGCGTAGATCTGCCGGTCGGTGGCCGGGTGCAGGCTCGGGGCGAACTTGCCCGAGGAGAGCGCGCCGCCGCCACCGCCGAAGGCGTGGCACTGCGAGCAGTTGATCCGGAACAGCTCACCGCCGGTCGCCAGGTTGGCGCCCTGACGCAGGTCACCCTCGGGGATCTGCGGGCCGCCACCGATCTCGTGGACGTACTGGCCGAGCTGGCGCACCTGCTCGTCGGTGAAGACCGGGGGCTTGCGCGGAGCCTGGGCCTCCTGGCGGGCCATCGGCATGCGGCCGGTGCCGACCTGGAACTCGACCGAGGCGGCGCCGACGCCGATCAGGCTCGGGCCACGACCCTCGACGCCCTGCGCGTTGCGACCGTGGCAGGTCACGCAGCTCACGTCGAACAGCGCCTTGCCCTCGGCCGCGGCGCCGGTCAGCGGCGGGTTTTCCTGCGCCTGCACGCCAGGGGCGAAGACGGTGTAGGCGCCGCCGGCCAGCGTCAGCGCGGCGATCAGCCGGACCGCGGCGCCCAGCCGGCGGCGGCCCCTGCTGCGCGCTACGGGCCGCCCGCGCAGCCGCGCGAGCAGACCGCGTCGGCGGTCGTTGTCAGAAGTCATGACCTGTGTCCTTAACCGGTTGGACCTTGTCTCAGGGGACGGAGCAGCGGCGCGGTACGTGACGCGCCAAGATCACTGAAGCCAGTAGATCATGGCGTAGAGCCCGATCCACACCACGTCGACGAAGTGCCAGTAGTACGACACGACGATGGCCGAGGTGGCCTGCGCCGGGGTGAACCGCCCCATGGTGGTGCGGATCATGAAGATGATGAAGGCGATGAGACCGCCGGTCACGTGCAGGCCGTGGAAGCCGGTGGTGAGGAAGAACATCGACCCGTAACCGTCTTCGTTGATCTTCACGCCCTCGTGCACCAGGGTGCGGTACTCGTTCGCCTGGCCGAGCACGAAGATCAGACCCATCACGAAGGTGATCGTGAACCAACGCCGCAGGGCGTGGACGTCGCCCTTCTCCGCCGCGAAGACACCGAGCTGGCAGGTCACCGAGGACAACACCAGGATCACCGTGAAGGTGGTCGCGTAGGGGATGTTGAGGATCTCGGTGTGCTTCTCCCACTGCTCCGGCGCTGCCGCGCGGATGGAGAAGTACATCGCGAACAACGCCGCGAAGAACATGAGTTCGCTGGAGAGCCACACGATCGTCCCGACGCTGACCATGTTCGGTCGGGTCAGGGAGTGGATCCGGCTCTTGTCAATGGCTGGGGCCGCAGTCACGCGGTCATTATTGCCCTTGACCGGGGCGGGCGATCAGCGGGGGGCCAAACCGGTGCAAGGGATGGCCCGATCGTGAGGGTCCGGTTCGCCTGGCCTAGCCTGAAAAGCGTGCTGCACGTCGATTCGATCTTCACCGCGACCTCGGCGAGCCCGTCGGCCGTCCTCGCCGCCGGGGGCGACGCCGTCCCGCCGCCGTTCACCGTAGCCCGGGTCTTCACCGAGACCAGGCTGGACAGCTGGCTCGCTCTCGGGCTGGTGCTGGCCGCCGGGCTCTACCTGTACGGGGTGTACCGGCTGCGGCTGCGCGGGGACCACTGGCCGATCCTCCGGACCGTCTTCTTCCTCGGCCCGGGCCTGGGCGGCACCGCCGCGGTGACGGTCAGCGGCCTGCACGCGTACGACACTGCGCTGCTGTCGGTGCACATGGTGCAGCACATGGTGCTGGCGATGGTCTCGCCGATCTTCCTCGCCCTGGGCGCGCCGGTCACCCTGGCCCTGCGCACGCTGCCGGTACGCCCGCGCAAGCGGCTGCTGGCGGTCGTGCACAGCCGGTTGGCGAAGGTGTACAGCTTCCCGCTGGTGGCGTTCAGCATCTTCGTGGTGAACCCGTTCGCGCTCTACTTCAGCGGCCTCTACCGCTACACCCTCGAGCACACCTGGGCGCACGAGCTGACGCACGCGCACTTCCTCGCGACCGGCTGCGTGTTCTTCTGGCCGCTGCTCGGGCTCGACCCGCTGCCGGGGCGGTGGCCGTACCCGGCGCGGGCGCTGCTCATGCTGCTCTCCGTGCCGTTCCACACGGTGCTCGGGCTCACCATCATGCAGAGCACCACGCTGCTCGGCGGCGACTGGTACCCGTCGCTCAACCTGGCCTGGTCGAACCCCTGGGACGACCAGGTGGTCGCCGGCGGCATCCTCTGGGCCGGTGGCGAGTTCGTCAGCGTGACGATGCTCGCGGTACTGGTCGTGCAGTGGATCCGGCAGTCGGAGCGGGAGGCCCGCCGGCTCGACCGCGAGCTGGATCGCCAGGAGGCCCGCGAACGCGCCGGCGACGCCGCCGACGCAACCCCGGGCACCCCCGCCTGACCTGCGCCGACACCCCGTCCGTCCGGACCCGCCGGGCGGGATGCCAGGTATGCCACACCGGCAGGTACGATCAGCGGGCAGCTACGAGGTGGGAGCCAGTCCAGCGATGAGCGATCGTCTTTGCACCGTCCTGCTCTACAGCGACGACCCGCAGGTCCGCGACCGGATGCGGCTGGCCGTCGGCACCCGCCCCGCGCCCGGCCTGCAGGTCGAGTTCGTCGACGCGGCCACCTACGCCGAGTGCATCCGGCTGGTCGACGACTACGAGATCGACCTGTTGCTGCTCGACGGCGAGGCCACCCCGGGCGGCGGCATCGGCATCGCCCGCCAGATCAAGGACGACCGGGACGACGCCCCGCCGACCTGTCTGGTCATCGCCCGCTCCGCCGACCGATGGCTCGCCGCGTACGCGCAGGTCGACGCCACGCTGGTGCACCCGCTCGACCCGGTGACCACCGGCACCACGGTCGCCGAGCTGCTGCGTACGCACGCCGCCGCCTGAGTTTCCGCGCTCGGCGGCGCCCCCGGCGCCCGGGCTGACGGGTGTCGATCCCGTCCCACCCGCACCCACGCCCGCTCGGGAGGCCCACCATGGGCGAACGGACCTGGCCGCACCTGCTCAACGCGCTGCTGCGCGGCGAGCAGCTCTCCGCCGCCGACACCGCCTGGGCGATGGACGAGATCATGACCGGCGCCGCGGCCCCGTCCCAGGTCGCCGCCTTCGCGGTGGCGCTGCGGGCCAAGGGCGAGACCCCCGCCGAGCTGGCCGGCCTGGTCGAGGCGATGCTCGGTCGGGCGATCCCGGTCGACCTGCCCGAGGAGCTGCGGCGCACCGCGCTGGACGTGGTCGGCACCGGCGGTGACCTCGCCCACACCGTGAACATCTCCACCATGACCGCGCTGGTGGTGGCCGGCGCCGGCGTCCGGGTGGTCAAGCACGGCAACCGCGCCGCCTCCTCGCTCTGCGGCACCGCCGACCTGTTGGAGTTCCTCGGCGTGCCGCTGGACCTCGCGCCCGAGCAGGTCGCCCGCTGCGTCGAGGAGGCGGGGATCGGGTTCTGCTTCGCCGGCCGGTTCCACCCCGGGATGCGGCACGCCGGCCCGGTCCGCCGCGAGATCGGCGTGCCCACCTTCTTCAACTTCCTCGGCCCGCTGACCAACCCGGCCCGCCCCCGGGCCGGGGCGGTCGGCTGCTTCGACGCGCGGATGGCCCCGGTGATGGCGGCCGTCTTCGCCGGCCGGGGCGACTCGGCGATCGTGATGCGCGGCGAGGACGGCCTGGACGAGTTCACCACCGCCGCCCCGACCCGCGTCTGGGTGGCCCAGCAGGGCGCTGTGAGAGAGGCGCTGCTGGACGCGACGGACCTCGGGGCACCCCGGTCCACCCTCGCCGACCTGCGGGGCGGGGACGCGGCGTACAACGCCGAGGTGGCCCGGCGGCTGCTGGCCGGCGGGACCGGCCCGGTACGGGACGCCGTGCTGGTCAACTCCGCCGCCGCGCTGGCCACCCAGGGACCGCTGGACGGCGACCTGACCAAGGCGCTGCGGGCCGGGATGGACCGGGCCGCCGAGTCGATCGACTCGGGCGCGGCGGCCGCCGTCCTGGAACGCTGGATCGAGGTGGCCCGCGCGGTCTGAGCGCGGCCGGCGGCGGGCACCGGAGCGAGAGGAGACGCCCGTGTCGGACCGCGAGCTCTACTGCGACACCTGCGAGGGCGTCCGGCCGTTCGAGGCCCCGCCCTGCGTCGACGGTCACGGCGTCGACTGCCCCGAGCTGACCTGCACCGGCTGCGGCGCGGCCGTGCTGATCGCCACCTTCGCCTTCCACGCCCCGCGCCTCGCCGACCGGCGCCGCTGGGCGGGGTCCGGGTCCCGCCGCCGCGCGGCCTGACCATCACCCCCGGCCGCTCACCCCCGGCCGCTCACCCCCGGCCGATCAGCTGGCGGCCGCACCGGCAGGCCGGGCGCCGTCGATCCGGACGCCGTCGATCCGGGCGGGCGGGCCTCCGTCGTGGTCGACCGTCCAGCCGGGCAGGCAAGGGCCGCCGGGCCGGGACGCGGGCCGCGCCCCAGGGGCGTCGTTGCGGCCCTGTGGAGCTGATGTCGTAGACGATTCACCTGATCACGTCCGCCGAGCGCTGATCCCCGCCCCGACAGCTGACAGCTGACAGCCGGAACGCTGATCCGTTCACGTCATCAGCTCCACAGCGTACGAACAACACCCACCCCACCCGGCAGGACCCGCCGCCGTCCTGTGGGCCGATCCACTGCCGGCGGCACTTTCGGAAAGACACGCAGGCCCGCGTCCCGGAGCGGGACGCGGGCCTGCGGGCGACGCCGTCAGATCAGTGCTCGGCCGTACGGCGGGTGCCGGTGTAGTACTCGAAGAGCAGGCCGCAGGCGGCGAAGATCACCGTGATCAGGCCGAGGCCAATCAGCCAGAACTGCCAGTACGCCAGGCCCAGACCGGCAGCCGCGGCGGCCAGCGCCAGCCCGAACGGCCAGTAGCTGCCCGGGCTGAAGAAGCCGATCTCGCCCGCGCCGTCGGCGATCTCGCCGTCCTGCCGGTCCTCGGGCCGCAGGTCGATGCGGCGGGAGACGAACCAGAAGAAGCCACCGCACATCGAGCACAGCAGGAACGACAGCAGCAGGGCCACCGTGCCGACCCACTCGACCCGGCCGCCGTCGCCGTAGGTCCACGCGCCGTAGAGGACCGCCGTGCCGCCGAGGAACACGGCGATGACCAGGAAGATACGCCACTCGGTCTTCATGCCTGATCCCTCAGCTTCCCGCGCCGGCCGACAGGTCGTCGGGGTTGAAGTTGGCGGTGTTGCGCCGCGTGTCGAACGGCTTGGTGGTCTGCGCGTACGGCTCCTCGCCGATGGCGCTGAGCGCCTCCTGCGTCGACTTGCCGTCCCGCTTCGCCGCCAGGAACTGGTCGTACTGCGCCGGGGAGACGACGCGCAGCTCGAAGTTCATAAAGGCGTGGTAGCTGCCGCACAGCTCGGCGCAGCGGCCGACCCACTCGCCCTCGGTCTCCAGCTTGGAGACCTCGAAGACGTTGCGGATGCTGCCCGGGAAGACGTCCCGCTTGAACAGCAGCTCCGGCACCCAGAACGAGTGGACGACGTCGCGGCTGGTCTCCTCGAAGCGGATCGACCGGTTGGTCGGCAGGACCAGCACCGGAATGACCTCGCTGGTGCCCAGCACCGACGCCACGGTGTTCGCGTCGCGGCCCTGACCGTCCCGGTAGTTGAACTGCCAGTTCCACTTGAACGCGACGACCTCGACGATCACGTCGGGGTTCTTCGTCGTCTTCACCACACCGGTCTGGACCACCGCCGTGTAGTAGAAGAGCACGGAGACGATCAGGATCGGCGCGATGGTGTAGAGGAACTCCATCGGCATGTTGTAACGGGTCTGCACCGGCAGGTCGTTGCCCCGCTTGCGGTAGCGCACGACGCACCAGAAGATCAGGCCCCAGACGAAGACGCCGACCGCGAGGGCGGCGATGCAGGAGGCGATCCACAGGTCGTACATCCGGCGCGACTCCGGCGAGATGCCGCCCTGCGGCCAGCCGAAACCGCCGAACGCGCTGCCGACGTCGCAGCCCGTGAGCAGAACCAGCAGCGCCGCTCCGCCGAGACCGAGCCCGGCGAGTCGACCAGCACCACGCCACCGGCGCCCACCGGCTCCTGGGGAAGCGCTGTGCCGTACGGCCGAGGGCCGTACCTCCGAACTCCTTGCGACCACCTGGTCCTGCCTCCCTAGCGCGCCGCGGTGGGTTTCCCTCAACACCGACGGCAAAGGCGTCACCGACGGTCGCAGATTACTCGACCATGACGGGCTCGGCGGTGTTGGGGTCACTGTCCGCCCCCATCGGGGGGATCTTGGGCATACCGACGCGATAGCGTTGGCAGTCGTGAGCCCCACCCCGGTCTACCTGGACGCGGCCACCGCCGCGCCGCTGCACCCGGTCGCCCGGCAGGCGCTGCTGGCCGCCCTCGACGACGGCTGGGCCGACCCCGGCAGGCTGTACACCCAGGCCCGCCGGGCCCGCCAGCTCCTCGACGCCGCCCGCGAGGCCACCGCGGCCACGCTCGGCGTCCGCGCCGACGAGCTCTCCTTCACCCCCAGCGGTACGACCGCGGCGCACGGTGCGGTGCTCGGCGGCCTGGCCGGCCGGCGGCGCGCCGGCGCGACCCTGGTGCACTCCGCGATCGAGCATTCGGCGGTACTGCACGCCGCCGAACGGCATGTGGCCGGCGGCGGCGCCGCGGTCCCGGTGCCGGTGGACCGGCTCGGCCGGCTCGACCTGTCCGCCTGGTCGGACGCGGTACGGGCGCCCGGGGTGGCGCTGGCCGCGCTGATCGCCGCCAGCCACGAGGTGGGCACCGTCCAGCCGGTGGCACTCGCGGCGGCCGCCTGCGCCGACGCCGGTGTCCCGCTGTACGTCGACGCGGCCCAGGTGGTGGGGCGGACGCCGGTGCCGGCGGGCTGGTCGGTGCTGACCGCCAGCGCGCACAAGTGGGGCGGGCCGCCCGGGGTGGGGCTGCTGGTGGTGCGCAAGGGCACCCGGTGGGAGTCGCCCTGGCCGGCCGACGAGCGGGAGTCGGGGCGTTCCCCCGGGGTGGTGAACCTGCCGGCGGTGGTGGCGGCGGCGGCGAGCCTGCGCGCGGCGGCCGCCGACGCCGCGGCCGAGGCGGCCCGGCTGGCGCCGCTGGTGGACCGGATCCGGGCCCGGGTGGCGGCCGAGGTGCCGGACGTGGAGGTGGTCGGCGACCCCGTCGACCGGCTCCCCCACCTGGTCACCTTCTCCTGCCTGTACGTCGACGGCGAAGTGCTGCTGCACGCGCTGGACCGGCGCGGCTTCGCGGTCTCCTCCGGCTCCTCCTGCACCTCCTCGACGCTGCGCCCGTCGCACGTGCTGGAGGCGATGGGGGTGCTCTCGCACGGCAACGTCCGGGTGTCGCTGCACCGGGAGACGACCGGGGCGGACGTCGAGCGTTTCCTGGCCGAACTGCCCGGCATCGTCGCCGAACTGCGCGCCGAGGCGGGGGTGGTGGGGCTGTGACCGACCCCACGGAGGTGCTCGACTGCCGGGGCCAGCGCTGCCCGCTGCCGGTCATCGCGCTGGCCCGCCGGCTGCCGGAGCTGCCGGTCGGGGCGGTGCTGCGCGTCCTGGCCGACGACCCGGCCGCCGCCCTGGACATCCCGGCCTGGTGCCGGATGCGGGGGCAGGAGTTCGTCACCGCCCATCCCGACGGCCCCGGCTACGACGTCCGGCGCAGCCGGTGACGGGTCAGGCCAGACAGGCGAGGATCGCCGGCAGCGGGTCCAGGTCGACGGCAGTGTCCACCACCAGGCGCGGGCCGACCAGGACCGGGCTCACGGAAGCAGGTGCGGCCGCACGTCCTCGGCGGCGGCGTCGCCGTACGACTCGGCCAGGCGCTTGACGAACAGGTCGTGGCGGACGTCGTACTCCTGGGTGCCGACGGTCTCCAGCACCAGCGTGGCCAGCAGCGAGCCGACCTGCGCGGCCCGCTCCAGGCCGAGGCCCCAGGAGAGCGCGGCGAAGAAACCGGCCCGGAAGCCGTCGCCGACGCCGGTCGGGTCGACCGCCTGGATCTCCCGGGCGATCGGCACGTGGATCGTCCCGAAGTCCCGGCCGGCGATCTCCGCGCCGTCCTTGCCCAGCGTGGTGACCCGCACCTTCACCCGGTCGAGCAGCTGCTCGTCGGTGAGGCCGGCCTTGCTCTGCAGCAGGGACTTCTCGTAGTCGTTGGTCATCAGGTAGTCGGCGCCGTCGATCAGGCCGATCACGTCCGCGCCGTCCATCCGGGCGAGCTGCTGGGACGGGTCGGCGACGAAGGCGTAGCCGCGCTCCCGGCACTCGGCGGAGTGGCGGATCATCGCCTCCGGGTCGTTGGCGCTGACCAGCACCAGGTCGAGGCCGCCGAGCCGCTGGGCGACCGGGGACAGCTCGATGTTGCGGGCCTCGCTCATCGCCCCGGCATAGAAGGAGGCGATCTGGCACATGTCGGTGTCGGTGGTGCAGACGAACCGGGCGGTGTGCGCCACCTCGCTGACGTGCACGGACTCGCAGTCGACGCCGTGCCGCTCCAGCCAGGAGCGGTAGTCGGCGAAGTCGGCGCCGACCGACCCGAGCAGCACCGGGCTCAGCCCGAGCTGCGCCATGCCGAAGGCAATGTTGGCCGCCACCCCGCCCCGGCGCAGCACCAGGTCGTCCACCAGGAACGACAGCGACACCTTGTGCAGCTGGTCGGCGATGAGCTGGTCGGCGAAGCGACCGGGGAAGCTCATCAGGTGGTCGGTCGCGATCGAGCCGGTCACGGCGATCTTCATGTCAACCCTCGGGGTCGGGAGCACGGCGCCGGTCAGCCTACCGGTCCGCCCGGGGCGCCGGTCCAGGGTCGGTCGACAACGCGCCACCCGCCGCTCATCCGGGCGTCACCCCCGCGAAGCGTGGGAGAAACCGCGCGCAGACGGCGGCGGGGCCGCCCCGAAGGACGGCCCCGCCGCACGAACGTGCTGGTCGACTCAGCTGAACGAGTCGCCGCAGGCGCAGGAGCTGCCCGCGTTGGGGTTGTCGATGGTGAAGCCCTGGGCGTCGATCCGGTCGGCGAAGTCGATGGTCGCCCCGGCCAGGTAGGGGGCGCTCATCCGGTCGACGACGACCTCGACACCGTCGAAGTCGGTGACGACGTCACCGTCGAGCGACCGCTCGTCGAAGAACAGCTGGTACCGCAGGCCGGAGCAGCCGCCCGGCTGCACCGCGACCCGGAGCCGCAGGTCGTCGCGGCCCTCCTGCTCGATCAGGGCCTTGACCTTCTGCGCCGCGACGTCGGTGAGGACGACGGAAGTAGCGGCCTGGGCCTCGGTCGACTCGGTCTGCGCTGGCGTGGTCACGTGGAAATCTCCCTGCGCGGTATGGGTCCGGACGCACTGGCCAACGTCGCGCGTCGTCCAGTGATTCCCGGTGTGGTCCGGATCCGATCCTACGCCGCCCGGGCCGGTGCCACCCGGGTGGCGTGACGAGACCGCCGCCGCAGGTCCGCCCGCGGGCGTGGCGCCGCCCCGCGCCCGGCGAGCGGCGCCAGGCCGGGCGGTCAGCGGCCGCCACGGCCGGGCGGTCGGCGGCTCCACTGCCAGGCGGTCAGCGGCTCCACTGCCGGGCCAGCCGCGAGCCCAGCGCCCGCAGGCCCTCGGCCGGCCGGCCCATTGCCGCCTCGACCCCGCCGCGTTCCTCGCCGCCGAAGTGCTCCACCAGGCTGTACGTCTCGGTGACGCCGGCCGAGGCGGCCTCCCGCCGGCCGGTGCTCACCCGTCCCGCCAGCACCACGCAGGGCACCCCGCGGTCGCGGGCGGCCCCGGCCACCCCGGCGACCACCTTGCCGCGCAGCGACTGGTGGTCGAAGGAACCCTCCCCGGTGATCACCAGGTCGGTGGCGTCGAGCGCGGCGTCCAACCCGATCGCCCGGGTCACCAGGTCGATGCCGGACTCGCAGCGCCCACCCAGGGCGAGGATCGCCGCGCCGAGGCCGCCGGCCGCGCCGCCGCCGGGCAGCGCGCCCAGGCCGGGCGGGCAGCCGGGCAGGTCCCGTTCGAGCACCCCCGCCCAGCTCTCCAGCGCGGCGTCGAGCAGCAGCACGTCCGCCCTGGTGGCGCCCTTCTGCGGGCCGTAGACGCTGCTCGCCCCGTGCAGCCCGAGCAGCGGGCTGTCGACGTCGGTGGCGGCGACCAGGGTGGCCCCGCGCAGCCGGGGCGCGCCGTCGAGGGTGGCGACCGCGGCCAGCGCGGCCCCGCCGTACGGCAGGGCCCGGCCGGCGTCGTCCAGCGGCGTCGCGCCGAGCGCGGTGAGCAGGCCGGCGCCGCCGTCGTTGGTGCCGGAGCCGCCCAGCCCGACCACCACCGTGCGGGCCCCGTGCTCGACAGCCGCGGTGACCAGCGCCCCCAGCCCGTACGAGGTGGTCGCCTTCGGGTCGCGCTCGGCGGCGGCGAGCAGGTGCAGCCCGCAGGCCTGGGCGCTCTCCAAATAGGCGGTGCCGTCGTCGGTGAGCAGGATCTCACCGGCGGCCGGCCGGCCGAGCGGGTCGACGGTCGGCACCGGGATCCGCCGGCCGCCGAGGGCGTCGGCGAGCACCGCGACGAAGCCCGGCCCGCCGTCGGCGAGCGGTCGGATCAGCAGCTCGTCGCCGGCGGCGACGGCCCGCCAGCCCTCGGCGACGGCGGCGGCGACCTCCTGGGCCGCGAGGGTGCCGGCGAACTTGTCCGGACAGAGCAGCACGCGCATGCCTGGCAGTGTGGCAGCACACAACGGTGAAGGCTGCGCGGCAGCCACGCTGTGGGACGATGGGAGGCGTGACTTCGACCTGGGTGGAACCCTCCAACACCGCCACTGCGCTGCTGCTCCTCGGCCGCGGCAGCGACCCCGCCACCGAGCGTGGCGTGGAGTGTCCGGGCGACCTGCCGGCGCCGAGCGACCCCGACCTGGTGGCCCGGGCGGCGGCGGCCAGGGCCGCGCTCGGCACGAAGGTGTTCGTGCTGGGTCACCACTACCAGCGCGACGAGGTGATCCAGTTCGCCGACGTGACCGGCGACTCGTTCAAGCTGGCCCGGGAGGCCGCCGCCCGGCCGGACGCGGAGTACATCGTCTTCTGCGGCGTGCACTTCATGGCCGAGAGCGCCGACATCCTCACCTCGGACGCGCAGCAGGTGATCCTGCCCGACCTGGCCGCCGGCTGCTCGATGGCGGACATGGCGGTGCTGTCGCAGGTCGAGACCGCCTGGGACGTGCTGACCGAGCTGGGCGTCGCGGCGGACACCGTCCCGGTGACGTACATGAACTCCTCGGCCGACATCAAGGGCTTCGTCGGGCGCAACGGCGGCGTGGTCTGCACCTCGTCGAACGCGAAGCGGGCCCTGGACTGGGCGTACCAGCAGGGGTCAAAGGTGCTCTTCCTGCCCGACCAGCACCTGGGCCGCAACACGGCGGTGCTGGACATGGGCCTCTCGCTGGACGACTGCGTGCTGTACGACCCGCACAAGCCCAACGGCGGGCTCACCCCGGAGCAGCTGCGCGACGCGAAGATGATCCTCTGGCGGGGGCACTGCTCGGTGCACGGCCGCTTCACCCTCGACAGCGTCAACGACGTGCGCGAGCGGGTGCCGGGGGTCAACGTGCTGGTGCACCCGGAGTGCCGGCACGACGTGGTCACCGCCGCCGACCACGTGGGCTCGACGGAGTACATCATCAAGACCATCGAGGCGGCCCCGGCCGGCTCGGCCTGGGCCGTCGGCACCGAGCTGAACCTGGTCCGCCGGCTGGCGCTGGCCCACCCGGACAAGCAGATCATGTTCCTGGACAAGGCGGTCTGCTACTGCTCGACGATGAACCGGATCGACCTGCCGCACCTGGTCTGGGCACTGGAGGAGCTGGTCGCCGGGCGGGTGGTCAACCAGATCACCGTCGACCCGGACACCGCGCACCACGCCCGGGTGGCGCTGGACCAGATGCTCGCGCTGCCGGGCGCCGACACCCCGCCGCCGACCGCCAGCTGATCACCCACGGTCACATTGCTGGTACGGAAACATGCCGGAATCCCCGGTTCGTGCCTTGCCTGGCGATGTGACCGATTCCATTTGGGCAACCGAGGACTATGCTGCCGGGCGACGACATCGTGCACGGTTTGGCGCCGGTCCCATTCCGGGTAGCTGAACAGCCGGCAGACAGCTGCACAGCCCACCCCACCCTCGACACTGCACCACCCGACGCGCGCTGGAGGTTGCGTTGACCGACGACGTCCTGGTCGTACACGGAGGCACGCCGCTGGAAGGGCGGATCCGCGTGCGCGGCGCGAAGAACCTCGTCTCCAAGGCGATGGTCGCCGCCCTGCTGGGCGACACCCCCAGCCGCCTGTTCGACGTGCCGCGCATACGTGACGTCGAGGTCGTCCGCGGGCTGCTCGGCCTGCACGGGGTGAAGGTCACCGACGGCGCGGAGGAGGGTGAGCTGGTCTTCGATCCGGCCAACGTCGAGAGCGCCAGCACCGACCAGATCAACGTGCACGCGGGCTCCAGCCGGATCCCGATCCTGTTCTGCGGCCCGCTGCTGCACCGGCTCGGGCACGCCTTCATCCCCGACCTGGGCGGCTGCCACATCGGCCCGCGCCCGATCGACTTCCACCTCCAGGCGCTCCGCGAGTTCGGCGCGACGGTCGACAAGACCCCGGAGGGGCTGCACCTGTCGGCGCCGAACGGGCTGCACGGCACCAAGTTCGCCCTGCCGTACCCGAGCGTGGGCGCGACCGAGCAGGTGCTGCTCACCGCGGTGATGGCCGAGGGTGTCACCGAGCTGCGCAACGCCGCCGTCGAGCCGGAGATCATCGACCTGATCTGCATCCTGCAGAAGATGGGCGCGATCATCAAGGTCCACACCGACCGGGTGATCGAGATCCAGGGCGTCAAGCGACTCAGCGGCTACACCCACCGGCCCATCCCGGACCGGATCGAGGCGGCGAGCTGGGCCGCGGCGGCGCTGGCCACCCGCGGGGACGTCGAGGTGCTCGGCGCCCAGCAGGTCGACATGATGACCTTCCTGAACATCTTCCGCTCGGTTGGCGGCGCGTACGAGGTGACCGACGCCCGCGCGCCGAAGCTCGGCGACCCGGGCCAGGAGGGCGGTATCCGGTTCTGGCACCCGGGCGGCGAGCTCAACGCCGTGGCGCTGGAGACCGACGTGCACCCGGGCTTCATGACCGACTGGCAGCAGCCCCTCGTGGTCGCGCTGACCCAGGCCCGCGGCCTGTCGATCGTCCACGAGACGGTCTACGAGCAGCGGCTGGGCTACACCGAGGCGTTGAACACGATGGGCGCCAACATCCAGGTGTACCGGGACTGCCTGGGCGGCACCCCGTGCCGCTTCGGCCGGCGCAACTTCAAGCACTCCGCGGTGATCGCCGGCCCGAGCAAGCTGCACGCGGCCGACCTGGTCATCCCGGACCTGCGCGCCGGGTTCAGCCACCTGATCGCGGCGCTCGCCGCCGAGGGCACCTCCCGGGTGTACGGCGTCGACCTGATCAACCGCGGCTACGAGGACTTCGAGGCGAAGCTGGCCAGCCTGGGCGCGCACGTCGAGCGTCCGTAACCGAACTCACCCCCGTTGAGAACCGCCCGGTGCACCCGTGATGTGCACCGGGCGGTGGTGTTTGGCTACCCTTCACCTCGTGCCGTCGTTGTTTCGTCGCAAGTCCGCCGACCGTCCCGACTCCTCCGCCGCCCCCATGGCAACCGAGGAGCCGTCTGCCACGCGTCCCCGGGGCTACACCCCGAGCAAGAAGGAACTGGGCCGGGAGACCCCGAAGCGGCCGGTGGCCGGTCGGCGCCCCGCCGGCCCGACGAAGCCGCTGACCAAGGAGGAGGCCCGGGAGCAGCGCCGGGCGGCCCGCGCCGAGGCGGCGGCGGAGTTCCGCCGCGAGGGCGGCCCCCGCGACCGCGGCCCGGAGCGGCTGCTGGCCCGCAACGTGGTCGACTCCCGGCGTACGGTCGGCACCTGGTTCTTCGGCGGCGCGCTGATCGTGCTGATCGGTTCCAACCAGGCCATGCCGCCGGCGATCCGGCTGGCCTCGAACCTGGTCTGGGGTGCGCTCGCGCTCGGCGTGGTGGTCGACTCGGTCCTGATCTCCCGAAAGATCAAGAAGCTGGTCCGGGAGCGGTTCCCCAACAGCGGCCAGCGGATGGGCTCGCTCTACCTCTACGCGATCATGCGGTCGATCACCTTCCGCCGGATGCGGGCGCCCGCACCCCAGGTCAACATCGGCGACAAGATCTGACCCGAACGGTCCACCCTGGGCCCCTTCCCGCAGCAGCGGGGAGGGGCCCCGGTCATGGCACCCCGGCCAGACGCAGCAGCGCCGTGGTGGCTGCCGCCGCGACCACCACCAGGACGAAGGGCGCCCGCCGCCAGGCGAGCAGCACCCCGACCAGCACGCCCGCCGGCCGGGCGTAACCGGCGAAGCCGCCCGCCTCGGTCAACGCGGCGGTCGCGGCCAGCGCGGCCAGCAGGGCGGCGGCGCCGACCGGCAGCAGCCGCCGGGACCACTCGGGCAGGTCCAGCCGGTCGCGCAGCAGCACTCCGGCGACCCGGAAGCCGTACGTGCCGGCCGCCAGGGCGAGGATCACGGCGATCAGCACGGCGTCTCCTCCGGCTGCGGGACCGGCTTCGGTCCGGCTTCCCGGAGTCCGGCACCGGCCCGACCGCGCGCCAGCGAGCCGGCGGCGCCGGACGGGACGACGCTGCCAGGCGCGCCAGCCGCACCGGACGGGCCGGCGGCAAGCGGGTCGGCGGCCGGTCTCCGGTGCCGGCGGAGGGCCGGCACGGCGAGGGCGCCGAGCGCCAGCAGCACCGGCAGCCCGGCCGGCAGCACCGGGGTCGACAGCACGGCCAGGCCCGCGCCGGCCAGCGCCACCCGCCGGGTCTCCGGGTCGCGCAGGGTCGGCAGCAGCAGGGCGATCAGCCCGGCCGGAAAGGCGGCGTCCAGCCCCAGGGTGGCCGGGTCGCCGACCGCGCCGCCGGCGAGCACGCCGAGCAGGGTGCCGGCGTTCCAGGCCAGGAAGAGCAGCGTCCCGGCGAGCCAGAACGCCCGGCTCCGCGCCTCGCCGGCGGGTCGGGCCAGCGCGAACGCGGTCGCCTCGTCGGTCATCAGGTGGCTGCCGAGCAGCCGCCGCCAGCGCTGCCGGCCGAGGCTGTCGCCGAGGGTCAAACCGAACGGCAGGTGCCGGGCGTTGAGCAGCAGGCCGGCCAGGACCGCGGCGAGCGGGCTGCCGGCGGCGACCAGCCCGACCGCCATGAACTGCGCGCCACCGGCGTAGACCACCGTCGACATCGCAACGGTCGCCCAGTCGGGCAGACCGGCGGCCACCGCCACCGCGCCGAAGGAGGCGCCGACCGCGACCATTGCCGCCCCGATCGCGGCCACGTCGCGAAGCATCCGGGTGTCCGGTGTTCGATGAGCCGTACGCATGGAACATTATGATGAACAGCCTCGACGCGTTCGTCAAACCGAACAAACAGAACGATGGAGCGAACAACGGCCGTGGACACCACTCCCCTGCTGGCCACCATCGCGGCGGCCCTGCGCCGCGAGCGCGAGCGGGCCGGCATCTCGCTGACCGCGCTGGCCCGCCGCGCCGGCATCGCCAAGTCCACCCTGTCCCAGCTCGAATCCGGGGCCGGCAACCCGAGCCTCGAGACGCTCTGGGCGCTGGGCGTCGCGCTGGGCGTGCCGTTCAGCCGGCTGGTCGAGCCGCCGCCGGCCAGCGTCCGGGTCATCCGGGCCGGCGAGGGCCCCCGGGTCCACGCGGAGCACGCCGACTTCACCGCCACCCTGCTCGCCGCCGGCTCGGCACACGGCCGGCGCGACGTCTACATGATGGAGCTGGAGCCGGGCGCCGTCCGGGTCGCCGAGCCGCACACCCCGCGCAGCGTCGAACACGTCGTGGTCGCCGCCGGCCGGATGCGCGTCGGCCCGGAGTCCGACCTGGTCGAGCTCGGCCCGGGCGACTACGCGACGTTCCCCGGGGACGCCCCGCACCGGTACGAGGCGCTGACCCCCGGCACCTTCGCGGTGCTGGTGATGGAGCACCCCTGAGGGGCGGCAGAGTCAACCGGTGACCGGGGCCTGCCGGCTCGCCGGCGACCGGTAGAGCCGGGTCACCACCTCCTCGATGTCCGGCTCGACGATCGCGATGTCGCGGAGCGTGGCCAGGCCCGCCAGCCCGGCCACCACCTCCGCCGCGCCCGCCGACTCGCAGGCGTAGACCAGGCGACGCCCGTCGGCCTCGACCCTTTCCAGCGGCGCCCCGGGCAGCGCCGGCGGGGTGGCCAGCGCGGCGTCCAGCTCGGCGACGACCAGCCGGCGGGAGCCGTACCGGCTGTGCAGGGCGGCGATCGACCCGTCATGCACCACCCGGCCGTGGTCGATCACCACCAGCCGGCGGCAGAGCCGCTCGATGTCGGCCAGGTCGTGGGTGGTGAGCACCAGCGTCGTGTCGCCGGCCCGACCCAGCTCGCCGAGGAAGTCGCGGACCGCCTGCTTGCTCACCACGTCCAGGCCGATGGTGGGCTCGTCGAGAAAGAGCACCCGCGGGCCGTGCAGCAGGGCGGCGGTCAGCTCGCCGCGCATCCGCTGCCCGAGGGAGAGCTGCCGCACCGGGGTGTCCAGGAACTCGTCGAGGTCCAGCAGCTCGCGGCAGCGGCGCAGCCGGGCCGCGTGGTCGCCGGCCGGCACCCGGTAGACGTGCCGGAGCAGGTCGAACGAGTCGCGCAGCGGCAGGTCCCACCAGAGCTGGGAGCGCTGGCCGAAGACCACGCCGATGCCGAGGGCCAGCCGGGTGCGCTGGGCGACCGGGCGCAGCCCGCAGACGCGCACCTCCCCGGCGGAGGGGGTCAGCACGCCGGTCAGCATCTTCAGCGTGGTGGACTTGCCCGCGCCGTTGGCGCCGATGTAGCCGAGGGTCTCGCCGCGCTCCACTCGCAGGTCCACCCCGTCGACCGCGGTGACCGTCCGCTTCTCGCGGCGCAGCCGACCGGCCCTGACCCGTACCGTGAACTCCTTGCGCAGCCCCTGCGCGTCGATCACCAGGCTCATGATCCCGTACTCCGGTAGTGGCGGACACCGACGCGCCAGGCCGCCGCCGCGCCCGCGGCGGCGACCAGCGCGACGCCGGGGGCGGCCCAGCCCGCCCAGGCCGGCAGGCCGAGCGGGTCGGCCCGGCCGAGCAGCGCCAGCGCCGGTTGGTAGCTGACGAAGGCGAACCCCAGCCCGTACGCGAAGGCCGCCCGGAACCAGCCCTCGAAGACCGTGACCGGGTACGAGGTGAAGTCCCGCCCACCGTAGGTGACCGAGTTGGCCAGCTCCCCCGACTCGACCCAGTAGAACGAGACGGTGGCGGTGGCCACGAAGACCGACCCGAAGAAGACCACCCCGGCCAGCGGGGCGACGACGGCCAGCAGCACCCGACCGGGCGTCCACCCGATCCCGGCGGTGGCCAGCGCCACCACCAGCACGGCCAGGCCGAACAGCGCCCGGGAGACCTTGCGCAGCGGCAGGTCCATCAGCAGCAGCTGGGGCAGCGCGCCGAGCGGCCGCAGCAGCACCGCGTCGAACAGCCCGGTGCGCACGTACCGGGGCAGCCGCTCGATGTTGCCGACCAGCAGGTCGGCGGTGGCGAACGCGCAGGAGGAGATGCCGACCATCACCAGCGTCTCGGGCAGGGTGAAGCCGCCCAGCTCGCGGGTCACCCCGTAGATCACCAGGACGGTGACCACGTCGAAGGCGGTGGCCCCGACGTTGCCCAGCAGGTCCACCACGAAGGACGCCCGGTACGCCGTCTGCGAGCGCGCCTGCGCCCGCAGCAGCCCCCGGTACGCGGTGACCGTGCCGCCCGCCTCAGCCACCCTGCACCACCAGCCGCCGTTCCGCCCGGCGCTGCACCAGCCGGCAGGCGGCCAGGATGAGCACCGCCCAGCAGAGCTGGAGGGCGACCAGCCCGAGCTGGGTGACCGGCGGGTCCCGCTCGACCAGCACGTCCAGCGGGGTCTGGAGCAGGCTCGGGAAGGGGGTGCCGAGCCAGAGCGCCAGCTGGAGCGGCTCGGGCAGGAAGCGCAGCGGGAAGTAGAGCCCGGCCAGCACCCCCGACCCGAGCGTCCAGAGGATCATCGGCCCCCGGACGTCCTGCAGCCAGTACGCCGCGGCGTTGACCAGGAACCGGCAGCCGAAGCAGAGCACCACCGCGGTGACCACGGAGACGCCGAAGAGCGGCACGGTCGACCAGCGGGCGGGCAGGTGCACGTCGAAGAAGAGCGGGCCGACCAGCATCGGCGGCAGCAGGCGGGCCAGCGCGGCGTACCCGGCGCGGCCCAGGTCGGTGGCGAGGTAGCTGGTCACCGGGTGCACCGGGCGGAGCAGGTCGCCGGCGACGTCGCCGGTGCGGATCCGGTCGGCCAGGTCGGCCCAGCCCCAGAGCAGGATCACCGCCAGCAGCCCCTGCCCGGCCCAGACGAAGGTGGCGAGCTGCGCCCGGTCGTACCCCGCGGCGCTGCCGGCGCTGCCGGCCACCGCGAGCAGCACGTAGCAGCGGAGGAACCCGAAGACGGAGTTGGTGACGACACCGGCCGCCGCAGCCTGGCGATAGGTGGCGTATCGCCGGAAGCCGGATCGAGATATCGCCCAGAATGTCCGAAACCATAGGATAACGTTTGAGTCCGTGGGCGGTGCCACAGTGGCGGTGACCGAGCCCACGCCGTTACCCTCCATCCGCAGCCATGCCGTGCCGGGGTTGGGTGACTCTACCGGCAGGTGGAGGCCCCGGCACGACAATTTCCAACGAGGTGACACCGCCGTGAGCGAGCGACGCGAGCCGGGCATCGGGCCGCGCCGCACGGGCGGCGACGAGGGCCCCCGATGACGGGCGGCTACCGCGACCGCTGGCACGATCCGGCCGAGCCCTCCTGGGTCGTCGAGCCGACCACCGAGTGGCACCCGCAGTTCCCCGGCCAGCGCTACCCCGGCGACATCGGGGCCCGGCACACCCCGCCACCGCCTCCGCGCGGCCGGGCCGCCGTGGTCGGCCGGACCGAGGTGCCCCCGCTCGCGCCGACCCGCCCCGACGGGACGTACCTCGGGCGGTCCTGGGACGAACACGACGAGGAGCCGCCGCGCTGGGGCGGCCACCCGGTGGGCGAGCAGCGCCACGACGAGGCGTACCGGCGGCACGACGACGAGGCGTACCGGCGGCCGGCCGCCGACCTGACCTGGCAGCGCGAGCGCCGCCAGCCCGAGCCGGACGCTCCCGCCTCCCGTGCCGCCCGTACCGCCTGGGCGGACCGCCGCCCCGAGGGCGCCGACCGACCCCGCGAGGGCGCCGACCGACCCCGCGAGGGCGCCGACCGACCCCGCGAGGGCGCCGACCGGCCCCGCGAGGCGGCGTGGCACCGCGACCGCGGCGCCCCCGACCGGTACGACGCCCGGCCGCAGCGCCCCGCCCCGGGCGTCACCCCGGTCTCCCCCGGGCCCCGGCACGAGCCGGCCCGCGGCGTGGAGCCCGGCTGGATGCCCGAGCCGGACGAGGCACCGCCGCCCCGCCGGCCCGCCACCGGGTACGACCGCCGTCCGACCGACGACCGCCGTCCGACCGACCGCCGTTCGACTGAGGACGGCCGCCGGTGGGACGGTCACGAGCAGTTCCCGGCCGACCGGCGGACCCGCCCCGACCAGGAGGTCCCCGACCGCTACCGCGAGCCGGACGAGCGCCGGCAGCCGCGCCACGCCGAACCCCCGTCGGCTCCCCGCGGCCACGACGAGCACCCGCCCGCCCGCGGGTACGCCGACCACCGGTCCGCCCTGAACGGGTACGACGACGGGCACCGCCCACCGTCGCGGGTGTCCGACGAGCGCCGGCAGCACGGGTACGACGAACGCCGCCACCCCGACGAGCGGGGGCCGTCGCGCGAGGCGGCCGCCCGTGCCGAGGCGTACCCGGACCGCCGGCCCCGCGAGGCGGCGCCGCCCGCCGAGGCGTACCGCGAGCAGTGGAGCCGTCCCGGCGCGGACCGTGACGGCAGCCGTCGGGGCGGGCCCGCCCCGGAGCACGGCCGGCACCCGGAGCAGCGGCCCGGCCGCCCGGCCTGGCACGAGGAGCGGCCCGCCGCCCACGGCCCGGCGCGCCCGGGCTCGCCCGCGCCGGTCTCCGGGGCGCCGTCGTCCGGCGGCCCGGCACCGGCCGCGCCCGTCTCCCCCGCCCCGGTCTCCCCCGCTCCCACCTCGGGTGCGCCGGTCTCGGGGGCCGGCGGGCCCGTCCGCCCGGTCACCGACCCACGTGCCCCCCACGGGCGGGACGTCGTTCCGCCACGCGCCGCCGGCGCGCCGCCCGGCGGCGCCGGCCGCGGGGTCACGCACCCGGTCTCCGGTGTGCCACGCCCCGTGTCGCCGGCCCCCGCCGGCACACCGGGTCGGGCCGGCGACGACCGGGCCGTCTCGGCTTCACCCGGCCCCGACCACACCGCGCCGGTCTCGTCGCCCCCGGCCGCCCGGCTGCGGATGGAGTTCCGGCCCGGCCAGGAGGCCGCGGGGCGCCCCACCGCGCCCGGCGACGCCGCCCCGACCGCCCAGCGCCCGGCCCCGGCCCCGGCCGACCACCGACCGGCGTCCGCGCTCCCGGCCGACGGGCGACCCGTGTCCGGCGCCCCCGGCGCGCAGTCCCGCCACCACACCGACCACCGGGTGCCGCCGCCGCACGGCCGTCCGACCCCCGGGCAGCAGCCGGCGTCCGGGCCGCCGGCCGCGCCCCGCCCCGTCTCCGGGCCGCCCGCCGCCCCGCCGCCCGTCTCCGCACCTCCTGCCGCGCCGTGGCCCGTGCCCGGCGCGGCCGCCGGCCCGCGGTCCTTCTCCCCGCCGTCCGGCCAGCAGCCGCCGTCCCGGGCGGCGGCAGGCCAGCCACCGGTGTCGGGAGTGCCCGTCGGTCACCGGTCGGTCTCCGGGCCGCCCGCACCCGAGCCCCGGGACCGGGTCACGCCGCAGCGCCCGGCCGGCCCGGCCCCCGCTCCGTCCACCCCGGCGAGCCCGTCCGGACCGGCCCCGTCGACCGCCGGCCCGTCCCTGGCCATCACGCCGGACAAGCCGCGCCGGTACGTCCCGCCTGCGCCGCCACCCACCTCCCCCGAGCCACCGGCAGCACCCAGGTCGGAACCGAACAGCTCGGAGGCCTGGTTTCGCCCCGCCGGGCCGGAGTCGGCGCCGACTCCGACCGACGGGACCGACCCCCGAGCTGGCGGAGACGACCGCCCGGTGTCCGCCCCGTCCGGTGCGGCGGAGGCGGCCACGCCCGCGCCGGCCGTCCGCCCGTCTTCGGACGCGACGCCGCCGACCCCGGCCGATCCGCCGCAGGCCGGATTCCGGTCGGTGGCCCCGGGGTCCGCCCCGCCCGGGCAGCCGGTCTCTGCCACCCGATCCGGGTACCCGTCGGACGGACGGTTCGCCGGGCCGTCTTCGCACGACGACGCGCACCGGCCGGTCTCCGCGCCCCCCGCGCACCGGCCGGTCGCCGACCAGGCCGCGCCCGCCGCCGCGTCTGAACCGGCGACGCCCCCGGTCGCGCCCGCCTCCGGGCCGCCCGCCCCACCGGCACGGCCCGCGCCGACGGTGCCGGCGCCGGAGCGGGCCGTGCCGGACCAGGCCGTGCCAGACCAGGCCGTGCCAGACCAGGCCGTGCCAGACCAGGCCACCGGCGCGGAGCCCGCCGCACCGCACCCGGCCGAGGCCGATGCGGCCGCGCCGGTGTCGGCGTCGGCGGGGTCCTCCGAGGCCGGCCCCGCGTCGCCCGCCGCGCCGGTTCCGGCGTCGCCGGTGGCCGCGGAGTCCGCCGTCCCGGTCCCGCCCGCCCGGCCGGTGTCCGCGCCGGCGCCGGTCCCCACGGCCGCCCACGACACGGCGGCGGTTCGGCCCCGGTCGGGACCGCCGGTGCCCGGCGGCGCCTTCGCCGACCGATTCTCGGACTTCTCGGACAACGCCACCGGCCCGTCCGCCGACGGGGCGGACGCCTCGTCGCCGGGACCTGCTCCCGCAACCGCACCACCCGTCCCGTCGCCGGCCGGGCCGCCCCTTCCGCCACCGGCCGACCAGGCCAGCCCGGCCGAGCAGACCATGCTGGCCGAGCAGACCATGCTGGCCGACGCGGGCTCCCATGGGCGGCCGACGGAGCTGGGGAGGCGGACCGACCTGGGCACGGCGATCGACCAGGAACCGGCGGCCGATCACGCCACGTTCGGCGGCACTGCTCACCCCGAGTCCATCTCCTCGGCCGAGGTCCCGAGTCCGTCGGCCCCGGTCTCCGCACCACCGGCCGACGCCGGCAGAGCGGGAACGGCCGGACCGGACGGGCCAGGGGCTGCCGCGATGCCGGCCCGACCCGTCTCCACACCGCCGGACGTCACGCCCGAGCAGCCCGTCCGGCCGGTGTCGGGCGCCCCGTCGTCCGTGGCCGGACCGAGCACCCCAGGCGCGGCGCCGTCCATCCAGCCGGTCTCCGCGCCGCCCGGCGACGGCACCGACGAGCAGCCCGTCCGGCCCGTCTCGGGACCCCTGTCACCGACCGACGCCAATCCGACCGGACCATCGGCGTCGACGCCGGCCCTCGCGCCGGTCTCCACGCCGCCCGCCGACGCCCCGGAGCAGTTCGCCCGGCCCGTCCCGGCGCCCCCGGCCGCCGCCCCCACGGCCGAACCGGCACCGGCTGCCCCGGCCACCCCGAAGGCGACCCCGTCCACTGCGGTGGACCCGCCGGCCACCACCGCGCCGCCGGCCACCACCGCGCCGCCGGCCACCACCGCGCCGCCGGCCGACCCGGAGCAGGTCCTGGCCTCGTACCAGTGGCGGCTGGACCCGGAGACGCTGCGCGAGGTCGTCGACGACGCCGACGAGCTGCGGGCGCTGCGGCGGCGGCTGACCGAGAAGCTCGGCGTGTCCCTGGACAACCGGGCCCGGGCGCGGCTGCTCAGCCTGCGGGCGGTGGTCTCCCGGGTCGCCCACGACCTGGACGACGCGCTCGCCGACAGCCGGCTCGCCCTCACCTACGCGGAGGCGACCGGGGAGCTGCGGCGCACCGCGCTGGCCCGGGCCCGGCTGGCGGAGGTGCTGCGCTGGAAAGGCGAGTTCGCCGAGGCGGATCGGCTCTTCGCCGAGGCCAACTCGGCCGAGCTGCCAGACCGGCTGCGGGCGGCCCTGCACGAGCACGCGGGCCGCTCCTGCTACGACCAGGGACGGCTGATGGAGGCCTGCGAGCACTTCGAGCGGGCCCTGGACCTGCGCCGGGCCGACGACCCGGAGCTGACCGAGCGGATCCGGGTCTGCCTGGACGCGGTGCACACCCGGGCGGTCGCGGAGGGCGGCTTCGGGCCGTACCCGCGCAGCCGGGAGGAGGTCCTGCGCGGACGCCGGTCCCCGGTGCCCACGCTCGACGGCCGCCTGGACCGCTGGGGATACGCAGACGCCGACGGTGAGCTGGTCCTCGACTACCGGTACGCCGAGGCGCAGCCCTTTCGTGAGGGCCTGGCCTGGGTACGCCGCCCGGACGCCCCCGACTGGGAGCTGATCGACGAGGCCGGCACCACCCTGATCGGCCCCTCGTACGCGGCGGTGCGGGCCTTTTCCGACGGCCTGGCCTGGGTGTCGCGCGGCGGCGAGGCGGACTGGATGGCGATCGACCCGGAGGACACCGTGGTGGTGCCAGCGGGCTTCGAGGACGTCCGGCCGTTCACCGGCGGGGCCGCCGCGGTGCGCCGGGGCGGCTGGGGCGCGGTCGACCGTGATGGCCGGCTGGTCGTCCCGACCCGCTACGACGGCTTCCGCACCGCGCTGGCCAACGGCCGTCGGCTCGACGGCTTCACCGACGAGGGGCTGGCGGTGGTGGAACTGGGCGGCTTCCGGGGCGTGGTGGACCGCACCGGCAGGGTGCTGGTCGCACCGGCCCATCCGGAGCTGGTGATCCACCCGGTGGCGTTCCTGGCCAACGACCGCACCGGCCGGTGGGGCGCGCTGGACCGGCGCGGCGAGCCGCTGATCGACCCGGTGCACCCGGGTCGGGACGCGGTGCTGGCCAAAATCGACCTGCTGCTGACCGACGCGCACCCGGTGCTCTGAACCACCCGCCGCCGCGCCGACCGGTGGCCATGATCCGACCGGACTAGGGTCGAGGACATGGAATTCCGACACCTAGGCCGTTCGGGCCTGATGGTCAGCGAGATCTCGTACGGCAACTGGATCACCCACGGTTCCCAGGTCGAGGAGGAGGCGGCGCTGGCCTGCGTCCGGGCCGCCCTGGACACCGGCATCACCACCTTCGACACCGCCGACGTGTACGCCGGCACCCGCGCCGAGGAGGTGCTGGGCAAGGCCCTCGCGGGCGAGCGCCGGGAGGGGTTGGAGATCTTCACGAAGGTCTACTGGCCGACCGGGCCGGGCCGCAACGACCGGGGCCTGTCCCGCAAGCACATCATGGAGTCGATCAACGGCTCGCTGCGCCGGCTGCGCACCGACTACGTGGACCTCTACCAGGCCCACCGGTACGACTACAGCACGCCGCTGGAGGAGACCATGTCGGCGTTCGCCGACATCGTGCACTCCGGCAAGGCGCACTACATCGGCGTCTCCGAGTGGAAGGCCTCGCAGATCCGCGAGGCCCACCAGCTCGCCCGCGAGCTGCGGGTCCCGCTGGTGTCCAACCAGCCGCAGTACTCGATGCTCTGGCGGGTCATCGAGACCGAGGTCGTCCCCACCAGCGAGGAGCTGGGCATCGGGCAGATCGTCTGGTCGCCGATGGCCCAGGGCGTGCTGTCCGGCAAGTACCTGCCGGGTCAGCCGCCGCCGGCCGGATCCCGCGCCACCGACGAGAAGTCCGGCGCCGGGTTCATCGCCAAGTGGCTGACCGACGAGGTGCTAACCCGGGTGCAGCGACTCAGGCCGCTGGCCGAGCAGGCCGGGCTGACCATGCCGCAGCTCGCCATCGCCTGGGTGCTGCAGAACCCGAACGTCTCCTCGGCGATCGTCGGGGCGTCCCGCCCCGAGCAGGTGCACGACAACGTCAAGGCGGCGGGCGTCAAGCTCGACGCCGACCTGCTCAAGGCGATCGACGAGATCGTCGAGCCGGTCACCGAGCGGGACGCGGCGAAGACGGAGAGCCCGGCCCAGCGCCCGTGACACCCTCCCCTGGGCCGGCGCGGCGTCCGCGCCGGCCCAGGACCCTTCCCGGGTACGCCGGGGCGGGGTCAGCCCTGCCAGAAGCGGATCAGGTGCAGCCCCAGGCCGTAGAGCCAGCTCGGCAGGCCCAGCAGGTCACCGACGGCGAATACCCCGTCGAAGAACCAGCCGCCGATGCGCGGGTTCCACAGCAGCGCGAACAGCAGGATGAAGCCGTACGGGGCGAACATGTCGTACATCCGCCGCCACTGCGGGTTCAGCCAGGGCTGGATCATGTTGCCGCCGTCCAGGCCGGGCACCGGGAGCAGGTTGAGCACGCTCGCGGTGAGCTGGAGGAACGTCAGCAGCGCCACCCCGGCCCAGAACTCGACCGGCCCGCCGAGGGTCCCCGTACCGATCCGCAGCGCCGCCACCAGCAGCAGCGTGAACAGCACGTTGGTGGCCGGGCCGGCGAGGCTGACCAGGGTGTGCCGCAGCCGGCCCGGGATCGCGTGCCGGTCCACCCAGACCGCGCCGCCGGGCAGGCCGATGCCGCCGAGCAGCACCACCACCACCGGCAGCACGATCGACAGCAGCGGGTGGGTGTACTTGAACGGGTTCAACGTCAGGTAGCCCCGGTGGGCGATGTCCCGGTCGCCGGCCCGGAACGCCACCACCGCGTGGGCGTACTCGTGCAGGCAGAGCGAGACCAGCCAGCCCGAGACCACGAAGAGGAACACGTCGAACCGGACGTTGCCGAACCGGTTCCAGGCCATCACCCCGCTGCCCACGAAGAGCGCGACCAGGGCCAGGAAGACCGGGCTGGGCCGGAACGCCGCCCGGGGCACGCCGAGCACCAGCGGCTCGCCGCCCGGGCGGTCGTAGCCCATCACTCCGCCGTCGGCAGCAGGCTCATCCGATACTCCACCCGGTCGTCCTCCACGAGCGCGACCGAGGTGACGCCGGACGCCGCGAGCTCCCGCCAGGTCTGGCCGATCCACGATTCGGCGTCCGCCTGACTGCCGAACGACTCCGCCGGTCCGTCGACCGACGCGCCGTTCGCGCCCTCGTACCGCCAGCTCCACGCCATGCCGCGTCTCCCCTCGCCGCTACACCGTCCCCGGGGACGGACCCCGCAAGCGTAGTCGGCCGCCCGCACGACGGCTCGACGCTCACCCCCGGGGCGGCACCGCGGCCGGCCGCCGGTGATCACCACGAGCGTCCCGGACCGGTACGGTGGCGCGGTGCTGACTCAAGGAGTGGTGCTGAGCAATCGGTACCGGCTGGGCGAACGGGTGGCGACCGGCGGCATGGGCGCGGTCTGGCGGTGTGTCGACATGCTGCTGGACCGGGAGGTGGCGGTGAAGGTCCTGCTGCCGGCGCTGGTGGAGGACCCGGAGTTCACCACCCGGTTCCACGCCGAGGCCCGGATGATGGCGGCCCTGCGGCATCCGGGCATCGTCGCGGTGCACGACTTCGGCTCGGCGACGCTCGCCGACGGCAGCCAGGTCAGCTACCTGGTGATGGAGTACGTCGACGGCGATCCGCTGGTCACCTGGATCCGGCGCGCCGGCCGGCTCGACCCGACGTCGACCATGTCGGTGGTGGCGCAGGTCGCCGCCGCGCTGCACGCCGCGCACACCGCCGGCATCGTGCACCGGGACGTCAAGCCGGGCAACCTGCTGGTGAAGCGGGACGGGACGGTGGTGCTGGTCGACTTCGGCATCGCCCGCTCCAGCACGATGGCCTCGCTGACCGCGGCGCACATGGTGCTCGGCACGGCCTCGTACATGTCGCCGGAGCAGGCGACCGGGCAGCCGGTCTCGGCGGCCACCGACGTCTACGCGCTCGGAGCGGTGGCCTACTACTGCCTGACCGGGCAGCCCCCGTTCGTCGGGGAGAACCCGTTGCAGGTGGCGCTGCGGCACGCCCAGGAGGCGCCTGCGCCGCTGCCGCCGGGCACCCCGCCGGCGGTGGCCGAGGTGGTCGGGCGGGCCCTGGCCAAGAGCCCCGGTGACCGCTGGCCCAGCGCGGAACGGCTCGCCGAGGCGGCCCTGGACGCCCGGGACGCCACGCTCGCCGTCCTCAGGGTGCCGCCGCGCCCGCCGTGGGCGCTGGACGGGCCCGCGCTGCCCGGGGCGGGCATCCCGGCGCAGACGGCCGGGCCGAGCGGCCCGGCTGGCGGGCCGATCGGGGGCGGTCCGTCGGGCGGGACGGCCGCCGGCGCGGCGGTGGCGCAGCCGACACCCGGACCGACGTCTGGTCCGGGCACCGGCTCAGGGGCGCTACCGACGGCCGGGCCGGCGCACCGACCCGGCCCGGCGGGGCAGCCCGGCCCCGGCGCGCACCCCGGTCCGGACCCGCACGGCGCCCAGGTGGCCGCCGGCCCGTCGGCGGTGCCCGGCGTCGGTCCGGGCCGGCCCGTCGCTCCCCAGGGAACCGGGTTGCCGCCGGGGCAGCAGAGCGGAATGCACGTCCCGCCGCCGCCAGGCGCGCACACTCCGGCGGCCGGCCCGGCCGGTCCCGGACCGGGCTGGTCCTTTCCGGCCGCCACCGGGCAGCCGCAGCCGCCGTACCCGGCGGCGATGGGCGGCCAGCAGGCGACGCCGCCCGCGGGCCATCCCAGCCCGTACGCCGCACCGGAAGCCGTCCCGACCCGGGAGGACCGGGCCGGTGGCGCGTCCCGGCGGCGCCGGCTGGCCCTGGTCGGCGCGGCCGGCGGAGTGGTCGCCGTGCTGGCCGCCGTGGGCGCCGTGCTGGCGTTCCTGCCGGACGAGCCCGCTCGGCGCGGCCCGGAACTGACCGAGGCCGCGGCGGCCACGCCGGCCACGCCGGGTCCGGGCGTCAGCACCAGCAGCGGGAAGCCGACGCCCGGCGCGAGCGCCACCGGCTCCCGGCCGGCCTCGGCCACGCCGACCGCCGGCCCGACCGGCACGACCGGCACGACTGGCACGACGAGCCCGCGACCGGGGGCGGAGCCGGAAGCCAGCGCATCCACCACCACCGCCGCCCCGCAGCCAGGGACGACCACGACCACACCGCCGAAGCCGAATCCCTACACGCCGACGCAGGCCTGCGGCAGCGGCTACCAGGTGATCGACTCCGCGGCGTTGACCTCGAACGGCGTCCGGCGGGGGAAGGTGTACCTGCTCTGGAACGGGGCCGCGAAGGCCAACTGCGTGGTGACCATGAAGGAGACCGCGGTCGGCGAGCGCACCACGACGTCGGCGTTCCTGGAGGTGCAGGGGAAGACCCGCAGCACCGACAGCGGCGCGTTCGAGTACTATGCCGGCCCGGTCCGCGCCGGGGCCGGCGGGGTCTGCGTGAAGTGGGGCGGGTCGACCGGCGGCGCCAGCTACGCCAGCGGTTTCGAGCACTGCGGCTGACCACGGGCCGCCCGGCGAGGGCACGCCGGGCGGCTTTAAGGTACGGGCATGTCCGTTGACGGGTGGAACACGGTCCTGGTGCTCGGCGGTATCCGCTCGGGCAAGTCGGAGTTCGCCGAGTCCCTGGTGGGCGACGCCCCGACGGTGCGCTACGTGGCGACCTCCGCCGACGCCGACCCGGAGGACACCGAGTGGGCCGCCCGGCTGGCGGCGCACCGGGAACGCCGGCCGGGCGGCTGGACCACCGAGGAGACCGCCGACGACCCGCGCCGGCTGGCCGACGTGATCGCCGCCGCCGGCCCGAACGAGACGCTACTCGTGGACGACCTGGGCGGCTGGGTGACCGTGCTGCTCGACCCGGCGCACCAGCCCGCCGACGACGTGGCCACCATCGCGGAGCTCGCTGCGGCGGTCCGCGACAGCGAGGCGCGGATCGTGCTGGTCAGCCCCGAGGTGGGGCTGTCGCTGGTGCCGACCACCCCGCTGGGCCGGGCCTTCACCGACGCGCTGGGCGCGGCGAACCGGGCCGTCGCGGACGCCTGCGACGCCGTGGTGCTGGTGGTCGCCGGCCAGCCGGCCTGGCTCAAGCCCGCCGTCACGCCGCGCGCGGCCGGGGTGCCCGCCCAGGCGGGCCCGGCGCGGCAGGACGCGACGCCCGCGGCCGGCGCGCCGCCGGAGACGCCGCTGCCGGATGTGCTGACCCCGACCGCGCCGGCCGCCCCGGCCGCGCCCGTGAACGCCAACGGCGCCGCCTGGGCGGCGCCGACCATGGCGCTGCCGATGGTCGCCACCGGTCTGGTCATCCAGCCCGGCATGGAACTGCCCATGCCCGACGAGTACGCCGGCCCGCAGGCCGTCGACCGGCTCGCCAGCCTGGACGTGCCCGGCGCCGGGTTCGGCGCGCTGCAACGGGTGGTCGGCTTCGCCGCCGCCACCCAGGGCACCGCGACCCCCACCCCCTGGGCGACCGTGCGGGTGCTGCTGCTGCACGGCGACCACGCCGGCGGCGCCGCCGCCGGCACGGTCCCCGGCGAGTCGTCGCGCCGGGCCCGGCAGGCCCGCGCCGGCCGGGGGGCGCTGGCCCGGCTGGCCGCCGAGAGCGGCGCCAGCCTCCAGGTGGTGGACACCCCCTCCGCCGCTCCGATGGAGCACGAGCCGGCGCTGGGCGCCACCGCCGTCGAGTCGTCCCTGCGCTACGGCTGGCGGCTGGCCGAGGAGGCCGCCGACGCGGGTGTGCAACTGCTGGTGCTGGGGGCGTGCGGCGCGGGCACGGAGGCGGCCGCCGCCGCGGTGCTGGCGGCGACCGCCGGCGCGGAGGCCCCGGCGGTACTCGGCCGGGTAATCACCGCCAGCGGAGAGATCGACGACGCGGCGTGGATGACCCGCTGCGCGGCGGTCCGGGACGCGCTGCACCGCACCCGCCGCTCCCCCCGCGACGCCAAGGACGTGCTGGCCGAGCTGGGCGGCGGCGACATCGCGGTGGCCACCGGCGTGCTGCTCGGCGCGACCGCCCGCCGGGTGCCGGTCATGCTCGACGGCCCGGTCGGCCTGGCCGCCGGCATGATCAGCCGCGACCTGGCCGGGCAGGCCCGGCACTGGTGCCTGCTGGCCGACCATGGCGGCCACCCGGCCGTCCGGCTCGCCGCCGACGTGCTCGGCCTGACCCCGCTGCTGGACCTGCGGCTGGACCTGGGCGAGGGGGCGAACGCGTTGACCGCCCTGCCGCTGCTGCGCTCGGTGCTGGCGCTGACCGCCGCGCTGCCGGCCCACCCCCGGCTGGGCGGCGGGGAGCCCGACGAGGACGAGCCGGACTTCACCGAGCCGCAACCGGCCGGCCCCGGACCGACCAGCACCGAGCCGGACTTCACCGAGCCGCAACCGGCGGGCCCCGGGCCGACCACCGTCGAGCCGGACTTCACCGAGCCGCAACCGGCCGGCCCCGGACCAACCAGCACCGAGCCGGAGCCGGACCCGTCCGGCTGGCGTGCCGGCTGAGCCGCGGGTCGCCGACGGCCTGCGGCTGGCGCTGACCACCTTCACCACGCTGCCGGTCCGCGCCGGCCGGATCGACCGCCCGGTGGCGGGCACCGCGATGGCCCTCGCCCCGCTGGTCGGCGCGCTGCTCGGCGCGGTGCTCGCCGGGGTGCTGCTGCTCCTGGCCGCGCTCGCGCCCCCGCTGGTCGCCGCCGGGGTGACGGTGGGCTGCGCCGCCCTGCTCACCCGGGGCCTGCACCTGGACGGGCTGGCCGACACCGTGGACGCGCTGGGGTCGTACCGGCGGGGCGCGGCGGCGCTGGAGATCATGAAGAAGCCGGACGTGGGGCCGTTCGGGGTGGTCGCGCTGGTGGTCGTACTCCTGCTCCAGGCGGCGGCCCTCGCGGAGCTGGCGGGGCGGTCCTGGCCGGCGGCGCTCGCGGCCGTGGTCGCCGCGACGGCGGCGGGGCGGCTCGCGGTGACGGTGGCCTGCCGGCGCGGGGTGCCGGCGGCCCGGCCGGAGGGGCTGGGCGCGCTGGTCGCCGGGACGGTGGGGCCGGTCGCGTTGGCGGTCGGCACGGCCTCCGTCGCGCTGGCGGCGGTCCCGGCGGTGCCGGGCCGCCCATGGCAGGGGCCGCTCGCCGTCGGGGCGGCGCTCGCCATGGCGGTCGGGCTGCTGCGCCACGTGGTACGCCGGTTCGGCGGCGTCACCGGCGACGTGCTCGGCGCCGGCGTGGAGGTGGTCACCACACTGGTCTACCTCGGACTGGTGCTGTCCGGCTGAACGCGGCACCGGACGGCGGGTAGCGTTTGCCCCGACAGCACCGGCACGGCCTTCCGGGGGACGACTTGCTCATCACGGACGACTTCCTGCCCATCCCGGTGCCGGAGTCGCTGAGCGCGACCTACCTGGTGCCGATGGCGGGGCTGCCGCGGGTGAGCCCGAAGACGGCCGTGCGGGCGCTGGAGGGCCGGCTGGCCGAGCCGGTGCACGGGCTGGCGACGCAGATGCTGGACAGCCCACTGATGACGGTGGACACCCGGTCGGTCGACGAGTTCCCGCAGCTGCCGCCGGACCTGCTCACCGCGTTCGGGGCCACCGAGGCGCAGCTCGGCCGGCTGGCCGCGGCCAGCCACCTGGTGGTGGTGCAGGCCGAGTACCGGCCGGGCTGGCCGCCGGCGCACGAGTGGGCGGCCCGCGCGGTGGCCGCCGCGGTCGCCGAGTCCGTCGACGGCGACGTGGTGGACGTCTTCGGGTTGCAGTTCCTCGACCCGGCGACCGCGCTGCGCTCGCTGCCCGACGCCCAGGGCCGGGTACGCCTGGTCGACTGGGTGCTGGTGCCATACTCCTCCGACGCGGAGGGGCTCTGGTTCACCACCAAGGGGCTGCGCCGGTTCGGGCTGCTGGAGTTGCAGACCCAGGGCGTGCCGGACCACCTCACCCGGGCCTGGGGCGCGGTGATGACCGGGGCCGCCCGGCGGCTGCTGCGGGACTGGACCGACGGGCTCAGCGGCGAGGAGGTGCCGGCGTTCGTGCAACTGCCGGTGCTGGCCACGGTGACCGGGCACGACATCGCGGTGGCGTACGGCAATCCGGAGCAGCACGGCGCGACGGCCCCGGTGCTGCTGCGGCTGGAGCTGGACCCGGCCACCGACCCGGAGGCCGACTCGTTCCTCAGCCTGCGCCCGCCGCCCGGGCACCCGGGCCCGCCCGGGAAGTACTACGCGGCGGCCTGCGCGACGCTCTTCTCCGGCATCCAGCCGGACGTCCGCTACGCCCGGCCCGGTGACGCGATGAGCAAGGCGATCGCCACCGCCCGGGCCGGGCTGGACGGCGTCCGCGCCCGCTTCCTCGCCGGCCAGCTGCCACCGGACTCGCAGCTGGTGGTCAAGTACGGCCTGCCCGGCGACGAGGGCCCCGAGTTCGTCTGGGCCGGGGTGACCTCGTGGGAGGCGCCGGAGCGGATCGTGGGCGCCAGCGCCAGCGAGGCCAACACCGACCCCACCGTCCGGATCGGCTCTCCCGTGGTCGTCGAGGCGGCCGACGTGGTCGACTGGGCCCTCCTCGATGGCACCGGCGTCACCGAGGGCGGCTGGACCCAGGCCGTCCTGGACGCCGGCGAACCCCCCACCGCCTGACCCCCTCCCCGGCCCACCCACCCCGGCCCGCCGGTCCGCCCCGCATTGTTGATCAAGAAGTTTGCGTCAGATTCGGGGCTCCGGCAGACGCAAACTTCTTGATCAACGGGCCGGGCGGAGAAGGCCGGGGGGTTACTTGACCGAGGGCTGGACGAACGGGGGGCGGGTGAGGCGCATCTGGGCGCGGCGGCCGCGGATGTCGACCTCGACGAGGGCGCCGTCGGCCAGCTCGGCGGCCGTGTCGAGCAGCGCCAGGGCGATGCCATCCTTCCTCGTCGGGCTGAAGGTGCCGCTGGTGATCGTGCCGACCCGGGCGTCGCCGACGTACACGGTCATGCCGGGGCGCGGGATGGCGCGGTCGACGGCCTCCAGGCCGCGCAGCGTACGCCTCGGGCCGGCGGACTTCTCGGCGAGCAGCGCGTCGCGGCCCCAGAAGGCCGGCTTGTCCCAGCCCACCGCCCAGCCGGAGCGAGCCTGCACCGGGCTGATCTCCAGCGACAGGTCCTGCCCGTGCAGCGGGTAGCCCATCTCGGTGCGCAGCGTGTCCCGGGCGGCCAGCCCGCAGGCCCGCAGCTCGAACGGCTCCCCGGCGGCGAACAGCGCGTCCCAGACCGCGACCGCGTGCGCGGCCGGCACCACCAGCTCGTAGCCCAGCTCGCCGGTGTAGCCGGTGCGGCAGACCGTCAGCTCCACCCCGGCCAGGGTGGCGGCGGAGAAGCTCATGTAGCCGTGCTCCACCGGCAGGCCCAGCCCGCCGAGCAGCTCCGCCGAGCGCGGGCCCTGCACGGCCAGCACCGCGTACGCCTCGTGCTCGTCGGTGACGGTGACTCCGGCCGGCGCGGCGGCGCGCAGCCGGCGCACCACCTCGGCGGTGTTCGCCGCGTTCGGGATGAGGAAGACGTGGTCGTCGGCGTGCAGGTAGGCGATGATGTCGTCCACCACGCCACCGGTCGCGTCGTCGCAGCAGAGCGTGTACTGCGCCCGGCCGGGACCGATGCGGCCCAGGTCATTGCTGAGGCAGGCGTTGACGAACTGCGCCGCGCCCGGCCCGGTGACCCGCGCCTTGCCCAGGTGGGAGACGTCGAAGACGCCCACGGCGGTCCGCACCGCCGCGTGTTCCTTCAGCACGCCGCCCCCGGCGTACTCCAGCGGCATCTCCCAGCCCCCGAAGGGGGCGAACTTCGCGCCGAGAGCGGTGTGCCGCTCGTGCAGCGGGGAACGGCGCAGCCGGGTCGCGGCGGCGTCGGAGGTCACGTCCGTCATGGGTGGCAACTTACCTGGGTACCCGCCGCTGGTTACCGGGGTACCCGCCGCTGGTTAGCATCGGCGTGACCCGCCGGGACAGCCATCGGCGGGACAGCCAAGCTTTCGGCGGGTAGGTTGCCGCCGGAGACCTTCATCGCCGGTACGCGACGACGCGACCGGCCCGGCCCGCCCGGAGTAGCTTCAGTGACATCGCCCAGCACCACCCTGAGCCTGGTCGACACCGACCCCGCAGAGCTCGCCGTCGACGCGATCGTGATCGGCGTGCACAGCCAGACCGGAGAGCAGGGCGCCACCAGCGGCCTCGCCGGCACCCTGCTGCTCGCCAGCGGCGCGGAGAGCATCGCCGCCGCCTTCGACGGCAAGCTGACCGAGACGCTGGCGCTGCTCGGCGCGACCGGCGCTCCAGGCGAGGTGACCAAGCTGGCCACGCTGGGCACCGTCACCGCGCCGATCGTCGCCGCGGTCGGGCTCGGTCCGGAGCCCACCGGCGCCGCCCCCGCCCCGGAGACGCTGCGCCGGTCGGCCGGCGCGGTCGTCCGGGCGCTCGCCGGCGCGGCCCGGGTGGCGCTGACCCTGCCGCTGCCCGACGACGCCGACGCCCCGGCCGCGCTGCGCGCGGTCGCCGAGGGCGCGCTGCTCGGCGGCTACCGGTTCGCCGGCTACAAGACCAAGCCGCAGCCGACCCGACGCACGCCGGTGGCCGAGGTGCTGATCGCGGTGCCGGACGCCGGTGACGCGACCGCCCGGGGCGAGATCGACCGGGCCACGGCCGTGGCCGGTGCGGTGCGTATCAGCCGGGACTGGGTGAACACCGCCCCGAACGAGCTGCGCCCGCCGGCCTTCGCCGAGGCCGTCGCCACCGCCGCCCGGGCCGCCGGGCTCGGCGTCGAGGTGCTGGACGAGGCGGCCCTGGCCGCCGGCGGGTACGGCGGCATCATCGCCGTCGGGCAGGGCTCGGAGGCCCCGCCGCGCCTGGTGAAGCTCACGTACACGCCGGAGGGCGGGGCGAACGGCAAGCGGGTGGCGCTGGTCGGCAAGGGCATCACCTTCGACACCGGTGGCATCTCGATCAAGCCGGCCCAGGGCATGTGGGAGATGAAGTCGGACATGGCCGGCGCGGCCGCCGTCGGCGCCGCGATGCTGGCGATCGCCACGCTGAAGCCGTCGGTGGCCGTGACCGGGTACCTGCCGATGGCGGAGAACATGCCGTCGGGCACCAGCTACCGGCCGGGCGACGTGATCACCATGTTCAACGGCAAGAAGGTGGAGGTGCTCAACACCGACGCCGAGGGCCGCATGATCCTGGCCGACGCGATGGCGCGGGCCTGCGCGGACGGCACCGACTACCTCTTCGAGACCTCCACCCTGACCGGTGGGCAGGTCATCGCGCTGGGCAAGAGGATCGCCGGCGTGATGGGCACCCCCGAGTTGTGCGAGCGGGTCAAGGCCGTCGGCGAGTCCGTCGGCGAGCCGGCCTGGCCGATGCCGCTGCCGGACGACGTGCGCAAGGGCATGGACTCCGACGTCGCGGACATCTCGCAGGTCAACGCCGGCATGGACCGGGCCGGGCACATGCTCCAGGGCGGGGTGTTCCTGCGCGAGTTCGTCACCGAGGACGTGGCCTGGGCGCACATCGACATCGCCGGCCCGGGTTACCACTCGGGCGAGGCGACCGGCTACTGGACCAAGGGCGGCACCGGCGTCCCGGTCCGCACCCTGGTGCAGTTGGTCGAGGACGTCGCCGCCAACGGCTGACGACGATGTGACACCACGACGGGGCGCCTCCCACCAGGGGGCGCCCCGTCCGCGTCCACACCCACCCGCCCGTCCCACTCCCCACGAGTACGCGCAGAGCCCGCCCCGCGCCGCCCCGCGCCGCCCCGCGCCGCACCGCGCCGCCCCGCACCGCCCCGCGCCGCCCCGCGCCGCACCAAGATCCACACCGTTTGCGGCATGTTGCTGCCTGGACTCGCCCGGGACACCGCGACTTGCCGCATATTGCGTGCCGCCCACGGCCCGAACGCCCGCACGCGACGACGGCGAGGCGGGCGAGGCGGGCGGGGCGGGGCGGGGCGGGCGAGGCGGGGTCAGAAGAGCTCGGGGCGCCGTTTGCGGCGTTCGTTGTAGTCGCGCATCCGCTGGGGGTAGCCCATCAGTCGAACGTCGTAGATCGGGATGGCCAGGCGGTGGGCGAAGCGGCGAGCGCCCTCCGGGCCGTCGACGCGGCGGCGGGTCCACTCCCCGTCGTCGGCGATCAGGATGACGGTGGTCTCGGTGACCGTCGTCCGCGGCTCGATGTACGCCTCGACACCACGCCGGGTCCGGACAAAGTTCTCAAGATGGTCCAGATCGGCCCGGTCGGCGGGGCGACCGCGACTGACCGCGCCCGTCTGCTTGCGTCGCCGGAACAGCCCCACCGACTCACTCCTCCCCCGTCCGTCATCGAAGACGGTGCCAAGAGTACGTGCCGCCGACGTGTCGTTGGGCACCTCAGTACGCGCTTCGCATCCCCTAGTGACAAGATGACCGAGGTGGGGTGTGTCCCTGTTACCCCACCGTGACCCCCTATGCAGCGACGCGACCTGGGAGTTGGACGTGAGCGAGCCGAACGAAGCGACCTTCGACATCGTGATTCTCGGAGGTGGCAGCGGCGGCTACGCGACCGCCCTGCGCGCCGTCCAGTTGGGCCTGACGGTCGCGCTGGTCGAGAAGGGCAAGCTCGGAGGCACCTGCCTGCACAACGGCTGCATCCCCACCAAGGCCCTGCTGCACGCCGCCGAGATCGCCGACCAGACCCGCGAGTCGGAGCAGTTCGGCATCAAGGCCGAGCTGGTCGGCATCGACATGGCCGGGGTCAACTCGTACAAGGACGGCGTGATCTCCCGGCTCTACAAGGGCCTCCAGGGGATGCTCAAGAGCAACAAGGCGATCACCATCGTCGAGGGCCACGGCAAGCTGGTCGGCAGCAACGTCGTCGAGGTCGACGGCAAGCGCTACACCGGCCGCAACGTCGTCCTGGCCTCCGGCTCGTACGCGAAGAGCCTGCCCGGCCTGGACGTCGACGGTGAGAAGGTCATCACCAGCGACCACGCGCTGGTCCTGGACCGGGTGCCGTCGTCGGCGATCGTGCTCGGCGGCGGCGTGATCGGCGTCGAGTTCGCCAGCGTGTGGAAGTCCTTCGGCGTGGACGTCACGATCATCGAGGCGCTGCCCCGCCTGGTCGCCGCCGAGGACGAGGAGTCGTCCAAGGCGCTGGAGCGGGCCTTCCGCAAGCGGAAGATCAACTTCAAGGTCGGCAAGCCGTTCGAGAAGGTCGAGAAGACCGAGAGCGGCGTCAAGGTGACGATCGCCGGCGGCGACACCGTGGAGGCCGAGCTGCTGCTGGTCGCCGTCGGGCGCGGCCCGAGCACCGCCAACCTCGGGTACGAGGAGCAGGGCGTCAAGATGGACCGCGGCTACGTGCTGACCGACGAGCGGCTGCGCACCAGCGTGCCGAACGTCTACGCGGTCGGCGACATCGTGCCCGGCCTCCAGCTCGCCCACCGCGGCTTCCAGCAGGGCATCTTCGTCGCCGAGGAGATCGCCGGCCAGAACCCGGCCGTGATCGACGAGGCCGGCATCCCACGGGTCACCTACTGCGACCCCGAGCTGGCATCGGTCGGCCTGACCGAGGCGAAGGCCAAGGAGCAGTACGGCGCTGACAAGATCAAGACTTACAACTACAACCTGGGTGGCAACGGCAAGAGCCAGATCCTCAAGACCGCCGGCTTCGTGAAGCTGGTCCGGGTCGAGGACGGCCCGGTGGTCGGCGTGCACATGGTCGGCGCCCGGGTCGGTGAGCTGATCGGCGAGGCGCAGCTCATCTACAACTGGGAGGCGTACCCGGCCGAGGTGGCGCAGCTCGTGCACGCCCACCCGACGCAGAACGAGGCCCTGGGCGAGGCGCACCTGGCCCTGGCCGGCAAGCCGCTGCACGCGCACGCCTGACCACGACAACCGCGGCGTCCGGCGACGGGCGATGATCCCATCAGGGAAATGAAGGAGTCTGGAGAACATGCCGGTATCGGTCACCATGCCCCGGCTCGGCGAGAGCGTCACCGAGGGCACCGTCACGCGCTGGCTCAAGCAGGAGGGCGACACCGTCGAGGTCGACGAGCCGCTGCTTGAGGTGTCCACCGACAAGGTGGACACCGAGATCCCGTCGCCCGCGGCGGGCGTGCTGAGCCGGATCGTGGTCGGCGAGGACGAGACCGCCGAGGTGGGCAGCGAGCTGGCCGTCATCGCCGGTGAGGGCGAGCAGGCCGGTGGCGGCGGGGCCGCCCCGCAGCAGGCGGCCGCGCCGGCCGCCGAGCCGACGGCCGCCGCGGCGGGCCCGGGCCCGGAGCCCGAGCAGGAGCAGCCCGCCCCGCAGCAGCCGCCGGCCCAGGCCGCCCCGGCGCCGTCGGGCGAGGGCACCCCGGTGAAGATGCCGGCCCTGGGCGAGAGCGTCACCGAGGGTACGGTCACCCGCTGGCTCAAGCAGGTCGGCGAGACCGTCGAGGTGGACGAGCCGCTGCTGGAGGTCTCCACCGACAAGGTCGACACGGAGATCCCGTCCCCGGTCGCCGGCACGGTGCTGGAGATCAAGGTGGCCGAGGACGAGACCGCCGAGGTCGGCGCCGACCTGGCGATCATCGGCGCGGCCGGGGCCGCCCCGGCCGCGGCAAAGCCGGAGCCGAAGCCCGAGCCCAGGGCGGAGGCCAAGCCCGAGCCGGAGCCGAAGGCCGAGGCCAAGCCGGAGCCCGTGGTCGAGGAGCCGACCCCGGGCCTGTCGTACAACGAGCCGGCGGCCGAGGCGGAGATCGCCGCCCAGCCGGCGAAGGCCGAGCAGGCCGCCCAACCGGGCGGGCCGAGCGCGCCGCCGCGGCGTCCGTCCGCCCCCGCCCAGGGTGGCGGCGAGGAGGCCGCCGGTTACGTGACCCCGCTGGTGCGCAAGCTGGCCAGCGAGCACGGCGTCGACCTCTCCTCGGTCAACGGCACCGGCGTCGGTGGCCGGATCCGCAAGCAGGACGTGCTGGAGGCGGCGGAGAAGGCCAAGGCGGCCAAGGCCGCGCCGGCTCCGGCGCAGCCCGCCGCCGCCGCGGCGGCCCCGGCCAAGCCGGCCGCCGCCCGGCCGCAGCCGAGCGCGAAGCGCGGCACCACCGAGAAGCTGCCCCGGATCCGGGCGACCATCGCCAAGCGGATGCAGCAGTCGCTGCACGAGATGGCGCAGCTGACCACGGTGATCGAGGTGGACGTCACCAAGATCGCCAAGCTGCGGGTGCAGGCCAAGGAGTCGTTCCAGCAGCGGCACGGCGTCAAGCTGTCGTTCCTGCCGTTCTTCGCCCTGGCGGCCATCGAGGCGCTGCAGACCTACCCGGTCGTCAACGCCAGCATGGACCTGGGCGCCGGGACGATCACCTACCCGGAGGCCGAGCACCTGGGCATCGCGGTGGACGCCGAACGCGGCCTGATGGTGCCGGTCGTGCACAACGCCGGTGACCTCAACCTCGGCGGTCTCGCCAAGCGGATCGCCGACCTGGCCGAGCGCACCCGGGCCAACAAGATCAGCCCGGACGAGCTGGCCGGCGCGACCTTCACGCTGACCAACACCGGCAGCCGGGGCGCGCTCTTCGACACCCCGATCGTGCCGTCGCCGCAGTCGGCGATGCTCGGCACCGGTGCCGTGGTCAAGCGCCCGGTCGTGGTCAACGACCCGGAGCTGGGCGAGGTCATCGCGGTCCGCTCGATGGTCTACCTGGCCCTCTCCTACGACCACCGGCTGATCGACGGCGCCGACGCGGCCCGCTTCCTGGTCGCGGTCAAGGAGCGGCTGGAGGGCGGCAACTTCGAGGCCGAGCTGGGTCTGTAAACACCCTCACCGAAGGGCGTCCCGGTCTGACCGACCGGGGCGCCCTTCGCCGTTGCGGGGACGGCCGCCCGGCAGGCCGAGGACGGTCGGGGAACGCCGGGGCCTGGCGACGGACTACGCCGAATCGGCCCCGGGCGCGCCGGACGCTGCGAGAGTTGACGGGTGAGCGACAGGCAGCGGCGGGGGCGCCTGGGACCGGCCGTCGCCATCGCGCCAGGCGCCCGGGTCGACAAGTTCGAGATCTTCTTCGACCTGGTCTTCGTCGTGTCGTTCTTCATCATCATCCGGGCGACCGCCGCCGAGATCAGCGGCAAGCAACTGCTGCACGCCATGCTGGTGCTAGCCGTGCTCTGGTGGTGCTGGGTGATCCACAGCATGGCCGCCACCCGGATTCGGCTCGGTGAGGGTTACGTCCCGGTGCTGATGGTCGCCGCGATGGCCTCCCTGTTCGCCTTCGCGCTGGCCCTGCCGACCGCCTTCGGCGATCGCCAGGAGGGGTTCGCCGGCCCGCTGGTGGTGGCGGGCAGCTACGTGGCCGTCCGGGCGGTGCACCTGGTCCTTTTCGTGCGTGGGGTGCGGGACAACCCGACCGACCGTGGGCACCTGAAACGATTCCTGCCGGAGCTGCTGGCCAGCACCCTGCTGCTGCTGGTCGCGGCGTTGGTCCCGGCGGCCATTGCCGACCCGGGCCGGGCCGCGTTCGTCCGCGACCTGCTGTGGATCGCAGTGGTGCTGGTCCAGTACGGCACCGGGCTGGTGGCGGGCGCCTGGGGTTGGGCGGTGACCTCGGCCGAGCACTGGACCGAACGCTACGACCTCATCCTGATCATCGCGTTGGGCGAGTCCATCATCTCGGTCGGCGTCGGCGGCAACCTCCTCGGCAAGCCGGTCACCTGGCCCGGCGTCGCGGCGGCCACCCTGGGCATCGTGTTCACCGCCGCCCTGTGGTGGGCCCACTTCGACCTGATCGGCCCGGCCGCCAGGATCGCGCTGCACGCGGCCACCGGCCGGGCGCGCAGGACCATGGCCCGGGACGCCTACGCGTACCTGTACCTGCCGATGATCGCCGGGGTGATCCTGTTCGCCCTCGGCAGCGAGAACCTCGTCAGCGAGGTCACCGAGCCGGCGGGCGGGCTGGCCGAGAAGTCGTTCGGTCCCGCCGTGCCGTTGCTCTTCGGCGGAGTCATCTGCTATCTGGCCACCAACATGCTGTTCCAGCTGCGGACCCTGCACACCCTCACCTGGACCCGGGTCGGGGTGTTGGTGGTGCTGACCGCCGCCATGCCGGTCGCACAGCGCCTGTCGGCGTTAGGTGCCCTCGCGCTGCTGACCGCCATCTGCGTCGGGCTGATCGCCGTCGAGGTGGTGGTGTTCACGGACGCGCGGCATGCCCTGCGCCGGGCCGTGCACGACGAGCGGGTCAACCACGAGGCCCAGGAAGCCGCCTGGCGGGCCCGCTGGCACGAGGACGAGCCCGACACCGACGACGAGAGGACGTAGACTCCCCGGCAGCGTCGCGGTGCACCCGGCAAGGAGACCGCCGAGGGCATGGAGGCGCGGGACAGCATGGGACCCATGGTGGCCGCACTGAACGCGGTGCGCGGCGGGACGACCGAGGAGCTGCTCGGCGTGCCGCTGCCCGACTGAGGATTCGCCGGTCAGCAGAATCGGCCCGTCCGGGCTGGCCAGCGGGGCCCCCGGCGGCGCAGGCTGGCCCGGTGACCATCTTCTCCCTCCAGGCCACCCCGACCGACGCGGCGAGCTGGCTCGACCTGGCCCGCCGCGCCGAGGCCGCCGGCTTCGACGCGCTACTCGCCCCCGATCACCCCGGCTCCTGCACGAACCCGTTCGTCGCGCTGGCCGCCGCCGCGTCCGTGACCACGACGATCGGGCTCGGCTCGAACGTGTCGAACCTCGGCGTCCGCGAGCCGATGCTGCTCGCCACCGACGTGGCCACCCTCGACCTGATCTCCGGCGGGCGGGCCCGGCTGGGCGTCGGCGCCGGCCACACCCCGGCCGAATGGCGCGCCGTCGGCCGGGAACGCCCGGACGTCGCCGGCCGGGTGCGGCGCTGCATCGCCGTCACCGAGGCGGTCCGCGCCCTGCTCGACGGCGAGGAGGTCACCGTGGACTCCCCCGAGCTGGCAATCCGGGGCGCGCGGCTGACCGCGCCCCGCCCGGTGCAGGCCCGCATCCCGCTGACCATGGGCACCGCCAATTCCACGCTGCTGCGCTGGGCCGGCGCGCACGCCGACGTGGTGGGACTGACCGGCTTCGGGCGTACCCGGGAAGACGGCCACGCCCACGACGCACGCTGGCGGACCGACCAGATCGAGGCGCAGCTGGCCCACGTCGCCGCCGGCGCGGCCGGCCGGGACGACCCGCCCGCGCTGGAGGCGCTGGTGCAGCGGGTGGTGGTCACCGACGACGCCGAGGCCGCCGCAGCGCAGCACGCGCGCGATGTCGGCCTGACCGTCGCCGAGCTGCTGGCCACGCCGTTCGTGCTGATCGGCACCTCCGACGAGATCGTCGCGGCGGTCGCGGAACACCAGCGCCGCTGGGGCGTCACCCGCTTCGTGGTACGCAAGGACGCGCTGGAGCCGCTGGCTCCGGTGCTCGCCCGGCTGGCCTGAGCTGCTGCGCTGCCGCCCCGGGGGCTCGGCAGCGGGCCGGCCCCGGCCGGGAAGCGACCCTCTCATGGGGACGCTTTGGAGCTGATGACGTAAACGATTCAGGCTCGGCCAGTCCTGGACACCATGCGGAATCAGCGGCAGACGTAGCCCGGGGTGCGGGTGATCCGGCCATCGCCGCGGTCGACGCAGAGTTCGTCGGCGTTCCGGTCGACCCAGTAGGTCTGGCCGAGCCAGACCAGCACCGGACGGTCGAGGTGGAACCACTCGACCCGGTTGAGCAGGACGAGCCGCTCCGCTGTCACCCGGTGCAACACGGTGCCGTCAGTCCGTGGGCCGCTCGGCGACGAGCACGCCGACACCGTGCACGCCTTCGACCCAGCCCTGCATCTGCTGGACGCAGGATCGCCTGTCGCACGACGGACTGCGACAGGCCGTGCTCCTCCTTGAGCTGCGCGGTCGACGGCAGCTTCTCTCCCGGCGCAAGCTCAACGGACTCGATTCGCCCACGGATGTGGTCGGCAAGCTGCGCCCATTTTGCCTTGGCGGGCATCCACACTCCCAAGTCCGCACCGCCATTCGACCATGAACCACTAGCCACAACAAATAAGCATTAGTCACACCTTACCTGCACACCTTGTCATGCAAAGCCCTCAATGACCGGCTGCCAGGTCTGCAAACCACGGGCTGGTCGTCCCGAAAGACGCACCCGGTCGACCACCCCCGGAGGTCGGCCGGGGGCCGGATCACGCCCGTCGCCACAGACGGGTGCATCGAGCTGGCCCGGGGTGGGTGCCAGGCTCCGGCCGCCGCGCAACGGCTGTCCCCGCCAGCCTCGGCGCCGCAACCCCGATCAGCGAGCGGAGGCGGTACGCGTGCAGCCCCTGGTCAACCAGCCCGTCGACGCGGTGGAAGAGGTGCTCGGCGAGCTGCCCATTCTAGACTGGCGGCGTGGCTGAGCATGCTTCTCGTGAGATCACACAGCGCGAGCTTCGCAACGACTCCGGCACCATCATGCGTGGTGTTGAGCGCGGCGAGTCGTTCACGATCACGCGAAACGGCACTCCGATCGGTCGACTGATCCCGATCCGACGGCGCACGTTCGCACCGCGGGCGGAGGTGATGGCCGCTTTCGCCACCTCCCCTGTGCTCGATGCGTCCACGTTCCGAGCCGACATCGACAGTGCCATCGAGCAGGATCTGTTCGACCGTGAGTGGTGACCTCCCCCTGCGCGGCCTGATCGACACCAACATCGTCATTCACCTCGCCGCGCTCGATCCCGAGCACCTGCCGGACGAGATGGTCATCAGCGCCGTCACGCTCGCAGAACTGTCAGCCAGGCCGCACCATACTGATGACCCTCGTGAACGAGCCCGCCGAATGAGCGTCCTGCAGCACGTCGAAGCGACGTTTGATCCACTGCCCTTCGACGCCGAGGCAGCTCGCGCTTTCGGTCTCATCGCCGCCGCGGTTCTCGCCTCCGGTCGCGGCACTCGTCGCCGCATCGCCGATCTCATGATCGCTTCCATCGCCCACACACATGGATTGCCGCTCTACACCACCAACCCCAACGACTTCGCTGGGCTGGGCGAGTTGGTGACGCTACAAGCGGTAAAGCGCCCAGACTAGGGCCAGACCAGCCGGCCCGATGTGCCGCAGCGACCGCACCCCGTACCCCTGCCGCCTGCACCGATGGGGGCGGCGGGTGCTGCACTCCCGGGGCCTGTCCGAGCGGGCGGTCGACGAACTGGCGGCCCAAGCCGAGCAGCAGCTCCGCGTACCCGAAGGGCGGCGCTGAGGTGTGGCCGGGCCGGCGGCGCAACGACGCGCCGGTGCCGCTCGGGCCGCGACACAGGCAGACCTGGCGGCGCGGACGGCGCTGGTGCTCCTGCGGCCTGCGCTGGACGGCGTGCCCGGACCGGCACGCGCCGGTCCCGACCGAACCCCCCGCGCCGCCGCCGAACAGCCGCTGGTGGGACGAGGTAACCCGGGCCAACCCGCAGGTCGGCCGGGTCGGTCGGCTCACCCCGGCGCAGACCTGGCGGGCCAACGGCGGCCGATGGTGAACCCGCCGCGCCCGCACCTGCCGCTACGTCCCCTCTGGCTCTGCCGGGCCTGCGCCGCGCCCCGGCCGTGCGCCACCGCGCGACTCACCCTCCTGCGGGAGTACGCGCACGACCGGGTGGCGCTGCTCGTCTACCTGGGCGGGCTGCTGCACGACGCAGCCGGTCAACTGCACACCCTGAACCCGCACGACGCGCCAGAGCCGGCCCAACTCTTCGACCGCTTCCTCGGCTGGGCCATCCCGCGTCGGCGAACCTGACCTTCACGATTCCCACCCCGCCAGGGCCGCTACGCGCTGCGAACCAACCACTGCCAACCAGGAAGCCGGCTTGGACGGTCAGCACCGTCCGCCTGATCCGTTGATGTCATCAGCTCCAAAGCGACGCACAACCCCAACCACCCCGGGCCCGGTCGCCCGACGAGAGAGGTCGATGGATCAGCGACAGACCCAGCGGGGGGTACGGGTGATTCGGCCGTCGCGGCGGTCGACGCAAAGCTCCTCGGTGCCGTAGTCGACCCAGTAGGTCTGGCACGGCCAGACCAGCACGGGGCGCTCCAGGATGAACCAATCCACCCGGTCCAGCAGGACCAGCAGGACCAGCCGTTCCGCCGTCACCCGCCCCCGTACGCGCAGAAACCTAGCCTCGGGATCACACGCGGGTGGATCCGCCACCCCCGATCGGAAGCGGTATCGCTCTCGTCCACTCGTACATCCGCCGATCACGGTGGAACGTCAGCAGGTCGACGTGGCCGAGCGTCAAGGAGACCGGTTCGGCGTGGACCTCACTCAACGCCTTGGCGATCGGCTCCGCGTCCTGCTCGGCGTTCGAGTAGGCCAGGCTGACGTGCGGCCGGTACTCGCCCGGAGGCCGTACCGGCTGGTCGACCCGATCGTCGCCCAGAACCTCGGCCACGGCGTGGCGTACGACATCGCGCAAGCTTCTGACGGGCTCGGGCGGGTCAGCAGGTAGGTAGACCGCCTCCGGCCGGACGACAGGCCGGTGAAAGGTCACCGTTGGTGGGGTCAGCGCCCCGAGCCGGCGCTGGACCAGGTCCGTCAGCCTGCTGAACTCCACGTCCGTGACCTCGTCGACAAAGCCGATCCCCTGCACGGTCAGGTGAAGCCAGGCAGCCGGGATCAGGTCGAGCGTCGGGAACTCCGCGAGGCTGGCCTGATAATGTCCATGTCGATTCCAGGACGCCGAGGCACGAGAGGATGAAGCCAGCCTCCGAAGCCTGGTCGTAGTCGACGACCTGGTCGCCGTCCTCAAGCTTGCGCTTGAACCCACTGGGCCTGACCTGGTCATCATCGCTCAACCTCTTGCCCGCACGACGTCTGGCCTCCACCCGCAGCATGAGCAGGAAGTACACAGAGCGGTGCTCAGGCTTCACCGACCACGGAATGAGATCGTCGTCCTGACCAGGCGGCGCGTAATGCCGTGCTTCTCCCGGAAGTAGCTCCAGCTCGACCCGGTCATGACGATGTCGTACTTGCGGAGGTACTCGCCGGACATCCAACGGTAGGTCCGCCCCTCGACGAACCAGGCGAGGACTTCCTGCTCACTAACGATCTTGCTCGGCGGGGCCACGCCCTGCTCCCTTATAAAAGGGCATCCCGTTCAGGTACGTGATGGTGTGTCTGTTTCGGGTTGATGGTCGCGTCAGGATGGCGCCCGTCCAGGACTGGAACGTTGGCAGCTGAGCAAGTCGACACGCCGGGGCGACTACAGCTGAGCCGCCAACGATCACGGGCTGGATGGGAAGCGATTACGGCGCGGGCGGCGCCGCGGGCGACCAGTAGGGCACCAACCAGCGTGTATCAGACCAGACCTGGATGAGATGCCCTCTAAGTGCTGGTCAATAGCCAGCCTCGCTGCACTGCACTCGCAAACGGTCAGCGTTCGCCACTCTCGGTCGAGCGCTCAGCGACGAACACGCCGAGGCCATGCACACCCTCAACCAGCCCTTGGGTCTGGAGCACGAGGATGGCTTGGCGCACCACACCGGCCGACACGCCGTGCTCCAGCCGAAGCTGAGCGGTGGACGGCAACTTGTCGCCGGGTGCGAGTTCTCCGGACGCAATCTGCTCGCGGATGAGATCCGCTAGCTGCGCCCACTTGGGTTTGGCGGGCATATGGGCTCCCTGGTCTGCACCCGCCATTTGATCACAAGCAACATTGCAAGACAAGTACGAACTACTCCGTTGACTTTGCCAAGCTAGTCTGACAAAGTTTCCCTCGACCGGCTCCCAGGTCTGCAAACCACCGGCTGGTCGTCCCGAAAGACGCACCCGGTCGACCACCCCCAGAGGTCGGCCGGGTGCCGGATCACGCCCGTCGCCACCGACGGGTGCATCGAGCTGGCCCGGGGTGGGTGCTGGGCTCCAGTCGCCGCGCAACGGCTGCCCCCATCCGCCTCGGCGCCGCAACCCCGATCAGCGAGAGGAAGGCGGTACGCGTGCAGCCCTTGGTCAACGAGCCGGTCGACGCGGTGGAGAAGGTGCTCGGCGAGCTGCCGATGCCTCAATACGTGACGGGCGAACATGTGCGGACGGCGGTGCGGGCGGTGGTGGTGCACTCCCCCGAGTCCTGGCCGGCCGGGCCGATGTGCCGCAGCGACCGCACCCCGTATCCCTGCCGCCTGCACCGGTGGGGGAGGCGGGTGCTGCACTCACGGGGCTTGTCCGAGCGGGCGGTCGACGAGTTGATGGCGCGCGCCGACCGACAGCTCCGCGTACCCGAAGGGCGGCACTGAGGTGTGGCCGGGCCGGCAGCGCAACGACGGGCCGGTGCTGCTCGGGCCGCGACACCGGCGGACCTGGCGGCGCGGACGGCGCTGGTGCTCGTGCGGCCTGCGCTGGGCCACGTGCCCGGACCGGCACGCGCCGGTCCCGACCGAACCCCCGGCGCCGCCGCCGAACAGCCGCTGGTGGGACGAGGTGACTCGGGCCAACCCGCAGGTCGGCCGGGTCGGCTGGCTCACCCCGGCGCAGACCTGGCGGGCCAACGGCGGCCGATGGTGAGCCCGCCGCGCCCGCATCTGCCGCTGCGTCCACTCTGGCTCTGCCGGGCCTGCGCCGCGCCCTGGCCCTGCGCGACCGCGCGACTCACCCTCCTGCGGGAGTACGCGCACGACCGGGTGGCGCTGCTGGTCTACCTGGGTGGGCTGCTGCACGATGCGGCCGGTCAACTGCACACCCTGAACCCGCACGACGCTCCCGTGCCGGCCCAACTCTTCGACCGCTTCCTCAGCTGGGCACTTATCCGCCGATCGCACGCGGACTCGCCCCAACACTCGCCCCAACACCCCACTGGAGGTCATCGAGCAGATCACCTACCTGCTCTTCATCAAGCGCCTGGACGACCTCCACACCCTCGAAGAGAGGAAGGCGAGCCGCACCGGCAAGCCGATGGAGCGCCGCATCTTCCCGGAGGGCTGCGATGACCAGTGGCGCAAGTACGACGACCTGCGCTGGTCGCATTTCAAGGACGCCGCACCGGGCGCCCTGACCATGCTGACGCGTCTGGAGGTGCGGGGGTTCAAGAACCTGCTCGACGTCGATGTCGAGTTCGGGCCTTTCACCTGCATCGCCGGTGCCAACGGAATGGGCAAGTCGAACGTCTTCGACGCCATCGAATTTCTGTCGTACCTCGCCACCGATTCCCTCCAGCAGGCCACGCAACGAGTACGAAGCGCCGCCGGCAACACCGGGAGTGACCCTCGCGATCTCTTCTGGGATGGATACCGCGGCAAACGACACGAAATGACCCTGGCCGCGGAGATGATCGTGCCGGGCGAGGTCGAGGACGACTTGGGCGAACGCGCGCGGCCATCTGCGACCTGCCTCCGATACGAGGTGACGCTTCGCTACGAGCCCGCGAAGGGCGAACACGGGCTGCGTCGCTTCCATTTGGTTCGCGAAGATCTACGACAGATCGGCGACGCCCCGGCGCGCCTGCGCTTCCCCGCATCGGCGGCTTTCCTCAATGCGGTCGTCAGTGCGGCGGACCGTGGAAGGATCTTTCTTTCCACCAAGAGGCGCCAGGAAGACGGCCTCGTCGTGGACGTTCACGCCGAACGCGAGCGCCGGAGCGAGATGCGGTCCCGTCTCGTCGAGCGCGCCAACCGCACCGTTCTGAGCACCATGAACACGAGCGACTACCCGACCGTCCTGGCGGCTCGGCGAGAGATGCAGAGCTGGCGGCGGTTGGCTCTGGAGCCCTCGGCGCTACGGGCACCCGACGAGCAGAACGACCCGGAATCGCTCACTCCCAACGGTCGGCACCTGGCCAAGACTCTCTACCGGGTCGCGCACGCGCCCGACTGGTCGATCGATCCGGAGCGGATGTACGCGACGGTGGCCGGCAGGCTCTCCGACCTCGCCGGTGTGAACGTCGACGCATTGGATGTCGAGTTCGACGAGGCCCGTGAGATCTTCACCCTCTTCTTGCAGGAAAGGGGTGGGCTCAGACTGCCGGCGCGTGCACTGTCTGAGGGCACTCTGCGCTTCCTGGCCCTCTGCGTACTGCTGGAGGACGCGGAGTTCACCGGGCTGATCTGCATGGAGGAGCCGGAGAACGGAATCCACCCCGCGAACCTCCCCGCCATGGTGCAGCTCGTACGCGACCTCGCCGTCGACCCGACCGACCCGCCGGGCGACGCGAACCCGTTCCGCCAGGTCATCGTCAACACCCACGCGCCCGGGGTCGTGCAGCTCTGCGACCCGGCCGACCTGCTGTTGGCGCAGCTCAGACCGAGTTCGACCCCGGACAGGGGGGTGGTTCGTTCGCTGTCGCTCCTGCCGTACCGGAAATCCTGGCGTGCCCAGCCGGGGCGGCCCACCTTCTCGGAGGCCGACGTGGTGGCCTACCTGGCCAATCCCCCTTCGGCTGGGTTGCGCCTGCCGCCGGGTCTCACGGCATGAGCGATCGGACGTACTCGGGGCTATTCATCGCCGAGGGAAGTTCGGACCAGCCGCTGGCCGAGCACATCGAGTTGCTGTTCTACGAACGCGGCGTCGACGTGAAGCTCAGTCATCCCGCGTTCGAGCGGCTCCCAAAGGTCGGCAAGGACGTCGAATCCCGGGTGGAGAACGGCATCAAGCTGATGGACGGCGACACGGACCTGATCGTGGTACACCGGGACGCCGACAACGCCGGCCACCAGGCCAGACTGAACGAGATCACGACTGCGGTCGGGGCGGTGGAGACTGCTCCGTGACTGCATTCTCCGGGCGGCCGAGGTCACCGGGCGGCGCCGCGAGACGGTCAAGGGGCGGTTCGACGAGCACCGTCGCCAACTGCTCTCGCGGCTCGACCGGTCCGGCCCGGTCCGGCGTCTCGAGAGTTGGAGCCGCCTCGTGAACGAGGTCGACCAGGTGGTCAAGGTATGGCGGTAGCCCGTGGTGAGGCGGCCAGCTACGGCGCGGTAGCCGCCCCAGTTGCGCCCTCGTAGAAACGGATCTTCTCCCGCAGGTGGTCGTACGGGAGGCGCCTGGATCCGGTCGGCGTGGCCGAGTCGAGGGCCGCCCGCCCGTCCCCGGCGGCGGCCCGACCCGCAAACCGGCTGAACGCATCCGGATCCGGCCCCGTACCGGAAGATATGACCATGCGGATCCTCATGGCCGGCGTGTCCGGCTTCCTCGGCACCCGGCTGGTCGACCGCCTCACCGCCGACGGGCACCAGGTCACCCGGCTGGTGCGACGGCCGCCGCGCACCCCCGACGAGCGACAGTGGAACCCGTCCGCCGCGCAGCTCGACCCGGCCGTGGTGGCCGAGGCGGACGCGGTGGTCAACCTGGCCGGCGCGGGCGTCGGCGACAAGCGCTGGAACGACGACTACAAGCAGCTGATCCGGTCGAGCCGGGTGGACAGCACCACCACCCTCGCCATCACCGTCGCCGGACTGCCGGCCATCGACCGGCCGGCGGTGCTGCTCAACGCCTCCGCCGTCGGCTGGTACGGCAACACCGGCGACCGGGTGGTCGAGGAGGACTCCCCGGCCGGCGAGGGTTTCCTGGCCGACGTCTGCCGGGTCTGGGAGGCGGCGACCCGGCCAGCCGAGGACGCCGGGGTGCGGGTGGTGCGGCTGCGGACCGGGTTGCCGCTGCACCGCGACGGCGGGCTGCTGAAGCCACAGCTGCTGCCGTTCAGGCTGGGCATCGCCGGGAAGCTGGGCAGCGGCCGGCAGTGGCTGCCATGGATCTCGATGCGGGACTGGCTGGACGCGGTGGCGTTCCTGCTCGACCGCGACGACATCGGCGGCCCGGTCAACGTGGCCGGCCCGAACCCGGTCACCAACGCCGAGTTCACCAGGGAGCTGGCCCGCCAGCTGCATCGCCCGGCGATCATCCCGATCCCCGCCCTGGCCCTCAAGGTCGCCCTGGGCGGCTTCGCCCAGGAGGCCCTGACCAGCGCGAGAGTTCTCCCCGGTGTCCTGTCGAAGGCCGACTTCGCCTACACCCATCCGGATCTCCCGAGCGCCCTGCACGCCGGTCTGACCGGGTGAGCGAGGGGCCCCGGCGACGCCGGGGCCCCTCGACCGGCTGGTTCAGCAGCCGATGACCAAGTAGCTGGGACCGGTCTGCGTGAGGGTGCTGGTGTAGAAGGTGTTGTAGAGGCCCATCCGCTGGTTGCTGCCGAGGGCGTACGCGTAGCCGCCGGACTGGTAGGCGCGGCCGGCGGCCACGTGCGCGTAGTTGCTGGCGGTGACGCAGACCGGCGAGGTGGTCGGCGATGGCGACGGCGTCGGGCTCGGCGAGGCGGTCGGGGACGAGGTCGCCGTCGGGGTCGGGCTGGGCGAGGCGCCGCCGTCGAGGCCGAAGAAGAGCGCGTCCCGGTACGTCGAGCAGATGGTGTCCAGGAAGTACGAGGTGGCGGTGCCGCACTGGTCGATCGCCGAGCCCGGGTCGACCGGGGTGCCGTGTCCCATCCCGGAGACCCGGTAGAGGCGGACCACGTCGTTGCCGTACACCTCCAGGCTGGTGCCGCCGGGCAGCGACGCCGTGCTGGTCGGGGTCTGCGCGACACCGAGCACGTTGGTCCACTGGTCGCGGGATTCGGTGGCGCTGGCCACCGCCACGGTGTAGTCGCTGGTCCCGTGCCAGATCGCGACCTTCGGCCGAGGCCCGGCGTACCCGGAGTAGGCGCCGCGGACCAGGTCGCCCCACTGCGCCGGGGTCTTGTCGACGCCCGGGTTCATACAGGAGAAGGCGCTCGTGGTGCTGGTGGCGCAGCGGTACGGGATGCCGGCGATGACCGAGCCTGCGGCGAAGACGTCGGGGTACGTGGCGAGCATGACCGCGCTCATGGCCCCGCCAGCGGAGAGGCCGCTGACGAAGACGCGGCTCGGGTCGACCCCGTAGGTGCTCTTCGCGTAGTCGACCATCTGCTTGATCGACAGCGCCTCGCCCTGGCCGCGAGTGGTGTCCCCGATCTCGAACCAGTTGAAGCAGGAGCTGGAGTTGTTGGCCGACGACTGCTGCGGCACGATCAGGGCGAACTTCCACTGGTCGGCGTATTTCTGCCAGCCGGAGTTGGCGAAGTAGCCGGAGGCGTTCTGGGTGCAGCCGTGTAGCAGCACCACGGCCGGCGTGTTGGCGGGCAGTCCGTCCGGGCGGTAGGCGTACATGGCGAGGTTGCCGGGGTTGGAGCCGAAGCCGGTGACCTGGGTCAGCGTGGCGGCCTGGGCGGGCACGGCGACCGCGACCAGGGCGGCCGCGGCGACGACGGCCCCGGCCAGCGCCCCGGCGAGCCGGGCGAGGACGGATGGGGAACGGTGCACGGCGACCTCCTGTTGCAGCGTGTGAACTGGGTCACCCCCGAGTTGCCGAGACGTTACGTCCGTGTTTCAAGCCGGCGACATGGCCACCACTCACATATTCGCCGCCGCCGATATAGCGGTCGGGGGCCCGCGTCGGCGTTCCGTGTCCGGCCCGGCGTGTCCACATCCGGTTGGTAACGTCCGCTCCGTGCCGAACTCCCCGCCCCTGGCCGCCGGCCAGCCGCCCGCAGCGCCCGCCACCGGCCGGGGCCGCCGGGCCGACCTGCTGGTGGCGCTGGTCGCCGTGGCGCTGGCCGTCTGGGTGACCAGCGGCCTGTGGCGCGACCCGAACACCCAGGCCATCACGGTCAACTCCAGCGACCAGGCGCTCTTCGAGTGGCTGCTCGCCTTCGGCGGGCACGCGCTGACCCACGGGGAGAACCCGCTCTACACCCATCTGATCAACGCTCCGGACGGGGTGAACCTCGCGGTCAACACCTCGATCACCGTCTACGCGGCGGTCTTCGCCCCCCTGACGTACCTGATCGGGCCGCCGGCGACGTTCCTGGTGATCCTCACCCTCAACCTGGTCGCCACCGCGCTGGCCTGGTACTGGCTGCTCTCCCGGCACCTGGTCCGCAGCCGGCTGGCCGCCGGCATCGGAGCGCTGTTCGTCGCCTACTCCCCCGGCATGGTCTCGCACGCCAACGCTCACCTGAACTGGACCGCCGGCTGGCTGGTCCCGCTGCTCGCCTGGGGGGTGTTCGCGCTGCGCCGGCCCGGGCGCTGGCTGCGCGGAGGGATCGTGCTCGGCGTGCTGGTCGCGGTCGCCTTCTCCATCGCCGCCGAGGGGCTCTTCTTCACCGCGCTGGCGCTCGCGGTCTTCCTCGCCGTCTGGGCGCTGCACCCGGCCCGCCGGGCCGAGGCGCGGGCGGCGCTGCCCACCTTCCTGCGCGGGCTGGGCGTCACCGCGCTGGTGGCGGGGGTGCTGCTGGCGTACCCGCTGTGGCTGCACTTCGCCGGCCCGCAGCGCTTCCACGGCACCGGTTTCGACCCGTTGATCCACTCCGAGGACATCGCCGCGTTCGGGGCGTACCCGCAACGGTCGCTGGCCGGCGTGGCCGGACTGGGCACCGCGCTGGCGCCCAACCCGACCGAGGAGAACTCGTTCTTCGGGATCCCGCTGCTGCTGCTCGCCGCCGGCTGCTTCGTGGCGCTGTGGCGGCGCGCCGACCCGGGCCGCCGGGCCACGCTGGCCGCGCTGGGCGTCACCGCCGTGCTGTTCTCGGTGCTGTCCTGGGGGCCGCTGGCCAAGTGGGACGGGCGGCGCACCGGGCAACTGCTGCCGTTCGGCGTGCTGGACAACCTGCCGGTGGTCAACGCCGCGCTGCCGTCCCGGCTGGCGCTGGTGGTCGCGCCGGTGATCGGCGTGCTGCTGGCGTACACGGTCGACCAGCTCCGGGCCTGCCCGCCCCGGCGGCGGGGCGTGGCGGCGGCCTGGGGCCTCGGCTTCGCGGTGGCGCTGCTGCCGCTGGTGCCCATGCCGCTGCTGACCAGCGCCCGACCGCCGGTGCCGGAGTTCATCACCGCCGGGACGTGGCGGCAGCACGTCTCGCCCGGCGGGGTGCTCACCCCGCTGCCGCTGACCCTGGACGTGACTCCGGACGGGCAGCGCTGGCAGGCGTACGCGCTGGCCCACCGGCAGGGCGAGTTCCGCATCCCGTCCGGCTTCTTCCTCGGCCCCGGCGGCCCCGCCGGCCGGGGCCGGATCGGCCCGCCGCCGCGCACCTTCGACTCGCTGATGGACCAGGCCGGCCGGACCGGCCTGGCGCCGGTCGTCACCGAGGGCAGCATCCAGCTGTCCCTGGCCGACCTGCGCTACTGGGGCGTCGAGGCGGTGGTGCTGCCGGACCAGGTGCACGGGGCGAAGTACGACCTCGACGAGGACGCCCTGCGCCGCACCGCGACGGCCCTCCTCGGCCCCCCGCGGCGCGTCGATGACGTCTGGCTCTGGGAGGTCTCCGCCGCCGAACGCGACGAGGCTCACCCTCGGTGACGGCCGGCGGCGGGTCTAGGCTGAAGGGGTGACCGCGACGACTTCCGGCCTGACGGCCGTCCACGCCGGCCTGCTCGACTACCAGGCCGCCTGGGACGAGCAGCGCCGACTGCACGAGTCGGTGGTGGCCGGTGAGCGCGGCGACACCGTGCTGCTGCTGGAGCACCCGAGCGTCTACACCGCCGGCAAGCGCACCGAGCCGTGGGACCGGCCGGTGGACGGCACCCCGGTGGTCGACGTGGACCGGGGCGGCAAGATCACCTGGCACGGGCCGGGCCAGCTGGTCGGCTACCCGATCCTGCGCCTGCCCGACCCGGTGGACGTGGTCGCCTACGTGCGCCGCACCGAGCAGCTGCTGATCGACGTCTGCGCCGAGTTCGGGCTGGCCGCCGGCCGGATCGAGGGGCGCAGCGGCGTCTGGGTGCCCGAGGACGATCGCGGCCCGGCCCGCAAGGTGGCCGCCATCGGCATCCGGGTGGCCCGTGGGGTGACCCTGCACGGCTTCTCGATCAACTGCGACTGCGACCTGACGTACTTCGACCGGATCGTGCCCTGCGGCATCCGGGACGCCGGGGTCACCTCGCTCACCGCCGAGCTGGGCCGCCCGGTGACCGTCGCCGACGTGTTGCCGGTGGTCGAGCGCCGCCTGCCCACCCTCGTCGAGGTCTGACGCGAGCATTGCCGGCACCGCCTCGCCGAACTGCCGGGCGACCACCTACCCTCGTCGAGGTGCGGATAGATCTCGTCACCCTGGTCGTCGCCGAGTACGACCCGGCGATCGCCTTCTTCACCGAGGTGCTCGGCTTCGACCTGGTCGAGGACTCCCCGTCGCTGACCAACGACGGGCGCCCCAAGCGCTGGGTCGTGGTGCGCCCGCCCGGCGGCGGAACCGGCCTGCTACTGGCCCGCGCCGACGGGGAGCGCCAGGCAGGCGCGGTCGGCGACCAGGTCGCCGGCCGGGTCGGCTTCTTCCTCCAGGTCGACGACTTCGACGCGGTCCACCGGCGGATGGTCGACGCGGGTGTCGAGTTCGTGAAGCCCCCGCGCACCGAGCCGTACGGGCGGGTCGCGGTGTTCCGCGACATCGCCGGCAACCGCTGGGACCTGCTCGGCCCGGCCTAGCGATCGGCCGGCCCCGGGCCGGCACGGCGGACGACCCACCCGCCCCCGGATGGGCCGTGCCGCGCGTCGACGGCGCTGCGATCAGCCGATCGGCAGGCGGGTCAGCCAGTCCTGCCAGGCCTGCTCGGTGCGGGCCAGGTCCGGGCCGGCGGCGAAGATGTGGTGCCCGAGCACCAGGACATTGCCGCGGTCGGTGCCGGAGTGGATGAAGCGGTAGAGCGCGTCCGAGGTCCGTACGCCGAAGTACGTCGGCAGGCCGGCGAGGTCCACCACCCCGACGACCGGCGGCAGCCCGGGCAGTTCGAGCCGGGCCGGCTCGCCCCCGGTGACCGGCCCGGTGAGCCCGAACGCGCCGGCCACCGCCGCCCAGACCTGGTCGGGGTCGCCCGCCCCGGGCCGGAACGCCGAGACCGGAGTGCCGGTACGGCCGGGGAAGTGCGCCAGGTACGCCGCGAGCGTCTCCAGGTACATGTCCCAGCCGGTCCGCATGGCCTCGTACTCGGTCTCCCAGTTGTCGCCGAGGACGCCGCTCTGCACCAACCGCAGCACGGTGCCGCCCTGCTCGCGGCCCTCGATGAGGTACTCGATGGCCATGAAGGTGCCGTCCGGCCCGGGCTCGGTCCGGTGCGCGAACCGCTTTCCGGGCTCCCAGGCCGTCACGGTCGACTCCTCGACGTGGCCGGCCATGGCGAACCGGGTCCGGCCGCCTTCGCCGGGCTCGACCTCGCTGCGGCCCATGAACCAGGAGTCGATGCCCGGGCCGGTCGCGAGCGCCGCCCAGACCTGCTCCGGCGTGCCGGGCAGCGCGATGTCCTTGCTGAGTTCGAACGGGTGTCCCATGGTGGCGCCTCTCTGCGCGGTGATCGGAGTGGGTCGTCGAGCGGGGTCAGCGGGCGCGGGCCGGCGTGCGGTGCCGGAGCATCGGCAGCAGCGCCACCGCGACCGCGAGGTGGATGAGGCAGAGCATGATCCGGGTGTCCACGGTGGCCCGTTCGACGAAGACCGGGATGAACGAGGCCGCCAGCACCGTCGCGGCGAGCGCGCTCCAGATGGTCCTCGCGTGCCGGGTCACCCGCTCATGTCACGACTCCTCGGATGCGGTGGTGTCGGACGCGGCATTGACGCTGGGGTGCAGGGCGAGGACCACCCGGTGCTGGCGACCGCCGGGGGCCCGCTCGTCGTGGTACTTGCCGACCAGGCCGGCGACGGCGGCCGCCAGCTCGTCGGCGAAGGCGGCCCGGTCGGCCGCCGAGGCGAACCGGACGTCGGCGTCGATCGCGAAGGTCGCGACCCGCTTACCGGCCCGGTCCGCGCCGGTGATCAGCCCGCCGACGTCCTGGACGAGCCGGGCGGCGATGGCCAGCAGCCACCGCGCGGAGAGTCGGTCCGGCGTCTGAGCCGGATCCGGCCTCACGGCGGCGAGGGCGGTCGGCGAGATCACGTACGACGCCGCGGTGGCGCGCATGATCCGCTCGGTGACGTTGCCCTTGCGGCGTTCCTCGACCAGCTCGATCAGGCCGTGCTGCTCCAGCGCCCGGAGGTGGTAGTTGACCTTCTGCCGGGCCAGGCCGACCCGGGCGGCGAGCATCGTCGCCGAGGCCGGCTCGGCGAGCGCGGCGAGCAGCCGGGCACGCACCGGATCCAGCGACGCCTCGGCCGCCGCCGGGTCCTCGATCACTGCGATGTCGAACATGCCCACACCCTCCCACCGACAAGTTTTCTTGTCAAGACAAAACATGCTTTCGGTGGAGCCGCCCGGGCGGGCGCGGCGGGCCGCTCGGCGGCAGCGGCGCGGAGGACCCCCGTCTTCCAGCGCGCCCTGGGCGCCGACTTCGACCGGCTGCACCCGCAGCTGCGGCGTCGCTTCGGCGTCGACGGCAGCAGCGACCTGGGCTGCGTGGGCACCGGCGTGATGGACCGCGTCTGGCGCGGTGCCGCCTTCACCGCGCCGTTCCTGCGGCTGGGCACCCTGCGGCACGTGCTGTTCCCGGAGACCGGCACCGACGTGCCGTTGCGCGGGGTCCTGGTCGACTACCACTTCGGCACTGTCGACGAGCTGCTCGCCGAGGCGTGCCGCAGCGCGACGGCGGCCCGGGTCGCCGTGTACCGGGACCGCTTCTCCACCGTGGGCTCGCTGCGCGAGCTACTCGACCTCGGGCGCGGGCTGCACGAACAGGAACGCTCCGCGGGCAACGTGGCGGTGCTGGCGCAACTGCTCGCCGGGGCGCAGACCGACGCGCGGCTCTCCGAGGCGACGGCGGCCGCGCTGCGGCTGTGGACGGCCGAGATCGAGACAGTGCTGCGCAGGCTGCTGCGCGACTCGCCGCTCGCCCCGGTCGCCGACCCGGCCGGGCTGGCCCGCGCGATCTCCGCCGCGTTCATCGGCCTGGAACTCTTCGAAGGCGTCGACCCCGCGTTCGACGCGCTGGACCACCTCGCCGTCCTCATCGACGTCATCGAGGACCTGGGCCCCTCGCCCGCCGCACCCTCCGCACCAGAATCCGCCCCCACCCCTGACACCCCGGCCGTTCGACATCGGCTCCGGTCAGCCGGGAGAGCGGCCGGCACGCCCGCCGACCTACCCGGGTCGACGGGCGGTGGGCGCCGCTACGGGGTGAGGCGGTGGAGGTCGCGGGGGAAGGCGGTGACCTCGCGGACGTTGGCCGCCCCGGTCAGCCGGGCGACGAAGCGTTCCAGGCCGATGGCGAAGCCGCCGTGCGGCGGCATCCCGTGCCGGAACGCGTCCACGTAGCCGGCGTACGGCTCGACCGGCTCACCGCGCGCGGCCAGCGCCGCCAGGTAGTCGTCGTACCGATGCAGGCGCTGACCGCCGGTGACCAGTTCCAGCCCCCGGAAGAGCAGGTCGAAGCCGTTGGAGTACCCCGGCCGCTGCGGGTCCGGATGGGTGTAGAAGGGCCGCTTGGCCATCGGGTACCCGGTGACGAAGAGGAAGTCCGAACCGTGCTCCCGCCGCGCCCACTCCCCCAGCGCCCGCTCGTGCGCGGGAGCGAGGTCCGGCTCGTCGGCCGGCGCGCCGGCAATCTTCAGCGCCTCGGTGAAGTGCACGGCCGGGATCTCGGCCGGCACCTCCGGCAGGTCGAGGCCGAGGACCGCCACCGCCCCGCCGGCCCGCCCCGCGACGCCGGACAGCATCCCGGCCAGGGTCTCCCGCAGCACGTCCATCACGTCCCGGTGGTCGGCGACGAAGCCCAGTTCCACGTCGAGCGAGGTGTACTGGGCCAGGTGCCGGACGGTGTCGTGCGGCTCGGCCCGGAACACCGGCCCGACCTCGTAGACCCGCTCGAAGACGCCGACCATCAGCTGCTTGTAGAACTGCGGCGACTGCGCCAGGTACGCGGGCCGGCCGAACCAGTCCAGCGCGAAGACGTTCGCCCCGCTCTCGGTGGACGAACCGACCACCTTCGGGGTGTGGATCTCCACGAAGTCGCGGGCGTCGAGGGTGGCCCGGAAGCCGGCCACCGCCGCCGCCGAGATCCGCAGCGCCGCCGAGCGGGTCGGGTGCCGCAGCGCGGTGGGCGCGTGGTCGAGCTGGGTGGGCAGGGTCGCGGTGAGCGCCGGCCGGTACAGGTCGAACGGCGGCGGCACGGCGGGCGGGCCGAGCGGTCGTACCGTCGGGTCGGTGAGCTCGACCCCGACGGGGGCGGTGGCCGTCGCGACCTCGGGAGCGGCGGATCCGCGCTGTGCGACCACCGTGCCGACGACCTCGACGACCGTCTCCTCGGTGAGCGCCTCGACCTGCGCGCGCACGGCGGGGTCGGTGACCACCACCTGGGTCAGGCCGGCGGCGTCCCGGACGATCAGGAAGGCCACCGACTTGAGCAGCCGGCGGCGGTGCACCCAGCCGGCGATCTTGACGGTACGGCCGACCTGGGCGTGGAGCTGGGTGGAAAGGATGCGTTGCACGGCGGTTACCTCCTCGATCAATCGCAACGCGATCCCCGGGAGGTGTGGGCGAGCGGGAACCTCGCGGTGCCACCACACCTTCGCCCCCGCGAACGGGGGCCTCGTTCGTCGCCTTTTCACCGGGGCCAGCCGGGCGGGCTCTACTGGGCGGGTGTCAACAGGGGCCTTCCTCTGCCGGAAGCGTCAAGAAGGGGCCCTTCCTTACACACACGCCGTTCTTCCCGCAGCTCGGGAGGGTCTTCGCGCCCCGGCGCCAGACCGCCTTCCAGCAACCGGCGGCTCTCTGCACTGGCGGGTCGGGGCCCTACTCGGCTCCGTCACAGCTCTGCCGCAGACGCTAGCACCCCTCCCGGGACGGGTGTGACGTCATTCTCCGGCCTCCGGTGTCCGGTGTCACAACGTCTGCGGCGTGACGCCGGTCGCCCGCGGTTCATCGACCGCCACCGTCGGGCGTAGTCTCGTTTTCGTGACGATCGAGCACTCCACGCCGACGACCGAGCAGGCCAGTCGTCCCGCAACTGCCGCACCCGAGGGGCGGCGACTGCTGCGGATCGAAGCCCGCAACGCCGAGACGCCGATCGAGCGCAAGCCGCCGTGGATCAAGGTCAAGGCCAAGATGGGCCCGGAGTACACCCAGCTGCGCGGCCTGGTCTCGCGCGAGGGGCTGCACACCGTCTGCCAGGAGGCCGGCTGCCCCAACATCTACGAATGCTGGGAGGACCGCGAGGCCACCTTCCTCATCGGCGGCGACCAGTGCACCCGGCGCTGCGACTTCTGCCAGATCGACACGGGCAAGCCGGCCGAGTTCGACGCCGACGAGCCGCGCCGGGTCGCCGAGTCGGTCGCCGCGATGGGGCTGCGTTACGCCACCATCACCGGCGTCGCCCGCGACGACCTGCCCGACGGTGGCGCCTGGCTCTATGCCGAGACCGTCCGCCAGATCCACGCCCTGCAGTCCGGCTGCGGCGTCGAGCTGCTGATCCCCGACTTCAACGCGGTCCCCGAGCAGCTCGCCGAGGTGTTCAGCTCGCGCCCCGAGGTGCTGGCGCACAACGTCGAGACCGTGCCGCGGATCTTCAAGCGGATCCGGCCGGCGTTCCGCTACGAGCGTTCGCTGGACGTGATCCGCCAGGCCCGCGCCGACGGCCTGGTCACCAAGAGCAACCTGATCCTGGGCATGGGCGAGGAGCGGGCCGAGGTCTCCCAGGCGCTGCGCGACCTGCACGAGGCGGGCTGCGAGCTGATCACCATCACCCAGTACCTGCGCCCCTCCCCCCGGCACCACCCGGTGACCCGCTGGGTCAAGCCGGAGGAGTTCGTCGAGCTGCGCGAGGAGGCCGAGGAGATCGGCTTCGCCGGCGTGATGAGCGGGCCGCTGGTGCGCTCGTCGTACCGGGCCGGGCGGCTCTACCGGCAGGCCCTGGAGGCCCGCGAGGGCGTCACCACCGCCGGCTGAGGCCGGCCGACGGCCGTGTCACCGGCCGCCGGCCCCTGCCCGGATGTCATGATCACAGGCATGACCACCACCGGGGTACGCCAGGCGGCGCGCGACGCCGACCGTCCGCGCGCGCCCCGGTGGCCCCCGCCGGTGCTGCTCGCCCTGCTGGTCGGCCTCGCCGGAGTGGGTTACCGGCTCGCGGTGCTCCTCGGTGACACTCCGCGCACCAACAGCGACGAGGCGACCATGGGGCTCGCCGCGCTGCACATCGCCCGGGGCGAGGACTTCCCGGTCTTCTTCTACGGGCAGGCGTACATGGGTGCGCTGGAGGCGTACCTCGCCGCGCCGCTCGTCGCGCTGACCGGGCCCTCGGTGCTCGCGCTGCGCCTGCCGCTGCTCGCCCTGTACGCGCTCCTGCTGCTTCTGAGCTGGCGGCTGACCCGCCGCCTCGGCGGGGACCGCTGGTTCGCGCTGCTCGTGGTCGGCCTGCTGGCGCTGGGCGCGGACCGGATCGTCAAGAACCAGCTCATCGCCGGGGGCGGCTACCCCGAGCTGAACCCGATCGGGGTGGGCCTGGCCCTGCTGGCGCTGGACCTGGCCGCCGGCCGGCCGGCGGGACGGCGGTGGCGGTTCGCCGCGTTCGGTTTCCTCGCCGGGCTGACCGTCTGGGTCGACCCGCTGCTGCTGCCGTACCTGCTGGCGCTCGGCGCGGTGCTCGTCGCCACCACCGGACGGGACCTGCGCGGGCGCTGCGGCGCGCTGCTGGCCGGGGCCGCGCTGCTGGGCGCGGCGCCGCTGCTCGGGTACGGCCTGGCGCATGGCAGCAACCCGCTCGCCGCGGCCGTCACGGCCGGCGGCGGGGACGCGGCGGCGAGCTGGGCGGACCGGGTGCACGGCGGGCTGGTGCTCGGGCCTGCGCTGGGCATGGGCCTCTGCTCCCCGGGCCACTGCGCGACCTGGCAGCTCTGGTGGGCGGCCGCCCTGCCGGTGCTGCTGGTGCTGGCCGGGCTGTCGGCCTGGCGGGCGCTGCGCGCCGCGCGACAGGACCCGCCGCACGCCCCGGCCGGCGACCATGGCAGTGCCAGCGCCGACGGCCGACGGCCGGCGGCACACGGCCGCGATGCCGCACGGCGGGCCGGCGCGGCGGTACGGCTCGCGCTGGTGGCGGGCGCGGTGGGCACCCTGGCGGCCTACACGGTGAGCAGCGCCGCCGGGCGGACGCCGGTGGAGAGCTCCCGCTACCTGTCCTGCCTGGCCGTTTCGCTGCCGGCCCTGCTCTGGCCGCTGTGGACGGCGGCGCGGCGGCGCGGCCCGGTCGACCTCCGGCGGCTCGCGGCCATCGGCACGCTGGTCGCCCTGCTCGCCACCGCCACGGTCGCCACCGCCGGCGCGCTGGCCACCGTCCCGGCCAACCGGGCGGAGGCGCAACGGCACCGCGCGCTGGTCGAGGCGCTGCGCGAACGGGGCGTCCGGCACGTGTACGGCGAATACTGGACCTGCAACCGGCTCACCTTCGCCGCTGGCGAGGAGATCGTCTGCGCGGTGCTCGACGAGACGCTGCGCCCCGGCCTCGACCGGCTGCCCGCGTACCGCCGGGCGGTCCGCGAGTCGCCGGCCCCGGCGTACGTCGCCCCGGTCGACTCCCCCCTCGCCCGACGGCTCGACCTCACCCCGCCCGCCAACCGGCACCCCGTCACGATCGATGGCTGGCGCATCTGGCTCCCCCTTCCCTGACCCACCCCCGCCGCGCGGGGTCAGGGTGGGGGGTCCAGGAGGTTGAGGCGGTGGGCGAGGGCGGCGGCCTCGACGCGGTTGGTGACGTCCAACTTGGCGATGATCCGCGAGACGTGGACGCTGGCGGTCTTCGGCGAGATGAACAACTGCTCGGCGATCCGGCTGTTGCTGTGCCCCTCGGCGACCAGCCGCAGCACCTCCCGCTCCCGTGCGGTGAGCAGGTCCGCGCCGGGGCGGCCCCGGGGCGCCCCGCGCAGGCCGACCCGGCGGGCGAGGGTGGCGGCCTGCTCGGCCAGCGGGGTCGCGCCCAACCGCTTCGCGATCCCGGCGGCCTCTGCCACCGCCTCGGCGACCTCGTCCCGCTCCCCTGCCGCGGCGGCCGCCTCGGCCAGCGCCAGCAGCGCCCGGCCCAGCGGGTACGGCTGGCCGTCGGCCCGCCACGCCCCGACCGCCGTACGCCACGCGGGCAACGCGCGACCGCCGGCCGCCAGCAGCGCGGCGACCTGGGCCGCGTGTGCCCGTTCGGCCGGCTGCCGGACGGGCAGCTCGGCGGCGAGCGCGGCGACCGCGGCGGACAGCTCCCGGTCGTCGACCCGGGCGGCGGTGCGGGCGACGGCGCTGAGCACCGGCCACCCCTCGCGGGGCAGGTGCGGCAGGCGGTCGTCGGCCAGCGCGGCGCGGGCCGCGCGGGCCGCCTCCACCTTGTCGTCGGCCGCCAGCGCCGCCTCGATCCGCAGCTCGTGCAGCGGCAGCCGGTGGTTCGGCCACAGGTACGGCCGGGCGAGGAAGCCCAGCGCCCGGCCGATCAGATCGTCGGCGGCGGGGTGGGCCCGGGCCAGCCGCAGCCCGGCGCGCAGCTGGAGCCAGTGCAGGCCGGAGACGCCGGGCGGGTCGATCCGGGCCGCGTCGGCGCAGGCCGCGTCGGCCTCGTCCCAGCGGCCCAGGGCGAGCAGCGCCTCGGCCTGGTTGGACAGCAGGTACGCCCCGGTGGAGCGGCTGATGCCGACCCGACGCGCCTCGGTCACCCCGGCGGCGGCCGCCTCGGCGGACTCGGCGTAGTGGCCCAGCTCGAACAGCACGTCGGAGAGGTGGACCAGCGCGCTGACCAGCGCCGGCGCGGCGCCGGCGGCGCGGGCCAGCGCCTCGGCCCGGCGCAGCTCGGCCAGCCCGAGGTCGGGGGTGGCGTCCGTGCGGCAGAGCATGGCGATCCGGGTGGGCAGCAGGGCCAGGTCCTCGCCGACCGCGTCGGCGGCCGTACCCGCCTCGGCGGCGACCGCGGCGGCCTGCTGCGGATCGATCTTCACCAGGTGCGCGGCGATGTCGGCGAGCAGCCGGACCCGCTCCGGCCCGTCCGGCACCCCGCCGGCCAGCCGGTACGCCTCGCGCAGCTCGGTGCTGCCGTCGCTCTTGCCGAGCAGGGCGAGCAGCCGCCCCCGCCGGTCCAGCAGCCGGGCGGCGCGCAGCGGCGCGGTGTCGGGGTCCACCTCGGCCAGCGCGGCCCGGGTGAGGGTGACCGCCCGGCTGTAGTCGCCGGCCGTGGTGGCGGCGTCCAGGGTCTCCTCCAGCACCGCCAGGTGGTCCATGCCGAGCCGGTCGGCGGCGTCGGGCACCAGCTCCCACAGCTCCAGCAGCCGCTCCAGCAGCCGGCTCTGCTCCGCGTACGCGTACCGGTCGGCGGCGGCGCAGGCCGCCGCGCGGGCGGTGACCAGGGCACGGGGGTGGTCGTGGGCGGCGTACCAGTGATGGGCGATCTCGGCCGGGGCGCGGCCGGCGGCGACCAGGTGCGGCTGCGCCTCGATGGCGGCGGCGTACCGGGCGTGCAGCCGGGCGTGCTCGCCGGGGAGCAGCTCGTCGTGGACGGCCTCGCGGACCAGGGCGTGCCGGAACTCGTAGTCGCCGTCGGGGTCGGCCACGACCAGCTGGGCGGCGACGGCGGCGCGCAGCGCGTCCTCCAGCTCGGGCTCGGGCAGGCCGGCGACCTCGGCGAGGAGCTGGTGGGCGAAGCGGGTGCCGCCGGCGGCGGCGATGCGCAGCACCCGCTGGGCGGCGTCGGGGAGCCGGTCGACCCGGGCGAGCAGCAGGTCGCGCAGGGTCTCCGGCAGGGCGGCGCAGCCGACCGGGTCGCCGGCCGCGGCCAGCTCCTCGATGAAGAACGGGTTGCCCTGGGTACGTCCGTGCACGTCGTCGACGGCCCGGGCGGCCGGCTCGGCGCCGAGGATGTCGGCGAGGATCGCGGCGGTGCCGTCCCGGTCGAGGCGGCCCAGCTCGATCCGCTCGACCCCTCGGGCCCGATCCAGCTCGGCCAGGAAGGGCCGCAGCGGGTGGCCCCGGTGCAGCTCGTCGGTGCGGTACGTGCAGACCAGCAGCACCCGGGCGGTGCGGGCGGCCCGGACCAGGAAGCCGATCAGGTCGCGGGTGGACCGGTCGGCCCAGTGCAGGTCCTCGATCACCAGCACCAGCGGCTGGTCGGCGGCGAGCCGGTGGAACAGCTCCCCGACCAGGTCGAACAGGTAGCCCCGGGGGGCGTCGGAGAGGGTCGGCCCGGCCGGCGCGGCGACGGCGGCGGGCCCCCGGGCCAGCTCCGGCAGCAGGCGGGCGAACTCCGGCTCGTACCCGTCGAACACGCCGGGGCCGTCGCGGCGCAGCACCTCGCGTAGCGCGGCGGCGAACGGCGCGAAGGGCAGGCCGGCCTCGCCCAGCTCCAGGCACTGGCCGATCAGCAGCCGGGCGCCGGCGGCGCCCGCCAGCGCACCGAACTCCTCCAGCAGCCGGGTCTTGCCGACGCCGGCCTCGCCGCCGACCAGGACGGTGGTGGGCTCCCCGGCCCGGGCGCGGGCCAGGGCGGTGCGCAGCGACCCCACCTCGCCCTGGCGGCCGACGAGGACGGTGCTGGCGGCGCGTACGGTCACGGCACCGAGCATGCCACGCGCGTCGCCGGCGCCGTCCCCACCGACCGGGCGCTCCGGCACCACTGCCCGGGCGGTGGCGCCGGCCGCCGTCGGGACGGCGGCGGCCAGGGTCGTCACTGGCGGGCGGCGTCGGTGCGGCCCGGGCGGGTGCGGCGGCTCAGCCAGCTACGGCCGTGCCGGCGCGGCAGGGACCGGGCGAGCCGGGCCGCCTCGGCGTCGGCCTGGAGCTCGGCGGCGTGGGAGCGGTGGATGGAGAGGAGGAGGTCTGCGTCGTTGCTGAACATGTCGGGCTCCTTCGGTGTCGTTGCCTGCTGACGTCGACTTTCCGCCGGAAGGTGCCCCCGGGGCATGGGTGCGCCGCCTGATCTTCGGCCGGGCGCCCTCCTTACCCGGGGCGGAAACGGCCGCTGAGGCGACGTAAGGTACTCAGCCGGCCGCGGATCATCTGCGCCGGCGACGCCCACTAGACTCTGCGGCATGGCAAAGCCCCAGGAGAAGGTCTCGTTCGGCCAGCGGCTGAAGCAGATCGGGATGGTGTTCAAGTTCACCGCCAAGCAGGACAGGTGGTTCGCGCCGCTGACCGCCGCGGCGGTGCTGATCCCGCTCGCGCTCACGGTGGTCGCGGTGATCCTCTGGGGTTGGCTCTGGCTGCCGCTGGGCATCCTGATCACCCTGCTCGCCGTGCTGATCGTGCTCAACCTGCGGTCCAACAAGGCGATGATGAACGCCGCCGAGGGGCAGCCCGGCGCGGCGGCGCAGATCATGGAGAGCATGCGCGGCGACTGGCGGGTCACCCCGGCGGTCAGCTCCACCACCCAGATGGACATGGTGCACCTGGTGATCGGCCGGCCCGGCGTGATCCTGCTGGCCGAGGGGAACCCGCAGCGGGTCCGCGGCCTGCTCGGCCAGGAGAAGCGCCGGCTGGCCAAGGTGATCGGCTCGGCGCCGCTCTACGACTACGTCATCGGCCAGGCCGAGGGCGAGCTGCCGATCCGCAAGTTGCGGATGACCCTGATGCGGCTGCCGCGCAACCTCCAGGGCAAGGACGTCAACGCGCTGGACAAGCGGCTCAAGGCGCTCACCGCCCGCCCGCAGATGCCCAAGGGCGCGATTCCGAAGAACATGCGGCCGCCGGGCGGCGCGTTCCGCCAGTCGCGGGGCCGCTGACCCCCGCCGTACGCGAAGAGCCGGGCCCGACGGGCCCGGCTCTTTCCCGTTCCCGGCGCCAGCCCGGGGGTGTCAGGAGCGGGTGGGGCGGGGGGCGTCGGCGATCACCGATCCGGTGAGCCGGTCGTGCAGGCCGCGCCGGCGCCCGTCCATGATCAGGGCGGGCACCACCAGGGCGAGCAGCAGGCCGCGCAGCAGGGCTCGGACCAGCCCGATCCGGCCGCCGTCGGCCCAGTCGACGCAGCGGATCCTGGTGATGAACATGCCCGGGGTCTGCGCGAACAGCCCGAGGAAGAAGCCGTACTCCAGGATCAGCACGAGGACGGGCGCCCAGCCGTCGCGGACCGGGTCGGCGAAGCCCCGGGCGACCAGCAGGCAGAGCAGCCAGTCGATCAGCAGGGCGCCGAAGCGGCGGCCGATGGTCGGGGGCGTGAAGGCGGGGTCCGCGGCGGGCGGTACCGGTACGGCGGCGGGGCTGGTCACAGCGGTCAAGGGTAGCGGGGCGCGCAGTGCCTCCCGGATCGGCACGCATCACGGAATCGGGCCAACCGCATCAATTAGCCATACACCGTCCTGGCGGGTATCGTCCGAACGGTGACCCGGCGAGGGCTGAGCGGCGCAGATGACGCTCCGCGAGCGACGTAACACGGCGGAAACAGAGGAGACACGGCCGGGCAACCGCGCCGACATAGCGTCGCCAGTGCCCAGCCACCCCGTGGACGTGCCAGGAGGACGTGTGTTCGCCAATCCCGAGGAACTCCTGCGATACCTCAAGAACGAGGACGTGAAGTTCGTCGACGTACGTTTCTGTGACCTGCCCGGCGTGATGCAGCACTTCAACCTGCCGGCGGAGTCCTTCGACGACAGCGTCTTCACCGACGGCCTCGCGTTCGACGGCTCGTCGATCCGCGGCTTCCAGGCGATCCACGAGTCGGACATGCTCCTGCTCCCGGACGTCGCCAGCGCCTTCATCGACCCGTTCCGCGCGCAGAAGACCCTGGCGCTGAACTTCTTCATCCACGACCCGTTCACCCGCGAGGCGTACTCCCGGGACCCGCGCAACGTGGCGAAGAAGGCCGAGGCGTTCCTGGCGGCGAGCGGCATCGCCGACACGGCGTACTTCGGCGCCGAGGCGGAGTTCTACATCTTCGACTCGATCCGCCACGAGACCTCCGCGCACCAGTCGTTCTACTACATCGACTCGATCGAGGGCGCGTGGAACTCCGGCCGTGAGGAGCCCGGTGGCAACCGCGGTTACAAGACCGCGTACAAGGGCGGCTACTTCCCGGTGCCGCCGGTCGACCACTACGCCGACCTGCGCGACAGCATGGTCCGCCGCCTCGTCGACGCCGGTTTCACCGTGGAGCGCTCGCACCACGAGGTGGGCACCGCCGGGCAGTCGGAGATCAACTACAAGTTCTCCACCCTGCTGCAGTCCGCCGACCAGCTCCAGCTCTTCAAGTACCTGATCAAGAACGAGGCCTGGGCCGCCGGCAAGACCGCGACGTTCATGCCGAAGCCGCTCTTCGGTGACAACGGCTCGGGCATGCACACCCACCAGAGCCTCTGGCTCAACGGCGAGCCGCTGTTCTACGACGAGACCGGCTACGCCGGCCTGTCGGACACCGCCCGCTGGTACATCGGCGGTCTGCTGCACCACGCCCCGTCGCTGCTGGCCTTCACCAACCCGACGGTCAACTCGTACCGCCGGCTGGTGCCGGGCTTCGAGGCGCCGGTCAACCTGGTCTACTCGCAGCGCAACCGCTCCGCCTGCACCCGCATCCCGGTCACCGGCAGCAACCCGAAGGCCAAGCGGGTCGAGTTCCGGGTGCCGGACCCGTCCAGCAACCCGTACCTCGCCTTCTCGGCGATGATGATGGCCGGCCTGGACGGCATCAAGAACAAGATGGAGCCACCGGCGCCGATCGACAAGGACCTGTACGACCTGCCGCCGGAGGAGTGGGGCAGCGTCAAGCAGGTGCCGGGCTCGCTGCCCGAGGTGCTCGACGCCCTCGAGGCCGACCACGACTACCTGCTCGACGGCGGCGTCTTCACGCCAGACCTGATCTCCACCTGGGTGGGCTGGAAGCGGGCGAACGAGGTCGACCCGGTGCGCCTGCGCCCGACCCCGCACGAGTTCGCGATGTACTTCGACTGCTGAGCAGTCGTCCGACACCGGCCGGGCCGGCTCCGCGATCGCGGGGCCGGCCCGGGCGCGCTTCGGGACAGCGGCATACCTTCGCGACCGATATATTGCCGGGATGGACACACCGCTACGCGAACCCACCTTCCTCATCCTGACCGCGCTGGCCCGCGAGCCCATGCACGGCTACGGCATCATCGGCGAGGTCGCCGCCCTCTCCGAGGGGCGGCTGTCGCTGCGCCCGGGCACCCTCTACGGCGCGCTGGACCGGCTGGTCGACGCCGGTCTGGTCGAGGTGGACCGGGAGGAGGTGGTGGACGGCCGGCTGCGCCGCTACTACCGCCTCTCCGCCACCGGTGACGCCACCCTGACCGCCGAGACCGAACGGCTGCGTCGCAACGTCGAGGCGGCCACCGCCCGGCTACGGAAGGGCTCCCGCGTCGCCCGGCAGGTCGCCCCCCGTACCGCCGGAGGGCTGGCATGACCGAGCTGGAGCGCCGCTACCTGCGGCTGCTGCGGGCGTACCCGGCGGACTACCGGCGGGCGCGCGGCACCGAGATCGTCGGGACGTACCTCGACCTGGCCGGACCGGAACGGCGCTGGCCCTCGTCGGCGGACGCCGCGGACCTCGTGCGCGGCGGCCTGCGTCAGCGGCTGCGCGCCGCCGCGGCCACCGACCTCATTCCAGGGGTACGCCTCGCGGCCGTGCTCGCCTTCTACACCGCCGTCACCCTGGCCGGGATCTGGGCCGGCGCTGCGACGTATCCGGCGCCGGCCGAGCTGGGACACAGTGGCACCTTCGGGCCGTTTGGCAGCGCCGGGGCGATCGCCTGGGTGGGCTGGCTGGTGGCCGCCGTCGTGGTAGCCATCGCCCCGGGTCGTCCCGGTCGGGTCGCGGTCGTGATCGCCCTGGCGCTCACCCTCGCGGTGATCCCGATCGGCGCACACACCGGTCCGGGCCGACCGCCACTGTTCGTGCTGCTGCCGCAGATCGCCCTCGGAGTGGTGGCGCTGGCACTGCCGGACCGGCTACCCGCACCGGTGCGGTACACCGCACCGGCCCTGGGCGGGGCCGCCGTCGCCCTGATGGCCGTCGCGTTGACACCCGGCGAGTACTGGGGCTACGAGGCCTGGGCGGGGGCGCGAATCGTGCCGGCCGCCGGCGTGATCCTGCTCCTCGCCGCCCTGCTGCTCGGGGCGGGGCTGGCACTGCGGCAGGACCTGCGCGGGGTGTGGGCAACCCTGGTGCTGCTCACCCCGGTCGGTCTGCTCTCGCTGCGCGTCATCGCCGGCGCCGTCGGCGGCCTGCGCGACACGCCCAACCCGAGTTGGGGCGGACTTGCGGCCACCGCTGTCGCCGTCACCCTACTCGGCCCGGCGGTGTTGCCACTGGCAGTGGCGATCCGGCGTCGGGTGGGACGACAACGACCCGCCGACGTCCGCTGCCCGACCTGCGGAGCACACCGCTGACGCCGCAGACCCCACGCCTGCGCATGGCAGACGCGGGGCGCCCCCTCATCGCGCGGCGGTCGGGCGTGCCGTCCTGGCCCTGAGCGCGTTCCGCAACGCCCATCCGGCGAACACCACCACCAGCGCCGTCATGGCGATCGCCCCGGGCGCCTTCGTGTACCGGGCCAACGACGTCCCGTCCGGCAGGGCCAGGAAGGAGGCCACCGCGCAGGGCAGCACGAACCAGGTGGTGCGGGTCGCCGAGACGGCGAGCACCAGCAGCGGCCAGGTCGCGTACCAGGGGTGGAGGACCGGGGCCAGCACCACCGTGGCGGCCAGCGCGACGCCGGCGGCGTACAGGGTGATCCGGGGGCGGGCCGCCGCCAGCCGGTGCACCCGCTGCCGGGCGTCGTTGAGAGCGCGCAGCGCCGTCCAGGCCCGCCACCAGAGCGCCACCAGCAGCGCCGCGAGCAGCACCAGCGCCACCGCCCGGGTGACCGGCACCGCGGCCGGCTCCCGCCCGGCCAGCTGCCCCAGGTAGTCCACGACGACGCCGACGGCGGTGGGCGGCGAGGTCCACTGCTCGGTGTCGCCGCTGCGGGCCAGGCCGGCGATCCAGCCGAGGCCGAGCCCGGACAGCGCCGAGGTGGCGGCCAGCGCGGCCAGCACGCCGCCGGCCAGCCAGCCCCCGTCACGCAGCAGCGCGCGCGGGGTGTAGCGGCCGAGCACCGCCGTGAGGGCCGCGAACGGCAGCACCACCACGGCGGTGGCCTTCACCGTCACCGCCAGACCGAGCAGCACCCCGGCGGCCAGCAGCGGCTTCGGCTTGCCGGGCAGCCGGACCAGCACCAACAGGCCGAGCAGGAGCAGCCCGAGCATCACCGCGTCGTTGTGCGCGCCGGCCACCAGGTGCACCCCGACCAGCGGGCAGGCCAGCGCCAGCCAGGCCGCCCGGGCGGTGGGCACCCCGGCGGCCCGGGCCAGCCCGGGCAGGCAGAGCGCGGCCAGCAGCACCCCGGCCAGCGCGACCAGCCGCAGCAGCACGATCGTGCCGACCAGGCCACCGCCGAGGGTCGTAGCCAGCGCGGCGAGCAGCACGAAGAACGGGCCGTACGGCGCGGGGGTGTCCCGCCAGATCGGCGCGACCGAGTCGACCCACGGGCAGCCGGCCGCCGCCACCCCCACACGGTACGGGTCGCGACCGGCGGCGTACGCCCAGCCCTGGCAGGCGTACGAGTAGACGTCCCGGCTGCCCAGCGGCGGCGCGGCCAGCAGCGGAACCAACCAGAGCCCGGCGGTGAGGTACGCCCACCGGGTCGACGGCGCGCCCCGGCGCAGCGACCACCAGGCCCCGACCAGCAGCGCCGTGCCGACCAGCCAGCAGCCCAGCGCCCACGGCCCGTACCCGGCCCGCCAGGGGCCGGTGGGCGGGATGTCGGGCAGCGCCCCGCCCAGCCACCCGGCGACGGCGAGCAGCACCGCGCCGGCCAGGCCGGCGTACCTGGCGGGTCGGGCCCGGCCGGCGGGCGGTGGCCCGGGCTCGGTCACCGGCAGCCTCTCCTCAGTCGGCGGGGACCGGCCGGCGGGCCGCCCGAGCCGACCGTACCAACCGGACGGCCACCACGATCACCAACAGCGTCATCAGCGGTGCACCGGGCATCTTGGTGTACCGGGCCAGGCCGGAGCCGTCGGCCAGCACCAGGAACGAGGAGACCACCGTGACCACGCTGAACCAGCCGGCGCGCAGCGCCGTGGCGGCCAGCACGGTCAGCGGCCAGGTCCAGTACCAGGGGTGGAAGAGCGGGGCCAGCGCGACCGTGGCGGCCAGCGCCAGCCCGGCGTGCCACAGCGGGTCGCGGGTGCGGGCCCGCCACCACAGCCAGACCAGCAGCACGGCGAGCACCACCATGCCGATCGCCCGGGTCACCGGCAGCGCGTCGACGTGCGCGCCGAAGAGCGCCGCGACGTACCCGACGGTCTGTCCGACCGCGGTGGGCGGCGAGGTCCAGGCGATCACGTCGCCACCGCGGGCCAGGCCGGAGACCCAGCCGAAGTCGAGGCCGGCGGCGAAGGTCGCCCCGACCACCGCGGCGACCGCGCCCCCGACCACCGGGCCGCCGTCGCGCAGCAGCGCCCTGATCCGGTACGGCCCGACGATCGCGACCAGCGCGGCGAACGGCACCACGACCAACGCGGTGACCTTGACGGCGGCGGCGAGCCCGAGCAGAACTCCCCCGGCCAGCAGCGGGCCGGTGCGCCCGGGCCGGGCTGCCACCACGGCCAGCCCGGCGACCAGCAGCCCGACCATCAGCGCGTCGTTGTGCGCCCCGGAGACCAGGTGCACGCCGACCAGCGGGGAGGCCAGCGCCAGCCAGAGCGCCCGGCGCACCGGCACCCCGCAGCGGCGGGCCAGCACCGGCAAACACCAGGCGGTCAGCGCCACCCCCGCCACGGCGATCAGCCGGAACAGCGCGATGCTGGCGTAGAGCGAGCCGGTGGCCTTGACGATCGCGCCGGAGATCATCACGAAGAGCGGCCCGTACGGGGCGGGGGTGTCCCGCCAGATGTACGAGATGGTGTCCAGCCAGGGGCAGGGCAGCGCCGAGACGCCCTGCTCGTACGGGTTGATCCCGGCCGCGTAGCTCGCGCCCTGGCAGGCGTACGCGTAGACGTCCCGGCTGCCCAGCGGCGGCGCGACCAGCAGCGGGACCAGCCAGAGCCCGGCGGTGACCAGCGCCCACCGGGCGGACGGCACCCGGTCGCGCAGCGACCACCAGGCCCAGGCCATCAGCGCGGTGCCGACCAGCCAGGCGCCCACGACGAGCGGCCCGTGCCGGCCCTGCCAGATGCTGACCGGGGTGGCCCGCAGCGGTGAGTGCGGCAGCGCGCCACCGAGGTATGCGGCGACGGCGAGCAACGCCGAGCCGGCCAGTCCGATCCAGCGCGTGAGGTGGTGAGGCACGTCCGACATGCTGCCAGTACGGTGGTCGCGGACCGGAGGTGGGCATGCGGGGCAGCAGGGTGGTGGGGCTCTCCGCCGTCTGGGCCGCCGGGCTGGGCGGGGTGTGGCTGGCCCTGCCGCCGATGGGCTCGGACCTCTCCGCCCAGGTGGCCCGGGCCGACTTCTTCGCCGCGCACGGCACCGCCCTGGTCGACCTGCGCTGGTACGCCGGCATCCACCCGCTCGGCTACAGCCTGGTCAGCCCGCCGCTGATGGCTGCCCTGGGGGTCCGCGTCACCGGCGTCCTCGCCCTGGTCGCGGCGGCCACCGCGTTCGCCGCGCTGCTGGTGCGCACGCCGGTGCCCCGTCCGCTGCTCGGCAGCCTCGTCGGGGTGCTCACCATCGCCGGCAACCTGGTCTCCGGCCGGGTCACGTACGCCCTCGGCGTCGCGTTCGGCCTGGCCGCGCTGCTCGCCCTGACGTTGCCGGCGCACGCCCCGCCCGGCCGCCGCTGGGCACGCCCGGCCCTGGTCGTGGCCGGCGCGCTGCTGGCCTCGGCGACCAGCCCCGTCGCCGGCCTCTTCGTCGGCCTGGCCGGCGCGGCGCTGCTGCTCACCCGCCGGTACGCCGACGGCCTGCTGCTCGGCGTCGCCGCCGCGCTGCCGCTGGGGGTGACCGGGCTGCTCTTCGGGGAGGGCGGCTGGATGAACATCAGCCGCACCGACACGTTGCGGACGGTGCTGACCAGCCTCCTGGTGGCGGCGCTGGTGGCGTACCGGCCGGTGCGGGTGGGGGCGCTGCTGGCGGCGGCGGGGGTGCTGGTGGCGGCGTCGGTGCACACCCCGGTCGGGTTGAACGCCACCCGGCTGGTGGTGATGTTCGCGCTGCCCGTGCTGGCCGCGGCCGCCCGGCCGCCCCGCTGGCTGACCGACCGGCTGCGCGTCACGCCATGGGGTCGTACCACCGGCGGGGTGGCGCTCGCCGTGCTGCTGGCCGCGGTCTGCGCGTGGCAGCCCCCGGTGGTCGCCGCCGACCTGCGCAGCGTCGACGACCCGACCGCCGCCCGGTCGTACTTCGCCCCGCTGCGTGCCGAGCTGGCCCGGCGCGGGCTCAGCGGCCGGGTGGAGGTCCCGCCGACCCGCAACTACTGGGAGGCCGCCCAGCTCGGCGAGGTGCCGCTGGCCCGGGGCTGGCTGCGGCAGGCCGACATCGCCCGCAACCCGCTCTTCTTCACCACGGTGCCGGGGGCCACCGGAACCGGGGTGCCACTGACCGCGCAGAGCTACCGGGCCTGGCTCGCGGCGAACGCGGTGCAGTACGTGGCCGTCCCGGACGCCCCGCTCTCGTGGGTGGGGCGGGCCGAGGCCGAGCTGGTCGAGGCGGGGCTGCCGTACCTGACCGAAGTCTGGTCGGACGGCCGCTGGCGGCTCTGGGCGGTGACCGACCCGACGCCGATCGTGGGCGCGCCGGGCGAACTGGTCCGGCAGGACGCCGCGTCGCTGACCTTCCACGCGCCGGCCGCCGCGACGGTGCCGGTCCGGGTACGGCACACCCGCTGGCTGACCGCCTCCGGCGGTGCCACCGTCGCCGCCGACGGGGAGTGGACGACGGTGACGGTGCCGCGGGCCGGCACGTACACCCTCGGCGGCTGAGCTGTCCCGCCCGGCCGCGGTCACGGACGGGCGGACGCTCCCGGGTGTCTCCTCCCCGCCCTTTCGAGCTGATGTCGCCAACGATTCACGGGCGGTGGCGCCGGGTCCAGATGGCGGCGAGTCCAGATGGCGGCGGGAGGCCGCGGCGGCGGATGGGTGATTCGTCTGCGTCATCAGCTCCAAAGGGACCGCACCGCCGGCCCGGCCAGGACGGGTCGGCTCACGTCAGGTGAGGTCGGGTCGGACCGGGGTGGGGCGGGCACGGACGTGCAGCCGCTCCCCCTGCGGCCCGAAGAGGCTGAGGATCTCCAGCGGGGTGTCGTACGGGTTGCCGAACCAGTGCGGCGTACGGGTGTCGAACTCGGCGACCTCCCCCGCCTCCAGGGTCAGGTCGTGCCCGCCGAGCAGCAGCCGGCACCGCCCGGAGAGCACGTAGAGCCACTCGTACCCCTCGTGCACCTGCTGTTCCGGCTCCCCCGCCGACCCACGCGGCGGGTAGACCATCTTGTACGCCTGCACGCCGCCGGGCCGGCGGGTCAGCGGCACGATGGTGACCCCGTTGCGGACCACCGGCCGGGGGCGGACCCGGGGGTCGCCGGTCTCCGGCGCGCCGACCAGGTCGTCGAGCGGCACCCGGTGGAACCGGGCCAGCGGGAGCAGCAGTTCCAGGGTGGGGCGGCGGCCGCCGGACTCCAGCCGGGACAGGGTGCTCACCGAGATCCCGGTGGCGGCGGAGAGCTGGGCCAGCGTCACGGCGCGCTGCTGGCGCAGCGCCCGCAGGCGCGGCCCGACCGACGCCAGCACCTCGTCCGACGCCGCCGCGGTCGTCACGGCGTGCGCCGATCCTCCGTTGTTTGCCATAACGGCAACAATACTTGTCATCCTGGCCCAGGAGCGCGGACGATCCGGAACGTGAGGGCGGCACCCGGCCCGCCCGGAGGAGGCTCGGACGATGACGGAAGCAGTGGTCCAGGACGTGGTGGTCGTCGGCGGTGGCGCGGCTGGGCTGAGCGGCGCCCTCGCCCTGGGCCGGTTCCGCCGGTCGGTGCTGGTGGTCGACGACGGCAGCCCGCGCAACGCCCCCGCCGGCCACGTGCACAACTACCTGACCAGCGAGGGCCTGCCCCCCGCCGAGCTCTACGCGACCGGCCGGGCCGAGATCGCCCGGTACGGCGTACCGATCCTCGACGGCCGGGTGACCGCGGCCCGGCGGCTGCCCGACGACGCCGACGGCGCCCGGTTCGCGGTCGAGCTGGCCGACGGCCAGACCGTGCGGGCCCGACGGCTGCTGATCGCCACCGGCCTCGCCGATGAACTCCCCGCAGTCGCGGGCCTCGCCGAGCGGTGGGGCCGGGACGTGCTGCACTGCCCCTACTGCCACGGCTGGGAGGCACGCGACCAGGCCGTGGGGGTACTCGCCACCGGTCCGACGGCGACCCACCTGGCGCTGCTGTTCCGCCAGCTCACCGACGACGTGGTGGTGTTCACCCACACCGGGCCGCCGCTGCCGGACGACCAGGCCGAGCAGCTGGCCGCGCGGGGGGTCACCGTCGTCGCCGGTGAGGTCACCGCGCTGGAGCTGTCCGACGACCGGCTCACCGGCGTCCGGCTGGGCTCCGGCGAGGTGGTCGCCCGGCAGGCCCTGGTGGTCTCACCCCGGTTCCACGCCCGGGTCGGGCTGGTGGCCGACCTTGGGCTGCCGACCAGCGACTTCGTCGTCGCCGGGCAGGTGCTCGGCAGCCACGTCACCGCCGACGCCACCGGGGCGACCGAGGTGCCGGGGGTGTGGGTGGCCGGCAACGCGGCCGACCCGCAGGCCACCGTGATCGTCGCCGCGGCGGCGGGCCTGAAGGCCGCCACCGCGCTCAACGCCGACCTGATCGCCGAGGAGACCGACCAGGCGGTCGCCGCGCTGCGCGCCCGGACCGGCGCGGACACTGGGGCCCGGACCGACGCGGACGCCGTGGACGCCGAGACCGCCCGCCACTGGGACGCCCTCTACCAGCGGCGGGACCGGGTCTGGAGCGGGCGGGCCAACCCGCACCTGGTTGACGTCGCGGGCCCGTTGCCGGCCGGCACCGCGCTGGACCTCGGCTGCGGCGAGGGCGGCGACGCGATCTGGCTGGCCGGGCGGGGCTGGCGGGTGACCGCGGTGGACGTCTCCGCCACCGCCCTGGAACGGGCGGCGGCGGAGGCGGCCACGGCCGGGATGGCGTCCCGGATCGACTTCCGGCGGCACGACCTCACCCGCACCTTCCCGGACGGAATGTTCGACCTGGTCTCCGCGCAGTTCCTCCAGTCGCCGCTGGAGTTCCCCCGGGCGGAGGTGCTGCGGGCGGCGGCGCGGGCGGTGGCGCCCGGCGGCCGGCTGCTGATCGTCGAGCACGGCGAGGTTCCGCCATCGTCCCGCCTGGCCCACCCGGACCGGCGCTTCCCCACCCCGGAGGAGACCCTGGCCGAACTCGACCTCGACCCGGACGGCTGGCACACCGAGCGGCTGGACGCGCCACGCCGGGACGTCACCGGCCCGGACGGGCAGCCCGCCACCCTGGTCGACCACCTGGTGCTGGTGCGCCGCCGGTAGCCGCGACGCGGCTCAGCCCTCCAGCACCCGTTCCATCGCCGCCCGGGAGCGCCGACCGGTGCGCAGGTACTCGTCGAGGAACTCGCCCGGGTCGTCGCGGCCGAGCAGCCGCACCACACCCGCCAGCTCCACGCCGTGCCGGGGCAGCTGGTCGCCGGCCCGCCCGCGGACCAGCATGAGCGCGTTGCGGACCTGCGCCGCCAGGGTCCAGCCGGCGGCCATCTCGGCGGCGTCCGTCGGATCGACCAGGCCGGCGTCCCGGGCCGCCGCGAGCGCGTCGAGGGTACGCGTGCCGCGCAGCTGCGGGTGCGTACCCGCGTGCCGGAGCTGGAGCAGCTGCACGGCCCACTCGACGTCGGCCAGGCCGCCCCGCCCGAGCTTGGTGTGGGTGGCCGGGTCGGCGCCGCGGGGCAGCCGCTCGTTCTCCACCCGGGCCTTGATCCGGCGGATCTCCACCACCTGCTCGCGGGTCAGCCCGTCGACCGGCCAGCGGACCGGGTCGATCATCGCCTCGAACTCGGCGGCCAGGTCGGCGTCGCCGCAGACGAACCGGGCCCGCAGCAGCGCCTGCGCCTCCCACACCTTCGACCAGCGGGCGTAGTACTGGGCGTACGCGGCGAGGCTGCGCACCAGCGGGCCCTGCCGACCCTCGGGGCGCAGATCGGCGTCGACGCCGAGCGGCGGGTCGGGGGCGGGCACGCCGAGCAGCCGGCGCAGCTCCTCGGCGATGCCGTGCGCGGCGGCGCTGGCCGCGCTCTCGTCGGCCCCGGCCGGCGGGTCGTAGACGAAGAGCACGTCGGCGTCGGAGAGGTAGTTCGACTCGTACCCGCCGAGCCGGCCCACGCCGATCACGGCGAACCGCAGCCCGGGCGGCGCCGGCTGGGCGGCGCGGGCGGTGCGCAGCGCGGCGGCCAGGGTGGCGTCGGTGACGTCGGCCAGCGCGGTGCCCACCCCGGTCACGTCGGCCAGCGGCGCGGCCGGCGAGCCCCGGTCCGGGCGCGGGGCGAGCCCGTCGGCCCGGCTCAACAGGTCGGCGCAGGCGATCCGGACCAGCTCCCGCCGGCGCACCGCGCGCACCGCGCGGATCGCCTGCTCGGGGTCGGGGTAGCGGGCCGCAGCGGCGGCGAAGCCGTCGCAGAGCACCTCCCGGGTACGCGGGGCCAGCTCGCTCTCCTCCGCCAGCAGCCGCAGTGCCTCGGGCTCCCGGGCCAGCAGGTCGGCGGCGTACCGGGAGGAGGACAGCACCCGGGCCAGCCGGCGGGCCACCGGCCCGGAGTCCCGCAGCAGCCGCAGGTACCAGGGGGTGCTGCCGAGCTTCTCGGAGACCTGGCGATAGTTGAGCAGGCCCCGGTCCGGCTCGGGGGCGTCGGCGAACTCGCTGAGCAACACCGGCAGCAGGGTCCGCTGGATCGCGGCGGTGCGACTGACGCCGCCGGTGAGGGCCTGGAGGTGACGCAGCGCCCCGACGGGGTCGGCGAAGCCGAGGATCTCCAGCCGGTGCCGGGCCGCCTCTGGGGTGAGCCGCAGCCCGTCGGCGGGTACCCGGGCCACCGACTCCAGCAGCGGCCGGTAGAGCAGCTTGGCGTGCAGCCGGCGTACCTCGGTGGCGTGGGCGACCCACTCGGCGCGGAAGCTCTCCACGGCGCTGCGGCCCGGCGTGGCGGTGTAGCCGAGCGCGGCGGCGAGCCAGCGCAACGCGGCCGGCTCGGTCGGCACGGTGTGGGTGCGGCGCAGGCCCTGGAGCTGGAGCCGGTGCTCGACGCCGCGCAGGAAGTGGTACCCGCGCAGCAGTGCCTCGCCGTCGGCGCGGCCGACGTAGCCGCCGGCGACGAGCGCGCGCAGCGCCGGGATGGTGCCGGGCGCCCGCAGGGACTCGTCGCCCCGGCCGTGCACCAGTTGCAGCAGCTGGACGGCGAACTCGATGTCGCGCAGCCCGCCCGGACCGCGCTTGATCTCGCGTTCCAGCTCCTTCGGCGGGATGTTCTCGATGATCTTGCGGCGCATGGCCCGGACGTCGGAGACCGCCTCGGGCCGCTCGGCGGCGGTCCAGACCAGCGGGGCGAGCGCGTCGACCCACTCCCGCGCCAGGGCCAGGTCGCCGGCCGCCGGCCGGGCCTTGAGCAGGGCCTGGAACTCCCAGGTCCGGGCCCAGCGCTGGTAGTACGCCAGGTGGCTGGCGAGGGTGCGCACCAGCGGCCCCCGGTTGCCCTCCGGCCGCAGCGCGGCGTCCACCGGCCAGGCGACCAGCCCGCAGACGTGGATCAGCCGGGTGGCGACCGTGGTGGCGACGGTCAGGTCCTCGTCGTCGGCGGCCACGAAGATCACGTCGACGTCGGAGACGTAGTTCAGCTCGTCGCCGCCGCACTTGCCCATCGCCACCACCGCGAGCCGGGGCCGGGGCGTGCCCTCGGGCAGCTCGTCGACGGCGATCTCGTACGCCGCCGCCAGGGTCGCGTCGGCCAGCGCGGAGAGCGCGGCCATGGTCTGCTCCAGGCCGCGCCCCCCGGTCAGGTCGGCCGCCGCGATCCGCAGCAGCGCCAACCGGTACGCCTGCCGCAGCACCGCCACCGGCTGGGTGGCGGCGGTCAGCCGCCCGGCGGCAACGGGGTCCAGCCGCCCGGCGGCAGCGAGGTCCAGCCGACCGTCGGCGGCGGGGGCCAGCCCGTCCGGTGCCGTGGCCAGCATCGTCCACTGCCCCGGGTTGGCAACCAGGTGGTCGCCGAGCGCCGAGGAGGCCCCGAGCACGGCGACCAGCCGGCGGCGCAGTCCCAGGTCGGCGTGCACCGCGTCGAGCAGCGCGGAGGCGGCCGTGCCGACCGGGCCACCGCCGTTGCCGGTGCCGGCGGCGCGGCGTTCCGCCTCAACCAGGCGGTGCAACTGGCGCAGGGCCAGGTCCGGGTCGGCGGCCCGGGAGAGCGCGGCCAGCAGCTCGGCGGCCCGCTCGTCGGCGGGCTCCTGCTCCTCGACCCGCCACAGCCCGAGCCCGTCCGGGCCGAGCAGGTCGGCCGCCCGGGCGCCGCCGTCCCCCTGGGCGGTGCCGAAGCCGTACCGGGCGAGCCGTCCCCTGGCCGGTCTGGTCATCTCACTGCCCGAGCAACGGCAGGCTGCGCCGGGTGGTGCCGTCGTCCAGCTCGCCGAGGGCCAGCGCGGCGAAGCGGATGGCGAACGGCTGCCAGACCTCCTCCACGTCGGCCATCACCCGGTCACAGGCGGCCACCACCAGCTCCGGGTCGTAGCCCAGCTCGGCCAGCAGGTCGGAGTCCCGGGCCCAGTCGGCGATCATCGCGGTGTCGCACTCGACGTGGAACTGCAACCCCCAGGCCCGGTCGCCGAGGCGGAACGCCTGGTGCGGATAACGGGTGGAGGCGGCCAGCAGGGTAGCGCCGCGGGGCAGCTCGGTGATCTCGTCCGAATGCCACTGGAGCACATCCGGGATCAGCGGCACGTACCGGAAGAGCGGGTCGGCGTCGGCGGCGTCCCGCTTGCCCACCACGCCCGGGCCCACCTCCGGCCCGGACGGGCTCCGCTCGACCAGGCCGGCGTGGGCGGTGGCGAGCAGCTGCGCGCCGAGGCACACGCCGAGGGTGGGCACCCGGTAACGGACCGCCTTGCGCAGCAGCCCCTCCAGAGCCGGGAACCAGGGCGCGCCCGGGCTGCCGTCGGGCAGCGGGTACGCCTGCTGCTCGCCGCCGAGCACCACCAGCGCGGCGTACCCCTCCAGGTCGGCGGGGAGCGCGTCGCCGGCGTGCGGACGGAGCACCCGCAGGTCGAGGCCTCCCTCGGTCAGCCACTCCCCCAGCCGGCGGAGGTCGTCGGTCGGGTCGTTCTCGATCACCAGCGCGGTCGCCACGGTGTCGAGGCTAGCGGGTGCGCCGCCGCCACCTGGAACGGCTCGGCCGCTGTCCCGGCGCGGGTTAGGCTCTGCCGCTGTGATCACCGAAGAATGCCTCCGCCCGCCGGCCCTGCGCCCCGGTGACACGGTGATGCTCGTGTCGCCCTCCGGACCGACCCGGCCGGAGCGGGTGGCCCGGGGGATCGAGCTGCTGACCGGCTGGGGGCTGCGCCCGGTGCTGGCGCCGAACGCGTACGCCCGGCGGGGCTACCTCGCCGGCGACGACGCGCTGCGCGCCGCCGACCTGAACACCGCGTTCGCCGACCCCGAGGTGCGCGGGGTGATCTGCACCCGGGGCGGTTACGGCGCGCAGCGGGTGGTCGACCTGGTCGACATGGCCGCGGTGCGGCGGGACCCGAAGGTGGTCGCCGGCTTCTCGGACATCACCGCGTTGCAGTTCGCGCTCTGGCGGGGCGCCCGGCTGGCCAGCGTGCACGGCCCGGGTGCGGCCTGGCTCGACGAGCGGACGCCGCTGCGTTCGGCGGAGTCGCTGCACGCCGCGCTGATGACCACCGAGCCGGTGACCGTCGACGCCGTGCCGGCGGAGGAGACCTTCGCCGTACGGGTGCCCGGCCGGGCGGCCGGTCCGCTGCTCGGCGGCAACCTCTGCCTGATCGCCGCCTCGATCGGCACCCCGGACATGCCCGACCTCACCGGCGCGGTGCTGCTGGTCGAGGAGGTGCAGGAGCCGCCGTACAAGGTCGATCGGATGCTCACCCACCTGCGCCGCGCGGGCGTGCTGGACGGCGTGGCCGGGGTCGCGGTCGGCCAGTTCACCGAGTGCGCGGATGGCTGGGACACCACGATCGTCGACGTGCTCGCCGAGCGTCTCGGGGACCTGGGCGTCCCCGTCCTCGGCGGCCTCCCCGTCGGCCACGGCCAGGGCCAGCTGACGGTCCCCCTGGGCACCCCCGCCACCCTCGACGCGACCACCGGCACCCTCACCGTCTCCCCCGCCGTCCACTGACCCCTTCTGGCGGCGTTCATCAGGAGGTTTGCGTCACCGGAGGGCGATCTCCCAGACCCAAACTTCTTGATCAACACGGGGTGGGGTGGGATTTTCAGCTGGGGGACAGGGTCGGCACGGGTGTCGTCCAGGTTTGGTGGTCACTGTCGGTGAGGTCATTGCACCACCACCGATCACTGGAGGACTGGATGTCCCGCACGATGTCGAAGAAGCACCTGCTGGTCGGGCTGGCCGCGGCCGGAGTGCTCGGCGTGGGGATCGCCGCCCCGACGGTGGCCTTCGCCGAGAGCGCCACCCCGTCGCCGAGCGCGAGCAGCGGCGCCGACCAGGGCACCGACCGGCAGGAGCGGAAGGCCGACCACCAGGAGCAGCGGGCCGACCGGCAGGGCAAGTTCGCCGAGGAGCTGGCCACCGAGCTCGGCGTCCCCACCGACAAGGTGACCGCCGCGCTGGAGAAGCTGCGCGAGCAGCGCAAGGCCGACCGCCCGGAGCGCCCCTCCGACGCGGACCGGCAGGCGGCGCTCAAGGACCGGCAGGCGGCGCTCGAGGACCGGCTGGCCCAGGCGGTCAAGGACGGCAAGCTCACCCAGGAGCAGGCCGACGCGATCACCAAGGCCGTCGATGCCGGCGTCTTCCCGGGCCCGGGCGGCCGTGCCCACCACGGCGGCGAGGGCATGACCGGCAAGTGACCCGGGTGGCCCCGCCGTTCCCCTCCCCGACCGCCTGATCTTCCTCCCGGCCGGACCACCCCCGCGGCGGGGCCGTACCCGATCCACCGGGCACGGCCCCGGCGGCGCGGGCAGGCGGTGGGCTCAGGCCCCGGCGGGCGGCGGTGCGAAGACGCCGAAGTGGTTGCCGACCGGGTCGAGTAGGTGGGCGAAGGTGAGGCCGTTGTCGTTCGACTTCAGCGGCACCAGCACCTTGCCGCCGGCCGCCTCGGCCTGGCGGCAGGTCTCGGCCACGTCGGCCACTCGCACATAGAACACCGCGTAGTTCGGGCCGGCCCCACCGGTGGCCCGGACGGCGCCCTGGATCGACCCCTCCGGCCCCGGCGCCACCACCCGGTACGACGCCTCCGGGCTGCCCTGTTCGTCGAACGCCCAGCCGAACACGTCGGTGTAGAACTTCCCGGTCTCCTCCGGCCGGTCGGTGCCGACCTCGAACCAGCTGACCGCGTTGGTGATCGTGGACATGTGTCGCCTCCCGTTCCATGCGCCGGCCGGTCGGCCGGGCTCGTCAGGAGTCAGCCTCGACCCGGCCGGCGACAGCGTCCTGTCGGTGTTTCCGACGGCGATCCCGACATGCCGCCCCTCGGTCGGCCGCGCCCAGCCTGCCGCGACAGCGCCAGACGGCAGCCGGCCAGCGAGAGCGGGCTGAGCCGGCTCAGACCAGGCTCAGCGCCCGGACCCGCTCGTGCGGGATGTCCAGGTCGTCGAGGCGCAACTCCCGCGCGACCACCTCGGGCAGCGCCTCCACCCCGAGGATCCGGTCGGTGCGGAAGCAGCGCAGCCCGTCGCGGAGCCGGCACCAGGCGAGCAGGTACCAGTGGCGCGGGTTGCCGAGGTAGCCCAGCGGCTCGACCTCGCGTACCGAAGCCGTGCCGGCGCGGTCGGCGTACCGCAGGCGGAGCACGCGCCGCGCGGAGACCGCGTCGGCGACGGTGGCCGGGACGGGCGTGGCCGGCCCGTCGCCGATCAGGTGCACCCGGCCGGCGAGCCGGTGCGCCTCGGCGGCGTCGGCGGCCGGCATGACCGCCAGCACCTTGCGCAGCGCGGTGGCGCCCGCCCCGGCGAACGGCGTGCCGCCGAGCCGGTGCAGCGCGACGGCCATCGCGACCGCCTCGGCGGCGGTGAGGTTGACCGGCGGCAGGGTGTGCGCCCGGTCGACCGCGTAGCCGCCGGTGCGGCCGGGCTCGGCCCAGATCGGCACGCCGGAGCCCTGCAGGGCGGCGATGTCCCGCTCGATGGTGCGGGTGCTCACCTCGAAGCGCCCGGCCAGCCAGCGAGCGCTGCGCGGCCGGGGCGAGACCGCCCGCAGCTCCTCCACCAGGGCGTAGAGACGGTCGGTCCGGTTCACCCCCGGAGGTTAAGCCGGGGGTACGACAGCGGCGCTCAGGCGATGCAGGCGCAGACGATCAGCGCGGCGCCGAAGTGGGTGGCGGCGCTGACCCGGGCCGCCGGGTGCGGCTCGTCCGAGCAGATGATCTCGCCGAGCCGGCCCGGGGTGAGCAGGTCGAGCACGAAGAAGGCCAGTGCCATGATGGCCAGCCCGATCAGCCCGAAGATCACCGTGGAGGCGAGCCCCTTGGCGAAGTCGCTGTAGCTGGTGAGGATCGCGGTGAACACGATCCCGGCGATGCCGAGCTGGTTGGCGGCGAGCAGCAACCCGGCGTTGCCGTTGCGCCGCACCCAGATCAGCTCCCGCAGCCTGCCCGGGGTGAGCAGGTCGACCAGCGCGAAGCCGGCCGCCATCAGCGCCACCCCGACGACACCGAACACGACGCTCTGCCATGCTCCGGTGAGCAGATCCTCCAGCACCGACGGCCTCCCGACCTCCTACGCCCCGACGGGGGTGCCGGCGCGGTGATCGAGACGATAGCGGCACGGCGCCACCGTGATCTACAGCGACAGGTAACGCTGCCGCTCGTACGGGGTGACCTCGCGGCGGTACTGCTCCCACTCGGCACGCTTGTTGCGCAGGAAGAAGTCGAAGACGTGCTCGCCGAGCACCTCGGCGACCAGCTCGGAGCCGGCCATCACGTCGATCGCCTCGGCCAGGTTCTCCGGCAGCGCCTCGTATCCCATGGCGCGACGCTCGGCGCTGGTCAGCGACCAGACGTCGTCCTCGGCCCCCGGCGGCAGCTCGTAGCCCTCCTCGATGCCCTTGAGCCCGGCGCCGAGCAGCACCGCGAAGGCGAGGTACGGGTTCGTCGCCGAGTCCAGCGAGCGGACCTCCACCCGGGCCGAGTTCGGCTTGCCGTACGCGGGCACCCGGACCAGCGCGGACCGGTTCAGGTGGCCCCAGCAGACGTACGCCGGGCTCTCGGTGATCCGGTCCGGCAGCGCCAGCGGGAAGAGCCGCTTGTACGAGTTGACCCACTGGTTGGTGACCGCGGTGTATTCCCGGGCGTGCGTCAGCAGGCCGGCGATGAACGACTTGGCCACCTTGGAGAGTTTCATCGGGTCGCCGGCGTCGTGGAACGCGTTGCGCTCCCCCTCGAACAGCGACAGGTGGGTGTGCATGCCGCTGCCCGGCTGGTCGGTGAAGGGCTTTGGCATGAAGGTGGCCTGCACGCCGGTGGAGAGCGCCACCTCCTTGACCACGTGCCGGAAGGTCATGATGTTGTCGGCGGTGGTCAGCGCGTCGGCGTAACGCAGGTCGATCTCCTGCTGGCCGGGGGCCACCTCGTGGTGGCTGTACTCCACCGAGATGCCGATCCGCTCCAGCGCCAGCACGCCCTGGCGGCGGAAGTCCCGCGCGACGGCGTGTGTGGTGTGCTCGAAGTAGCCACCGGTGTCCACCGGGATCGGCACCGAGCCGTCCTGCGGGCCGTTCTCCAGCAGGAAGAACTCGATCTCGGGGTGGGTGTAGAAGGTGAAGCCCTTCTCGGCCGCCTTGGACATGGCCCGGCGCAGCACGTGCCGGGGGTCCGCCCAGGACGGGCTGCCGTCGGGGAGCAGGATGTCGCAGAACATCCGGGCGCTCTCGCCGCTGACCCCGCCCTCGAAGGGGAAGACCTGGAAGGTGGTCGGGTCCGGCATGGCCACCATGTCGGATTCGAAGACCCGGGCGAAGCCCTCGATCGCGGAGCCGTCGAAGCCGATGCCCTCCTCGAAGGCCGCCTCCAGCTCGGCGGGGGCGACCGACACGCTCTTGAGCGTGCCGAGCACGTCGGTGAACCACAGCCGGACGAACCGGATGTCCCGCTCTTCCAGCGTACGGAGGACGAACTCCTGCTGACGGTCCACTTCCCCAACCCCTCGCGACACTCTTTGTCGGCCCTCGACCGGGCCGTGCCCGACCTGACCGCCCAGTCTCCCCGGGCCTCGTTACGCCGACGTTACGCGAAGCGCCGCCGCCCGTCCCGCCGCGTCCTGCCCGCCGGTGGCCGGCCTCCCGCGCGGGTGGCCGCCGTCTCGTCCCGGCCGCCGCTTCGGTACGACGGCGCTGGGGCAAGATGAGGACATGCCCACCCTGCGTCTCGCCCTGTCACAGGTCAACCCGACCGTCGGCGACCTCGCCGGCAACGCCGAGCTGGTCCGCGCCTGGAGCCGCAAGGCGGCCGACGCCGGCGCCCAGCTCGTCGCCTTCCCGGAGATGATGCTGCCCGGCTACCCGATCGAGGACCTGGTCTTCCGCCGTTCCTTCGTCGCGGCGTCGAAGGCCGCGCTGGAGCGGCTCGCGGCCGACCTGGCCGCGGACGGCCTCGGCGACCTGCCGGTCGTGGTCGGCTACCTCGACGCGGACGGCCCGCCGCAGGTCAGCGGGGACGCCCAGCCGGGCCGGGGCGCCCGCAACGCCGCCGCACTGCTGCACCGGGGCGGGATCGTGGCCACCTACTTCAAGCACCACCTGCCCAACTACGGGGTGTTCGACGAGGACCGCTACTTCGTCTCCGGCGGCACCCTCACCGTCGTCCGGATCGGCGGGGTGGACGTCGCGCTGACCATCTGCGAGGACCTCTGGCAGGCCGGCGGCCCGTTCGCGGTGGCCCGGCAGGCCGGCGTGGGGCTGGTCGTCAACATCAACGGTTCGCCGTACGAGCTGAACAAGGACGACATCCGGCTGCCGCTGGTGCGCCGCCGGGCCGCCGAGGCCGGCGCGACGATCGCGTACGTCAACATGATCGGCGGCCAGGACGAGCTGGTCTTCGAGGGCGACTCGATGATCGTGGCGGCCGACGGCACGCTGCTCACCCGCGCCCCGCAGTTCGTCGAGCACCTGCTGGTGCACGACGTCGAGCTGCCCGAGGCGGGCGAGCGGGGCCCGGACGCCGCCGAACTGCCCGACGGGATGCGGCTGGTCCGGCGGGAGGTCCCGGCGACTCCCCCCGCGCCGCCGGGCCCGGCCGCCACCGGCGGGGTGCTGGAACCGGTCGCCGACGAGGCCGAGGTGTGGCAGGCGCTGGTGCTCGGCCTGCGCGACTACGTCAACAAGAACCGCTTCCCGTCGGTGGTGCTGGGCCTGTCCGGCGGCATCGACTCGGCGGTGGCGGCCGCGCTCGCCGTCGACGCGCTCGGGCCGCAGCGGGTGGTCGGGGTGTCGTTGCCCAGCCAGCACTCCTCGGAGCACTCCCGCGTCGACGCCGAGGACCTGGGCAAGCGGACCGGCCTGGACTACCGGGTCGAGCCGATCCAGCCGATGGTGGACAGCTTCCTGGCCAACATGTCGCTGTCCGGGGTGACGGTGGAGAACCTCCAGGCCCGGGTCCGGGGCGTGATCCTGATGGCGCTGTCGAACCAGGAGGGCCACCTGGTCCTCACCACCGGCAACAAGAGCGAGCTGGCGGTGGGCTACTCGACCCTGTACGGCGACTCGGTCGGCGGGTTCAACCCGGTCAAGGACGTCTGGAAGACGCTGATCTGGCGGCTGGCGAAGTGGCGCAACGCCGACGCGGCCAGCCGGGGCGAGACCCCGCCGATCCCGGAGAACTCGATCGGCAAGCCGCCGTCGGCCGAGCTGAGCCCCGGCCAGCTCGACAGCGACACCCTGCCGGACTACGACGTGCTCGACCCGATCCTGATCGGCTACGTCGACGGGGACCTGGGCCGCGACGGGCTGGTGGAGTCCGGGCACGACCCGGCGGTCGTCGACAAGGTGCTCCGGATGGTGGATCTCGCCGAGTACAAGCGCCGGCAGTCCGCGCCGGGCACGAAGATCTCCATGAAGGCGTTCGGACGGGACCGGCGGCTGCCCATCACCAACCGCTGGCGCGAGCACGGCTGAGCGGACCCGTTCCCGGCGCGGCGGCGACCGGTCCCGGTCCCGCCGCGCCGGTTCCGAGTGAAATCCTGCACTGTGCCCTGCCGTGAGGCGGTCGTCCGGTGCGACGATCGGCGCGGAACCCGGGGACCGCGACGGCGGCCTCGAGGGAAAGGAGACAGTCATGGTGGAGTCCACCCCGACCGAGGTGACCGCCCTCTACGGCGGCTCGGCCACCCGGCGGGTACGCACCCGCGACCTGATCGCCGCCAAGGAACGCGGCGACCGCTGGGCGATGCTCACCTCGTACGACCAGTACACCGCCTCGATCTTCGACGCCGCCGGCATCCCGGTGCTGCTGGTCGGCGACTCGGCGGCGAACAACGTGTTCGGCTACGAAACCACCCTGCCGGTGACCGTCGAGGAACTGCTGCCGCTGGTCCGGGCCGTGGTACGGGCGACCCGGCAGTCGCTGATCGTCGGTGACCTGCCCTTCGGCTCGTACGAGGAGGGCCCGACCCAGGCCCTGCGCACGGCGGTGCGGTTCATGAAGGAGGGCGGCTGCCACGCGGTGAAGCTGGAGGGCGGGCGGCGCTGCGCCGACCAGATCGCCGCGATCGTCGGCGCCGGCATCCCGGTGATGGCGCACATCGGCTTCACTCCACAGAGCGAGCACACCCTGGGCGGCTACCGGGTCCAGGGGCGGGGCGACACCGCCGACGAGGTGATCGCCGATGCCCGGGCGGTGGCCGAGGCGGGCGCCTTCGCGGTGGTGCTGGAGATGGTGCCGGGCGAGGTGGCCAAGCGGATCACCGCGGAGCTGCCGATCCCGACGGTGGGCATCGGCGCCGGCCCGGACACCGACGCCCAGGTGCTGGTCTGGCAGGACATGGCCGGCCTGCGTACCGGCAAGGCCCCGCGCTTCGTCAAGCGCTACGCCGACCTCGCCGGGACACTCACCGAGGCCACCCGCCGCTTCGCCGACGAGGTGCGCGGCGGCGAGTTCCCGGCCGCCGAGCACACCTTCTGAGTATGACGGCAGCGGTGCGGCGTCCGGGCCGCACCGCTGCCCACTCAGACCACACAGAACTCGTTGCCCTCCGGGTCGGCGAGTTGGAAGGAGTAGTAGCCGTTCTCCGGGTCGTCCATCGAGCCCGACACCCGCGCCCCGAGCCCGGTCAGGCGGCGCACCTCGGCGTCGACCACGACCCGCCGCTCGGCGACCGGCACGCCCCGGCCGCCACCGACCTTGAGGTCGATGTGCAGCCGGTTCTTGACCGACCGGGACTCCGGGACCGGCTGGAACCAGATCCGCGGGCCCGCCCCGGTCGGGTCCTCCAGCCGGTCCAGGCAGTCGCCGTCGCCCAGCTCTTCGGCCGGGATGCCGTTGGCCAGGTACCAGGCCCGCCAGGTCGGGTGCCCGTCCGGCGGCGGTTGGGGCCGGTATCGCAGCGCCTCCGCCCAGAACGCGACGAGGCGTGACGGATCCCGGCAGTCGATCACCAGTTGCCATTCCATCGGGCGATGATGCCACGGCGGTACGACAGCGCCGCCGTACCGCGGTGTCGCGGCGGACTGCTCAGAGGTCGGTGACGCGGATGCCGGCGTGCGCCTTGTATCGCTTGTTGATGGCGATCAGGTTGGCGGTGAACGCCTCGATCTGGTGGGCGTTGCGCAGCCGGCCGGCGTAGATGCCGCGCATGCCGGGAATCCGGGCGGCCAGCGCGCCGACGATGTCGACGAGTTCCCGGTCCTCGGTGCAGATCAGCACGTCCAGGTCGATCCGGTCGACCTCCGGGTCGGCCAGCAGCGGCGCGCTGACGTGGTTGAACGCCGCACAGACCCGGGAGTCCGGCAGCAGGCCGGCGGCCTGCTGCACCGCGCTGCCCTCGGCGACCGGGAGGGCGTACGGGCCCTGCTTGTCGAAGCCGAGCGGGTTGACACAGTCGACCACGATCTTGCCGGCGAGCGGCTCCGCGAGGGCGGCGACGGTCGCGGCGTGCCCGTCCCACGGCACCGCGATGACGACCACGTCGCTGCGCCGGGCCACCTCGTCGTTGCCGGCCCCGGTCACGTCCACCCCGGCCGGGATGCCGGGCAGCGCCGCGATCTCGGCGGCGGCCTCAGCGGCCCGCTCGGCGGAACGGGAACCAATCAGCACGGTCTGCCCGGCCCGGGCGAACCGGTAGGCGAGGCCCCGCCCCTGGTCGCCGGTGCCACCGATGATGCCGACGGTCAGCCCGGAGACGTCGGGCAGCGTGGTCGCGTCGTAAGCCATGCGGCCATCCTCGCAAACCGTCCCGCCCCCCAGCAGCACGAGCCACTGTGACAATCCCCCCGCCCCGCCCCCCGCCCTCGCAGCCCGCACTTTCACTGAAAGTGCGGCCTCCGCGCGCCGGGAAGCCACACTTTCAGTGAAAGTGCGCGGATCTTGGGGGCGCGGACGCGGGCGCGCCCGGGTGCGGGCGGGCGGGTCGGGCGGGGGTGGGGCTCAGGCGCGGGCAAAGAGGACCTTGCGGGCCGCCGGATCGGCGGTGACCAGGCGGACCCGGATCCGCTCGCCGAGCGGCAGCTCGCCGGTGCAGCGGGCGCGGACCGGCGGAGCGTCGAGCGCCACCGTGCCGCCGGGCGGCCGCCCGGGCTTCGACTGCCCGTTCGACGGGGCGTCCACGTCCAGCACGGCGGCCTCGAAAATCTCCCCCACCCGGTGTTGCAGCAGCACCGCCTCGGCCAGCTCGATGGCGCCCCGGGTGGCGGCGCCCGCCGTCCGGTCGGTCGCCGCCATCACCTCAGGCAGCTTCGGCAGCGCCGCGCGGACCCAGTCGGGCACCGGCCGCTGCTCGTGCAGGGCCAGGCAGACCTCCGTCGCGTACCGGTCGGCCAACCGGCGCAACGGGGCCGTGACATGGGCGTACGCGGCGGCGACCCCGCCGTGCTCCGGCTGCTCGGGCAGCTCGCCGTCGAACGCCGTGTACGCGGCGCCGCGCATCAACTCCGCCGCCTGGTCGACGAAGGCGGCGGCCCGGGGCTGCGAGGCATCCAGCCCGGCCAGCACCTCGCCCACGCCGAGACCGTCGGGCCACCGCACGCCCAGCGGGGCGGCGGCGGCGCGTAGCCGGGCCACCGCCTCGGGCTTCGGCGGCGGCATGGTGCGCAGCAGCCCGATCCGACCGGCGAGCATGATGTCGGCCGCGGCCATCCCGGTCAGCAGGGAGATCTGCGCGTTGTGGTCCTCCATCGGCACCGGGCCGCGCAGCACCAGCCGCCAGCCGTCGCCGTCGGGCTCGACGTCCTGCTCGGGCAGGGGCAGGTTGACCGCGCCCCGGCGCAGGCCCCGGGCGGTGAGCAGGGCGCCGATCTCGGGCAGCAGGGCGATCGGTTCGGGCAGCCGCCCGGCGTCGGCGGCGGCCTGCACCCCGTCGTAGTCGAGCTTGGCCCGGCTGCGGACCCGGGCCCGTTCCAGCGCGACGCCGGTCGTCGCGCCGTCGGCGTCGAGGTCGACGGTCCAGACCACCGCCGCCCGGTCCACGTCGGGCAGCAGGCTGGCCGCCCCCTCGCTGAGGGTGTGCGGGTGCAGCGGGACGTTGCCGTCGGGCAGGTAGACGGTCTGCCCGCGTTGCCAGGTCTCCTCCTCCAGCGGGCCGCCGGGGCGTACGTGCGCGGCGACATCGGCGATGGCGTACCGCACGCGGTAGCCGCCACCGGGGCGGCGGGCGAGGTGCATCGCCTGGTCGAGGTCGCGCGAGGTCGCCGGGTCGAGCGTGACGAACGGGACGTCGGTGCGGTCGGCAGCGGCGGCCGGCGGCGCGGCGGCGGCCTCGTCCGCCTCCCGCTGCGCCGCGTCCGGGAAGCCCTCGGGCAGTCCCAGCTCGCGGCGCAGCGCGCCAAAGTCGATGCGGGGCGCCAGTACGCGTCGGATGACCACGGGTCAATCCTGGCAGTCCGGCACGTGATCCGCTCTCCGGCGTTGCGGCGGCGGTCGCCGTACGGTCAGCCGGTGGCCTTGCGGGCGCGGGACCGGGCGCCGGCGGGCGCGGTGGCCCGGGCGGCGGCCGGGCGCGCCGGCGCCTTGCGGGCGGTGGCCTTCCTGGCGGCCGTGCTCTTCGTCGCCGGTGCCTTCTTCGCCGTCACCTTGCGGGTGGTGGTCGACGAGGTCGCGGTCGCCTTCTTCGCCGGTGCCTTCTTGGCGGTGGTCTTCGACGCCGGCGCCTTCCTGGCGGTCGCCTTCGCCGCGGTGGTCTTCTTCGCCGCGACGCCGGTGGTCTTCTTCGCCGCCGTGGTCTTCTTCGCCGCGACGCCGGTGGTCTTCTTCGCCGCCGTGGTCTTCTTCGCCGCGACGCCGGTGGTCTTCTTCGCCGGGCCCGTGGTCTTCTTGACCGCGGCGGTGGCCTTCCTACCCGTGGAGGTGACCGTGCGGGCGGCGGTCGAGGCCTTCGCGGCCGGGGTCCTCCTCGCCGCGGGCGCGGTCTTCTTCGCGGCGGAGGTGGTCCTCCTCGCCGCGCTCGTGGTCTTCGCGGCGGCCTTTTTGGCGGGGGCCTTCGGCGCCGTCGCCTTCGACGTGGGGGCCTTCTTCGCGGCGGCCTTGGACGCGGGGGCCTTCTTCGCGGCGGTCCTGGACGCCGGGGCCTTCGCCGCCGCCGTCTTCTTCGCTGCCGTCCTCTTCGCCGCCGTCTTCTTCGCGGCGATCGCCGTGGTGGCCGGGGCCCGTCCCGAGCCGGCGCCCGACGCGTTCGCCGAGGCCTTGCCGGCCGGCGCCTTCCGGGCCGCCGCCGTGGTCGTGGTGGACCGACGTGCCGCGGTGGCGCGGGTGGCGCCCGCGGTCCGCTCCGCCGCGGCGGACTTCCTGGCGGCCGGGCGGGTGGTGGCCTGTTGTGCTTCGGCCATCTCGGTTCCCTCCTTGGGGACATGCGCTCGCGTGCCCCCGCTGCGGAGGCACGGAGTTCCTCGACACGGGCCGTCCCGCGCCGTTCAGCTGCCCTCCCCGGCCCAGCGGGCGTCCTCGGCCTCCCACGCTTCGTTGCGCTCCCGCACCGTCTGCAGGGCGTTCTCCGCGTCGGCGGACGAGTTGTACGGTCCGAGAACGTGCCTCGCAGGGCACACGTCGGCATCGGTCTCGACCCGGTGGTGTCGGGTGCACCAGTAGTGGTGCCCACCGCTTCCGCTGTCGTTCATGAGATCACTGTGCACCGGGAGCAGCCCGGCTGCCACCGGATCGCGCAAATAGTCGCGACGACCTCCACAGTAGACGTGCTGGTCGGGGCCGCGGGGCCGAACGCGGAAAGCCGTACCCGGGTGGACGGGGCAGCCGGAAGGCCGGTCGGTGGCGGAGAATCCCCCGATGCGCTTCGGGGGCAGAAAATCGGCACGGGTACGCCGCGGCCTGCTCGCCGCGGGCGTGGTCACGGTCCTGGCCGTGACGGTGGTGACGGTGGCGGTGCCGCTGCTGCGGGACCGGTCGCAGCAGCGGCTGGAACGGCGGGCCGACCGCGAGGCGACCGCCATCGCGCAGCGGGCCCGGGCTGAACTGCTGGCCGACCCGGCGGCCGGCGAGGCGGCCCTGCGCGGCGCCGCGGACCGGGTCGACGGCGTCGAGGTGCTGGCCGTGGAGGGTGGCGGCCAGGGCCGGGAGGCCGGGGTGCGCCTGGTTTTCCGGGTCCGCGTGGCGAAGACCGCCGCGAGCGTCTTCGGCTGGCAGCAGGCCACCACGACGCGCTGCTTCGCGCAGGTGGTACGCCCCGACGCCGGTCCGGCGGCGTTGGAGCGGGTGCCGTGCCCGGCGTGAGTCGGGGCGGTCACGCCGTCACCCCGTCCCGCTCGGCGACCGGCTCCGCTGCACGACCGGCTCCGCTGCACGGCCGGTACCGCGGCGCGGCCGGTACCGCTGCACGGCCGGTACCGCGGCGCGGCCACCACCGGCCGGCACTACCAGCGGGTGGGCCGCATCGCCGCCTGGTCGGGTTGAGGCCCGCCGGAGCGCCGTGCGGGCGGGGTTGCGACGGTTAGGGTCGCCGGATGGGCGTACCGGACTACATCCTGCGGATGCGCAAGCACATCGGCCACGATCTGCTCTGGCTACCGAGTGTCAGCGCGGTGGTCCGCAACGACGCCGGTGAGCTGCTGTTGGGGCGGCGCTCCGACGACGGCCGCTGGTCGGTGGTGAGCGGCTTCGTCGAGCCGGGCGAGCAGCCGGCCACCGCCGTGGTGCGCGAGGTCGAGGAGGAGACCGGCCTGCACGTCGAGCCGGTGCGCCTCAGCAGCGTCGTCTCGCACCCGCACACCTATCCCAACGGCGACCGCTGCGAATACCTCAACCTCGGCTTCCACTGCCGACTCGTCTCCGGGACGGCCCGGGTCAACGACGACGAGTCGGTGGCGGTGGAGTGGTTCCCGCCGGACCGGCTGCCCGAACTGGACCCGCACGCCCGGCTGGTGATCGCGCAGGCGCTCGGCGGCGCCCCGACCGCCTGGTACCTGCCCGCCGGCACCACCTGGGACGAGTTCTGCGCCGCGGGCTGAGCCCGGGAACCGCCGGTCGGCGGCTCACGCGGTCGCGCCCGCCGGCGCCAGCTCCGCGGCGGGCGCCGCGCGCGCCGTCCGGATCGCCCAGGTGAGCGCGTACGGGGTGCAGGCCAGGTAGAAGTTGGGCTCCATCAGCACCAGATCGGTGATGAGGAACCGCTCCCAGTCGGTCGGCCGGGAGAAGCCGAACGACCAGTCGGTCCAGCAGGTGAGCAGCCAGAGCGGGGCGGAGATCCGGTCGACGCCGTCGGGCGGCAGGTCGGTGAGCGGCTGCCCGGGGTCGATGGGCGGAATGGCGGCGACCACAGTGGCGATCACCGCGATGTCGGCGGCGGCGAAGGCTCCGAGCACACCGACCGTCCAGGCGAGCCGGAGCCGTCCCCGCCCGGCCAGGACCGCCGCGCCCCAGAGTGCCAGGGTCAGCCCGGCCAGCCAGAGCAGCACGCCGGGCAGCACGCGGGCCAACTGCTCCCCGTCGCCGGAGAGCAGGACCTCCGTCACGACCACGGTGATCGCGACGGGGAGCACGATGCCGACGGCGGTGGCCAGCGGCCCGACCCGGACCCCGTGCCGGGCCGCGCGGGCCACCAGCAGCGCGAGCAGCACACCCAGCCCGGCGCAGAGCGCCGACCACAGCGGCTGTTGCACGTGCTGCGCCCACGCGAACCTCATCTCCAGCGCGAAGTGCACCGTGGTCATTGCGATCACGGCGACGATCACGATGGCGACGCAGGCGGGCGGCGCCAGCAGCAGCGCGGTGGCCGTACGCCGCAACTGCCGGTGCCAGACGGCGCGGTCGACCAGCGGCGCGCCCGCCCGGCTGGTGGCCAGGCTGGCGGCGAAGCGCAGCATCCGGGCCCGCTGCCCGGCCTCGGCGAGGACGTGCAGCTCGGCGGCCCATTCCCGGCGCAGGTCTTCGCGGAGCGCGACGGGCCAGCGCCGAGCGGCCGCGCGGAGCAGCGCCTCCGCGACGCGTCGGGTCACCATGCGGGTGCTCCGGCCGCGCCGCCGAGGGACGGGCCGGTCTGTGGGGCGAGGGCGCGCAGTTCGGCGAGCGCCCGCCGGGCGGCGACCACGCCCTCGGCGGTGAGCCGGTAGTAACGCCGGGCGGGCCGGCCGGCGACGGCCGGGTCGACCTCCTCCCAGTCGGCGGCCAGCCAGCCCGCGTCCTGGAGGCGGTGCAGCACCGGGTAGAGGGTGCCGCTGGGCAGGCCGGTCAGCTTCATCAGGTCCAGGCCGTAGCGCTCGGTGCCGGGCTCGGCGAGCAGCGCCGAGAGCACCTTGGCGACCGGGATGGTCATCCGCATGGCGATGACTATATCGGAACTCTACATAGGGGGCTGCCCGGTTCCCGTGGGCGGTCCTCGCCCAGCACCCGCTCGCTGGCCGGGACCGGGTGACGGGGGCAGCGGCGGCCGCCGGCGTCAGGTGTCGCTGTGAAGGCGGGCGTGCAGGTGCATGTCGTGCCAACCGTCCGCGTGGAGTCCCTCGCCGCGCTTCGTACCCTCGGCGGTGAAGCCGGCGCGCCGCGCCACCCGGCACGACGCGTCGTTCACCGTGGAATGGCACAGCTCGACCCGGTGCAGCCGGAGGGTGTCGAAGCACCAGGCGGTCACCGCGGCGAGCGCCCGCGGGGCGACGCGGCGGCCCCGGGCGGCCGGCAGCACCCAGTACGACACCTCGGCCAGCCCCTCGGCGAGGACCACCCGGCGCAGGCTGACCTGCCCGACGGGCTCCCCCGCGTCGCACACCGCCCACCCGGCACCGGCCTCCGCCCGCCACCGGCCCGGCCAGGCGGCGATCCAGTCGGCGGCCTCGTCGTCGGTCATCGACCGGCAGTGCCAGCGCCGGATCGCGGCGTCGGCGTAGGCGGCCACCACCGTGGGACGGTCCGACGGCAGCCAGGGACGCAGGTGTACGCCGTCCGCGCGCAGCTCGGGCTGCGTCAGCGCGGCCAGCGATCCGGGCGGTACGGCGGGCGGGGCGAGCATCGGCACGGGTGGACTGTAGGCGGGCGAAGAGCGGATGGGCAGCGCGTCCAACGACGCCGATAATGAGGCGCATGACTGTGCGTCAGCGGCTCGCAGCCGCGCTGGTGCTTACCGGGGCTGGCGTCCTGGTACTAGCCCTGCCGGACGGTGTGGAGGGTCCACGGCTGGTCACGTTCGGCCCCGGTCACGGGCCCTCCCGACTGGACCTGATCGGCATTGCGCTGCTCGCTCCGGGCGCCAGTTGGCTGCTGGTAACGCTGGTGCGAGCGCTGCCATCGCTTGAGTACACACCGCGTGTGCTGCTCGGCCTGGGCGGCGCAGGCGGGCTCGGTCTCGGGCTGCTTCTCGCCTCGAGCTTCGCCGGATTCGCCGGCTGGTGGGCCGTTGGTGCCCTGACACTGTCCGCAGTCGAACTCATTCTCGTCGCAATGGTGTGGCGAGGACGCGGCGCCTCAGCTGCCCACCGGTAGGTCTCCAGCCCGTCCCACGTGCCGGCTATCGAGCCGGGCCAGGTGGTTTTCAGACGGTCTGGCCGACCTCGATCAGGTGGCCGTCCGGGTCGCGCAGGTAGCAGCGAATCTCCCTGCCCCGGTCCTGCGGCGGGGTCAGGAACCGCGCACCCCGCGACCGCCAGTCGTCGTAGACGGCCTGGATGTCGGCCACCCGGATGTTGAGGAACGCGCTGGTCCGGTGCGGGTCGGTCGGGGTCTCCAGCGTCACCTCGGGCTTGTCCTCGGTCGGTCCGCCGCCGACGGCGATGATCACCCAGCTGTTGGCCAGCCGGACGATCGCCGGCTCAGCCTCCCGGACCACCGTGCCGCCGAGGACGTCCCGGTAGAACGCCGCCGACCGGGCGACGTCCGCCGCCACGACGAAATGGGCGAGCAGAATGTCCTCGGTCGGGTTCGGCAGGTCGTCACGAGCCATGCCGCGAGCCTGGCACAGCCCGCCAGCGGTGCGCGACGAAACCCCACAAGACGGGCATATCCGCGCCCGAGGACGCCTGCCCCAGCGCTAGTCCAGGTCCCCACGCTTGGCGGCGATCCACGCCTCAACGTCTTCATCAAGCCAGACGTTGCCCATCGAAGCGTGGCTACAGGCTCAGGGAAATCGCGCCGGTTGGTGATCTGGTAAACGCGCTGCCGCGAGATGCCGCCGAGCATGGTTCGGATCTCCCCCGAACCCACCAACCGCAGCTTCTTTGCCCATGACGACGTAGCCGGCGAGCCAGCCCCATCCACCTACGGCCGGGACCAGCGGGTGTTCACCGGGACCAAGTCCGCCACCGACACCGGGGCCGTGTGGTTCACCTACAACCGGGTCGAACGCCGGGTCACCTGCAGTGTCGGCCCGGTCAGCCGGCGACGAAACCCTCGTCGTGCCAGTACGCCGCGATCCGGCTGGTCCGCCGGACGATCCGGTCCGCTTCCGCAGGCACCGGCCAGAAGAGCAGCAGGTAGTGGTCCAACGGCAGGGTGACCCCCGGCTCGCCGAGGTAGGTCTTGCCCGCGTCCATGCCCCGGGCGCAGTAGCGCACCCGGTAGGTGACCAACTCGCGCAGCGGCAGCGGATACGCCTCCTGGTGCCAGTCCATCAGGTTGACGTCGTCCGACAGCGCGGTGAAGGAGACCTCGACGACCTCCTCCCACTGCGGGTCGACCGGTGGCGGCCCGTCTACCACGTCGGCCCGAAAGCCGACCTCGCCGGTGTTCCGGCCGGTCACCAGAAACAGTGCGCCGGGCACGCGGGCCCCGCACAGGCCGTTGACCTGACCGGCGAACGCCCGTACCGGATCAGGCGGCTCGTCGCCGCTGACCACGTACGCCTGGCTGTAGTGCACGCTCAGCAGGCCGTCGAAGGCAGCGGTCATCGATCCTCCCGATCACGGTACGGGCGCCGGTGGTACTACTGGTGCACCTGGACCGATCCGCCGCCGAGCGGCTGCGGGTCGCTGAGGTCCAGGTCGTAGCTCTTTCCGGGCCGGTTGTCGTACACCAGTGTCTGCTGCGGATAGTCCCCCGCCGACAGCGGCCAGACCACCAGGCGCACCGCGTCCGGCTTGTCGAGACCGTACGCGACGAAGCCGTACCCGGCCGCCCCGCCGATCGTGCCGGTGCCCTTCACGGCGGCCTTCTGGTCAGGCGTGACCACCAGCCATTCGAGGGTGGTGGAGGTGAGGTCGAACCCGGTTCCCCGCAGTGCCGCGGCAACCTTGCCGCCGCTGAGCGCCGGTCCCGGTTCCGGGGGCAGATACTGCGGGTTGAACTCGACGGTCAGCCTGTCCTGCGCCGCCGGATCGTCGACCAGCGCGCCGGCCGGGGAGTCCAGCCAGCCGCCCTGGGTGATGAATCCGGCGTTCGGGTCGTACACGATCACCATGACGCTCGCTGCGGGCGAGAGACCACCGTCGTCGTCGGTGATCTTCGGCTTGATGGTGTACATCCCGGGGTGGGTGAAGGTGTGGGTCGCCTCGCAGCGGTCCGCGTACGAGTCGAAGGTGTTGGTCTGCCCGTCGTCCCACTCGATCGCGCAGGAGTGGGTGTCGTTGCTGCCCGGATCGAGGAAACGGGCCTTGAACGGCACCGGGTCGCCGACCCGGAACACCTGCCACGGCTGTGGCGAGGTGATGCCGTACTCCACGTCCTCGGTCGCGGCGGCCATCGACGGGGCCAGTACGCCGAGCCGGCGCAGCCTCGGATCGACGTTCCGCACGGTGACGACGGCGCTGTCGCTGACCGCCGCGTTCACTCCGTCGAACGCCGTCAGCGTGACGGTGACCGTCCCGTCGTCGTTGCACTCCATGGTGGTGTTCGCGCTGCGCGAGTCGTGGAATGTGCAGGACATGCCGGGATCGGAGTCCGGGCCCGGCGAGTACGTCCACTGCGCCGTCGGCGGGTTGCCGTCGGGGTCGCTGACCGAGCCGCCCAGCACGATGGTGAAGCCCTCGTCGCCGGTGGTGTCCGGCCCGGCGTTCGCGGTCGGCGGCAGGTTTGGCTCGTCCGGGTCGTCCTCGGGTGGCAGGCACTCGTCGGTGCTGCCCGTCGGCACGTCGGTGATCTCCACGTAGTAGGTGTCGAGGGCCTCGTCCGACAGCCCCGGCTGCCAGACCAGGATCCGGTCGTCGCGGTAGAACCTGGCGAGGGCGTTGCCGGCGCAGCTGTTGTGCCGGCTGGTCACCCCGAGGACGGAGAAGTTGCCGTCACCCTTGCCCGCCCCCTCGATGGTGGAGGCGAACGGGAACTCGTCGCACTGCTGGGTGGTCCGGTCCAGCACGTACGACGGCAGGGTCGCGCACGCCTGGTCCTTGGCCGCGGAGTTCTTCGAGTAGTACGTCCTGTTGTTGTCGGACGCGTCGACCGGGAACTTCTCGGTGATCCGGTGCAGGCCCGGATCGTTCCGGTTGCCGGTGTACCGGCCGGGGATGACCCGGTCCGTTCGCGGCCCCGGCCACGTCTGGCAGCCCGGGGTCATCGCGCAGTGCACGTGCGCGGAGACCTCCGAGTAGTTCGGGCTCTGCAGCGAGTACTGCAGGTGCGGGATGACGTCGTCCATGATGCAGGCCTTCGGCCGCTTGTAGAAGCCGACCTGCGCGGTGTCACAGCGGATCCGGTGCGAGGGCAGGGCCTTGCCACCGGCGTCCGGCGTGCCGGGTGAGTACGCGTCGATGGTCAGCGCCCAGTCGTGTCGACTGACCATATCGGGCCCCACGCCACGGAACTCGGACGAGGCGACGGTCCAGGAGTGCCAGGACCCGTCGGTGTTCCAGCCGGAGAACGTGTTCGTGGCGGACGCCCCGCCGGCGGAGCAGCCGGTGAGCCAGCTCGTGCAGTCGGCGAACACCTGGAAGATCGCGTTGGACAGCTCGCCTCGGTCGCCCTCCAGAATCCGCAGGCTGCCGGGCTCGGAGCGGAAGAAGACCTCTACGGTGCGGTTGCCGTCGTCCCGGCCGTATGCGACGGCGTTCATGGCGAAGACCGCCTGACCGACGTACACCCTCCGGTCCACGCTGTAGACCTTGCTGCCGACGAAGATGGACTGACACCACAGAAAGCGGTTGTGGGTACGCCCTTCCACGCTCCCGACACCGGGTTGGCTCATGCACTCCGCGGCCCGGCCGTCGGCGCCCGGCGAGCCGGGCGGCCTGCGGACGGAGCTGGGAGCGAGCGGAGCGAGCGAGGTCGGTGCCGTCAGACCGGCTGCCGCCCGTCCGTCCGGGGTGGGCTCGTAGAAGGATTCCAGGAGGACCGGGTTGTCCGGTCCGTACGTCGTCGAGGTGGACTCTGCCGAGGCCGGGGCCTGAAGCAGTCCCACCCCCAGTGTGCTGATTGCCAGCATCGCGAGAATGCGATGCCGCCCGCTGAATGCCAAGCCGTTCTCCTGACAGCTGTCACGCAGCCGTCGCCGGACCGTAGGGCCGCCGCGGTGCGTGGTTCCGGTAGGAAAGGAACTGCGGCGGGGTGAGGGCACCCCCGTGCCACCCGGCGGGGCGCCGATGCGCTCCGGCGGGTTCGCGAGGGATTCTACTCACGAAGATAGTCTAATGTAGATGTATGAAAGTATGAGACGGACTCGCATGATCAGATGTCGCCGCCGGCTCGGGGCGGGAGAGACCAGGTCGCTCAGGGCCCGGGCCGCCCGGAAGGCTGGCAGCGGCGATAGCTGGACGTAAAGTAACTGGATAGGTGGCTGGGCGGGTCCGGTGTCTGCTGTGGAGGCTTGAAGCAGTACTCGTCGAATTCGTCGAAGCCTCCCTCATCGGACGGGCTGGCCAAGCCGGCGCCGAAGTCGTTGCGGGGCCGTTCGGGCCGGGTCCGGGACGGCCGACAGGTCAGGACGGTGTCACCCTCGAGCGGGTCGCTGATCCGGACGTGGTCGTGCGGCATCTCCCGCAGGTGTGTGCCGGGTGCGGGGACAGCCTGGCCGACGCTACCGAGATCGCGATGGTGTGCCCGCAGGTGATCGACATCCCGGAACCGAAACCGCAGGCGACCGAGCATCAGCTGATCACCCTCGCGTGCCGGCGCGGGCATCACACCACCGCCACCGCCGTCACTGGGCCGTGTGGGCCGTCACGGGGCCGTGTGGGCCGTCACGGGGCCGTGTGGGCCGTCACGGGGCCGTGTGGGCCGTCACGGGGCCGTGTGGGCCGTCACGGGGCCGTCAAACGGCGACCGACGACAACCAACGACGACCAGCAGCAACCGAAGAAACAGCAGGTCAGCCACCATGTAATGGCGGCTGACCTGGTGGGCGACGGACGAGTCGACCTGTACGCCGGATTCTGTGCCCGGCGCATACCCCTCGCGGCGTATGCGCCAGCGGCGGCCATCCATCTCGGCCTGCCGTCGCCGACAGGCTCCTGCGGCCTACCCGCAGACATCGGGCGGGCAGCCCTCAAGCGTCTGCGCCGGGTCGTCATCTTGCGGTGACGGCCCTTTCTTGGCCTTGCTCCGGGTGGGGTTTACCTAGCCACCCCGGTCACCCGGGGTGCTGGTGGGCTCTTACCCCACCGTTTCACCCTTACCGACCCGTTTGGGCCGGCGGTCTGTTTTCTGTGGCACTGTCCCGCGGGTCACCCCGGGTTGCCGTTAGCAACCACCCTGCCCTGTGGAGTCCGGACGTTCCTCGGCGGCGGGCCGGAGCCCGCCGACGCGACCGCCCGGTCGACTCGTCCGTCGCGCCTTCATCCTAACGACGCGGCCGGCCCGCCCATTTCCGCCCCGGAACCGCCACGTAGCCGACGGTGTGGGCAGCCGCCGGAGGGGACACCCATTTCCGCCCCGACAGGCGGTTCAGGGGATGGCGATCGTCACGGCGGGTCGCGCGGCGGGAACCGGGGCGTACTAGCCTCGGGGCACCATGGATCTCTCCCACGCCGTGCTGCTGCTCGCCGCCGGTCTCGCCGCGGGCACGGTCAACGCGGTGGCCGGGGGTGGTTCGCTGATCACCTTCCCGGCGCTGATCGCGGCGGGCCTGCCGCCGGTGCCCGCGAATGTCACCAACTCGGTCTCGGTCTGCCCCGGTTACCTGGCCAGCGTGGCGGGCAGCCGCGGCGACCTGCCGCCGGCCCGCCGGCTGGCGGCGCTGGCGCCCACCACCATCATCGGCACGATCGTCGGTTGCCTGCTGCTGCTGGCCACTCCGGCTCGGGCGTTCGAGCTGGTCGTACCGTTCCTGGTGCTCGGCGCGACGGCGGTGCTCGCCTTCCAGGACCCGCTGCGCCGGCTGGTCGGGCATCCGCGCGACCTGTCGCCGCGCCGCCGTACCGTCACGGTGCAGGCCATGGTCGGGCTCGGCGCGGTGTACGGCGGCTACTTCGGCGCGGCCCTCGGGGTGATGCTGGTCGCCGGCCTGGCCCTGGTGCTGGACGCGACGCTGGCCCGGGTCACCGCGATCAAGAATTTGCTCTCGGCGTTGGTCGGGCTGACCACGGTGGTGGTCTTCGCGTTGTTCGGCCCGGTGAACTGGGCGGCGGTCGCGGTGGTCGCGCCGGCCACTCTGGTCGGCGGGTACGCGGGCGCCCGGCTGGTCCGCCGGCTGCCGCCGGTGGTGCTCAAGACGCTGATCGTGGCCTTCGGCACGGTGATCGGCCTCTACCTGCTCTGGCGGGCGCTGCGCTGACCCGTCCGGGACGGATCGCGACACGGCCGTACGGTCCGATGATTGCTACACATAGACCTTCCAACCGCAACGAGCTGCGTCTACATTCAGGGGCCGCCGACGCACGGAGCTGACTTGCGTCGGTAGTCCTCGTCACCCAAGGAGGTGCGGCACATCGTGGTGTCTCTCCACAAGGCGGTCGCCGGCGTGTCCATCGGCGCCCTCATCGGATCGGTGGCCCTCGTCGGGCCGGTCCAGGCCGATCCCAACAACAACTCCGTCAAGAAACTGACCAAGGCCGTCACGGTGGATGGCGTACTACGCCACCTCGACGCCTTCCAGTCGATAGCCGACACCAACGGCGGCACCCGTGCGTCCGGCACGCCCGGCTACGACGCCAGTGCCGACTACGTGGCCGGGCTGCTCGAGCAGGCCGGCTACCAGGTGACCCGGCAGCCGTTCGAGTTTCCGTTCTTCGAGGAGATGGGCTCGGCGTTCGCCCAGGTCGCGCCGACGGCGACGACCTATGTCGACGGCACCGACTACGACCTGATGGAGTTTTCGGGCGCCGGCACCGCCGAGGCGCCGGTCGTCGGCGTCGACCTGGCGCTCAGCCCGCCGCGGGCCTCCTCCTCAGGCTGTGAGGCCAGCGACTTCGCCGGCATCGACGTGACCGGCAAGATCGCCCTCCTGCAACGCGGCACCTGCGGCTTCGGCGAGAAGGCGGCGAACGCCGAGGCGGCCGGAGCGGTCGGCGCGATCATCATGAACCAGGGCAACGGCACTCCGGAGGCGAACCCGGACCGGCACGAACTGTTCAGCGGCACGCTGGGCGGGCCGGTCGGCATTCCGACCGTCTCGGTGTCGTACCCGCTGGGGGCGCAGCTCGCCACCACCCCCGGCCTGATCCTCCGGATCAGCGCCGAGACCACCTCCGAGATCCGCCACACCGAGAACGTCATCGCCCAGTCCCGCGACGGCCGCACGGACAACGTGGTGATGGCCGGGTCGCACCTGGATTCCGTGCCGGAGGGCTCGGGCATCAACGACAACGGCAGCGGCAGCGCCGCGCTGCTCGAGGTCGCGTTGCAGATGGCCAAGGTCAAGCCGAACAACGCGGTGCGGTTCGCCTGGTGGGGCGCGGAGGAGGCCGGCCTGCTCGGGTCGGAGTTCTACGTCGACCAGCTGTCCGAGCAGCAGGTCGCCGACATCGCTCTCTACCTGAACTTCGACATGGTCGCCTCGCCCAACTACGTCTTCGGCGTCTACGACGGCGACGACTCGGCGGCCCAGGGCTCCGGCCCGGGTCCGAAGGGCTCGGCGGAGATCGAGGACGTCTTCGAGGGGTTCTTCGCCTCCCGCGGGCTGGCCACCGTCCCGTCCGACTTCACCGGCCGCTCCGACTACGGGCCGTTCATCGCCGCCGGGATCGACATCCCGTCCGGCGGTCTGTTCACCGGCGCGGAGGGCCGCAAGTCGGCGGCCGAGGCGGCGCTGTTCGGCGGCGTGGCCGGTGCGGCGTACGACCCCTGTTACCACCAGTCGTGCGACAGCATGACGCCGGTCGCCCACGGCGGCGACGCCGCGCTGTACGCGCAGCTCGGCGCCGGGTACGACCTGTACGGCAACGTCAACACCTTCGCCCTGGACGTGAACGCCGACGCGATCGCCACGGCGATCATCACGTTCGCGTACGCCACCTCGCCGGTGAACGACGAGCCGCGCGCCCCGGGCAAGTCGCACGGGGCCGGGCACAGCGCCGACGCGCACGGGCACCACGCCATGTGACGCGACACCCGCAGAGCCGGCGGGCCGGGTCCCCACCACGGGGGCCCGGCCCGCTGCTGCGACATCCTCGTCGACTGGACGTCCGTCGCGGTGTGGAAAGCCGGCTCGACACGACGCTGAGACGGGGCGGCCCGACGTCGGGAGAGGTCAGTACGCCTCGCCGACCGGCTCCTCGGGGGGCGTGCTCCGACTGTCGGGCGGCGCGGTTCCAGCGGGACCAGAGCACCCGCTCGCCGTAGCCGGCGGCCATCAGGTGGGCGAAGGCCAGGTAGACCAGCACGCCCACGGCGAGGACGGCGAAGCCGACCCAGAACGGCAGGGCCAGGCCGAGGCCCCAGCCGGTGAAGGCCAGCCCCAGCGGGACGATGTCCAGGCCGAGGAAGAGCGGCGTGTAGCCGAGCACCACGAAGAAGACGAAGTTGTAGGCGGCGGTGACCACGCAGAGCGTGACGAACGCCGGCCTGCGGTAGGTGGCGAAGATCTGACCCACGCGTACGGGCGCCTGCCGGTGGGCCGGCTCACGGAGCTTGCGGGAGGCCACGGCCAGCGCGAGCACCATGAACACGCCGCAGACGAAGAACGGCAGCCGCCAGCTCACCTGGCCGAGCAGGCCGCCGATCAGCGGGCCGACGGCGAAGCCGAGACCGAGCGCGGTGTCGTCTCGCCCACCCCGGCCGGGTTGCAGCGGATGGCCGCGGTGCAGGCGGCGCGCACCCGGCTCTACGGCACGATCCTCGGCGACTGGGACCCCGCGGACCGGGACACCCTGGCCCGGATGCTGCGCCGGCTCAACGGGGCCCTCAGTTCGCGCAACCGACGCCGCTGAGCCGCCGCCCGCACTTTCCAGCCAGCAGCGTCTCGTCCCAGCAGGCGGCCACGGCCACCTGCGCGAGTTCCCGGGCGTTCTTGGCACTGCCGGAGGCCGTCCGGCGGGATCTGGTCTCGGCCCATGTGCACTGCCGGAGGCCGTCCGGGGCGGTGGAGGTGCCGGACGCTGTGGAGCTGATGACGCGAACGAATCAGCCGGCCGGGCCGGGCCGCACATCCTCCCGACTGAGGCAAGGAACGGATCAGGGCCGGATGTCCGGCCCTGATCCGTTTACGACATCAGCTCCACAGCGTCGGCACAGGGTGGGCCGGACCTCACGCCGACCGCCCGGGCGCCAGAGCAGGGGAGGCCCGGCGGAGGAGCCGCCCGGGCGCCGTCGGTGCGGGCGCCCGGGCGGACCGCGTGTGACAGCGGTCACGTTCGACCCGGGTGCGCCGCTGCGCCGAACGGCCGCCCGCCTGCGCCGAACGGCGCGCCCGGCTGACCGGGTGGACCGTCAGCGCGCGGCGAGATGGGCGGTGTCGTTGACGCTGCGCACCGCCACGCCGCCGTCGGGCCACATGTCCAACACCGAGATGCCGGCAGCGTCCAGATAGAGCCGGTGCAGGAAGGCGTCGCCGGCCACCAGGGCGTCGCGCAACGCCAGCTTGATCGGCGAGACGTGCGAGACCACCACCACGGTCTCCCCCGGGTACGCCTCGCGCAGCGCCGCCACCGCCCGGTCGACCCGCGCCGCGACGGCGGTGAACGACTCCCCGCCGGGCGGCGCGATCCGGGTCGAGGCGAGCCAGGCGTCCAACTCCCCCGGCCACTGGTCGCGTACCTCGGCAAAGGTCTTCCCGTCCCAGTCGCCGAAGTCGCACTCGATCCAGTCGTCCTGCCGGCGGACCGGGATGCCGCCGAGCGCCTCGGCGATCGCCTCGGCGGTCGCCGTACACCGGGACAGCGGTGAGCTGAGCACGGCCGCGACGGACGGGGCCAGCTCGGCCACCCGCGCGGCCGTGGCCCGGGCCTGGGCCCGGCCCTGGTCGGAGAGGGGGACGTCGGCGCGGCCGGCGTAGCGGTGCTGGACGGTCCACTCGGTCTCGCCGTGGCGGACCAGGACAAGCCGGGTGGCGGTGAAGCTGGGCCGCGGCTCCCAGGAGGGCTTCGTGGTCGCCGGGTCGGTGCCGGCGGTGCGGGTGACGGCGCGGGCGGCGACCTCGCGGGCCTGGGCACGGGCCGCCGAGTCGGCGGCGGCCACCTCGCGGGGCGGCTCGGCGGCGACCCGCTTCGGCGGCTTGCCGGCGGCGGCGTCCATCGCCGCGTTGGCCAGAGCGTCGGCGTGCCGGTTGCGCTCGCGCGGGATCCAGCTGAACCGGACGGACTCGAAGCGGTTGACCAGGGCGGCGGCCTGCGCGGCGAGCGGACGCAGCCCCGGGTGCTTGATCTGCCAGCGGCCGCACATCTGCTCGACCACCAGCTTGGAGTCCATCCGCGCCTCGACCTCGGCCGCGCCCAGCTCGGCGGCGGCCTCCAGCCCGGCGATCAGCCCCCGGTACTCGGCGACGTTGTTGGTGGACACCCCGATCGCCTCGGAGCGCTCCAACAGCACCTCGCCGGAGGCCGGGTCCCGGACCACCGCGCCGTAGCCGGCCGGCCCCGGGTTGCCCCGGGACCCGCCGTCTGCCTCGACGACGACCGCGCGCACCGCCACCGGCTACAGACCCGACTCGTTGGTGCGGACCATGATCCGTCGGCACTCCTCGCAGCGGACCACCTCGTCCGGGGCCGCCTTGCGGATCCGGGCCACGTCGGCGCCGGAGAGGTCCAGCCGGCAGCCGCCGCAACGGCCGGCGGTGAGCAGCGCGGCGCCCAGACCGGTGTCCTCGCGGATCTTGTCGTAGAGGGTGACCAGGTCGCCCGGGAGGTCGCCGGCGAGCGGCTTGCGCGCCGCCTTCTTGAACTCCTCCTCCTTGGCGATCCCGGCCAGGGTGTCGTCCCGCCGTTGCTCGGCCGCCGCCCGGCGCTCGCGCGCCTCGGCCAGCCGGGCCTCGATCCCGTCGAGTAGGCCCTGCGCGGTCTCCCGCTGCTCCATCACCTCCAGCTCGGCGTCCTCCAGGTCACCCTGCCGCCGGTTGAGCGAGACCAGCTCGTGCTGGAGCGCCTCCAGCTCGCGGGCCGGGCCGGAGCCGGCGGCCAGCCGGGCCTCGTCCTTGTTCTTGCGGGCGCGGACCTGGTCGATGTCCTTCTCCAGCCGGGCGATGTCCCGGTCCAGGTCGTCCACGGCGACCTGGGCGCGGACCCGCTCGTCCTCCAGCGCGGACAGCTCACGGGCCAGCGCCTCCAGCTCGACCCGCTCGGGCAGCGTGCGGCGGCGGTGGGCCAGCTGGGCGAGGGCGGTGTCGATGGCCTGCAGATCGAGCAGGCGGCGCTGGACCTGGGGTTCAGCCTTCACGGTCGGGGCTCCTTGTCGTCCAGTGCGAGCGCGGCGGCGTGCACGGTCCAGGGGTCGGTGTCCAGGTCGGACACCACGGTCTCGACGCCGAGGTCGTCCCGGAGGTGGGCGGCCAGGTCGTCCAACCAGGGTCGTTCGGTCGCCCAGTGGGCGGCGTCGATCAGGGCAGGGCCGCCGGCGGCGAGATGCTCGCCGGCCGGGTGGTGCCGCAGGTCGGCGGTGAGGAAGGCGTCCACCCCGGCGGCGGTCGCCTCGGCCAGGAAGGCGTCGCCGGAGCCGCCGCTGACCGCGAGGGTACGCACCATACGCGCGGGATCCCCGGCGGCGCGAACTCCCCAGGTGGTGGGGGGCAGCACGGCGGCGGCGTGCCGGGTCAGCTCGGCCAGGGTCATCGGGGCGGGCAGCTCACCGATCCGACCGATGCCCCGGCCCGGGCCGTCGGCCGGGGCACCGGGCGACGGGGGGTGCAGCGGGCGCAGCCCGGTCAGCCCGAACCGGGCGGCGAGCGCGTCGGAGACGCCCGGGGCCGCCACGTCGGCGTTGGTGTGCGCGACGTAGAGGGCGACGCCGGCACGCATCAGGTCGTGCACGATCCGCCCCTTGTACGTGGTCGGGGCGACCGAGGAGACGCCGCGCAGCAGCAGCGGATGGTGGGCGACGATCATGTCGGCGCCGGTGGCGCGCGCCTCGGCGACCGTCTCGGGCACCACATCGACCACGCAGGCGACCCGGCGTACGGCGGCGCTGGGCTCACCGAGCACCAGGCCGACCCGGTCCCAGTCCTCGGCCCAGGACGGCGGATACCGGCGCTCCAGGACCGCCACCACGTCGGCGACGGTCGGCGGCGCTGCGGTTGTGCTCACGGCGGGTCAGCTTACCGGCGCACACGGGCAACCACGGCCTCGCCCGCCACCCGTGTCCCCCGGCACAGCCCCCGCCGCGCCCGGCGCGATCCACCCGCCACCACCCCGCCACGGCCCCGCCACCACCCCGCCCCGGCCCCGGCCCCGGCCCGCATGATCCACACGGTTTGCGGCGTGTCGCGGTATCCGGGGCGCCCGGATACCGCGACACGCCGCAACCGGGGGCGACGACCACGGCGGAGGGGCGATCACGGCGGAGGGGCGACCACGGCGCGGGTCGGGACGGCTCAGACGGCGGACGTGACGCGCGCCCGGTCGCGCAGGGCGGAGAGCCCGACCTCCCAGGGGAAGGCCTGGAGGTGCCGCTCGCCCGTGCCCGGCGGATGCAGGGGAAACACGTGTTCACCGAAGAGCACCGTGGTGCCCCACTCGCCGAGCCGGGCCAGGCCGGCCCGGAAGGCCGGGTGGGCGGCCATCGCGGCGTTGGTGAACGGGACCGCCACCACCGGCAACCCCATGCCCTGCCCCTCGACCAGCAGGCCGAGGGCGAGGGTGTCGGTGATCCCCGCCGCCCACTTGTTGACCGTGTTGACCGTCGCCGGGCAGACGATCATCGCGTCGGCCGGGGGCAGCAGGTCCGGGTCGCCCGCGTTCTTGTAGTGGGTGCGTACCGGATGACCGGTCTGCCGGGCCAGCGCGGCCCGGTCGACGAACTTCGCCCCGTCGGGCGTGGTCACCAGGCAGACCTCCCAGCCGTCCCGCTGGGCCAGCTCGACGAGACGACCGACGTGGCGGGCCAGCGGCGCACCGCAGGCGATGACGTAGAGCACCTCGCGGCGCTCGCTGCTCGGGTGCGGGCCGCTCATCCGGCCGGCACCGTGTTCATACCCCTACTCCCATGTGCCCAGCCAACTCCGCTATCGGCGACGGTGGCGTACCACGTGTGCGACGCAGCACGTCCGACATCACCTCGTGGGCGATCGGCCGGCAGCGGATCTCCGAGGGCGCGAGCCGGTCGCCGCGCAGCAGCATCTCCCCGGCGTTGGCCACGTCGCCGATCTGGGCGAAGCCCCGGGCGATGTCGAGCAGGTGGTGCGCCCGGCGCTCGGGCAGCAGCGCGTTGAACGCGGGCTCCGGGATGAGCTGGTGGATCTCCACCGCCCGGCCACCGTCGCCCAGCTCGACTGCGGCAGCGGCGCGGTGCAGCTCCAGGTTGGTCGGGCCGAACGAGGTCCAGTAGTGGTTCTGGTCGCCGCCGAGCAGCGTGGCCGCCTCCCGGGCGCCGTTGAGCAGGTCGTCCACGGTGGCGGAGTCGCCGATCCGGGCGGCCGCCATCGCGCCCTGGAGCAGCAGCATCCCGTAGACGGAGAGCCGGTCCGGGCAGGCGTCGTTGCTGCCGCCGGGGGCGAGCCGGTTGGCGATGGTGACGTTCAGCTCCAGCGCGGGGCGGGCCCGGCCCATGGCCACCAGGGCGTTGCAGACCCGGGTGGTGGCGACGCCGGCCAGCAGCTGGTCGTCGGCCCGCTGGGCGACCGCCATCGAGCGGTCGGCGGCCAGCCAGGCCAGGTCGCACTCGCCGAGCTTGCGCAGCACCGAGGAGGCGATCTGGTAGACCTGCCCGAGCAGGTGGGCCGCCTCGCACGCCTGGTCGCCGCGGTAGCCCGCGTCGGCCGCCTGGGCGTCGCGCAGCAACTTCGGCAACGCCCGGGTCAGCATCCCGTAGCGGCCGTACTGGTAGGTGAGCCAGGCGTGGTTGACGGCCTTGCGCATGTCGGCCAGCGGCGGCGGGTACGGCGCGGCGTCGAAGTAGGCGCTCATCGAGTCGTACCGCTCCAGGGCGGCCCGGATCTCCTGCACCTCGATCTGGTCGATGCAGTTGAGCGCGTCGGTACGCCGTTCCGGGTCCTTGCCGAGCAGCAGCTGCACGTCGACCTGGAGGATGTCGGCGATCTCGTAGAGGACAGAGAACTTGTCGAGCCGGCGCACCCCGCGCTCGACCTTGTCGACCCAGCTCTTGGACTTGCCCAGCCGGTCGGCGAAGACCTGCTGCGACATCTTGCGCCGGCCCCGCCAGTAGGCCACCCGCCGCCCGATGGGTAGCTCGTCCATCACTGCTCCTCCCCCTGGTCGCCTGTCCGGTGGAACTCCGGACGGCTCTCCTGCGGGTGCGGCACTCCGTCCGTCTCAGGTTTTCGCTGGTCGCACAGGTTGTACGTCAGCCATACGGCCAGTCCTCGTAGCTTTCGTGCAAGTTGCACGAGCCTTTCGACAGCTCAACGATCGCGGGTTACGGCAGTCACGGCGCTCGACATGCTGCCTGACGGATGTCCGGTCGGGGCGAGGGGAGATGACGGGAAATGTGGGGGAACGTCGGACCGCGGGTCGCCCAGCTGTCACCGATCGAGCGGGTCCGGCTACGCCGGATCGCCGTCCGGTACGCCGTGCACGGCTGGGACGTCACCCCGGGCGCCTGCCTGGCGCGCAGCCGCTTCGTCTGCGGTCGGGTCGGCTGCCCGACCGTCGGCTGCCACCCGGCGCTGGAGGACTGGGAGCACGGGGCCAGCACCGACCCGGCCCGGGTGGCGACCTGGTGGCGCAGCCGGCCACACGGGGTGCTGCTGCCCACCGGGCGAGCCTTCGACGTGCTGGAGGTGCCGGCCCACCTCGGGCGGCACGTCGTCGACGCGATCCCGACGCACCCGGCCGCCCCCGCCGTCCGGGGCCCGGTGGTGGTGACCCCGACCGGTCGCTGGATGTTCCTCGTCCGGCCCGGCGACCCGCTGCGGCCGGAGCTGGAACACTGCTTCCACGTGGTACGCCACGGGCCCGGCTCGTGGATCGCGGCACCGCCCACCCGGCTGCCGGAGGGCCCGGTGCACTGGGCGATCGCCCCGGAACAGGCACGCTGGCAGCTGCCCGACTCGTGCCTGGTGCAGAACACCCTGGTCGACGCGCTGCGGGCCACCGGGGTGACGCTGGCCCCGGAGCTGCTCCCCGGCCAGCTCCCGCTCCCCCGGCGGGGTCAATGATCCGCCAGTCCGGTCCCGGCAGCGTCCCTGACGGTGCCGGGGTCGTTGAACCGGTGACGGCGCGGACGCGCCGGGAGCGGGGGTACGTGATGGCCAGGGACGACGCGACGTGGCCCGCCGGCGGCACCGAGCCGCCACCACACCACCGGCGGCCCCACCGCCGATCGGGCACCCGCCCGGGTGGCTCCCGCCCGGAGCACGCCCGGCCCGCCGGCTCCCGGCCCGCCGGCTCCCCCCGTCCCGCCCGCTGACCCCGCGCGGGTCAGTCGGCCACGATCCGCGTGGTGGCACATTCTGGTCCGCCATGCACCAATCCGTCCGCCATGCAGCAATCCCGATTTCTTCGAGACGCCGACACGCTTGAGGCGCCGCTCAGCACGGCGTCGGACGGCCGGTTTCGCCCGGCGCAGGCGTCGGCGTCCGGAGCAGGGGCGACAGGGTCGCCGATGGCCCGGACGTCACGTTTCCCGCCCGCGCGGCGCTTTTCGCCGCGTTCACGAGCACAGCCAAACTTAGGGCAGGGACAAGCCGGTGCTGAGCCGTTCCTGATCCGCGTCCCGGGCCCCGCCACCGGCCCAAATGGCAGCAGCGGAAGGGCGTGAGCCGCCGCCGCAGCGGGTAAGCTGCCGGACCGCTGAAGCCGTGAGGGGAAGGCATCGCCATGCTCAGCAAAGAGGATCAGCGCAGATTCGAACAGATCACCCGGCACCTCCGGGAGAGCGACCCGAAGTTCTTCGCGAGACTCGACCATCGGGCGCGGGCCCGACGCGGGCGCTGGCTGATGATGCTGACGATCGTGCTGTGGGCGTCACTGCCGGCGATGACCGTGCTGGCCGGACGGATGGCCGGGGCGATCTGCGCCGTGGTGCTGGCGGCAAACGCCGCCCTGATGTGGCACTTCCGCCGCCGCTGGCTATGACCCGCCGGCCACCACGGCCCCCCGCCGACGCCAGCGCCGCGCCGCCCGGCCCGGATGGTGGACAGGTGGCGTCCACAGCGGACGGCGCCTGTCCACGATCCGCCGCGGGAGGCGGGATCAGGACCGGCCGAAGGTCCGGTACGCCCGGCGCAGCCGCTCCAGCAGGCCGGGGCCGCCGATGGCGGGCGCGGGCGCGCCGAGCTGCCGCAGCAGCAGCTCAGGGCCGGTCACCAGGCTCGGCGGCCGGTCGGGCAGCGGCACCGGCGGCAGCCAGAACCGGTCCACCGCCTCGCCCAGCGGAATCGCGGGCAGTCCCGCGAGCACCCGCGCCGCCCCGGCCGGTTCCTCGCCGGGCGTCCGCTCCGGGCCCGACCCGGCTGCGGCCGGGTCGAGAATGTCCGGGTCGGACGGTTGCGGCGGGCCGGCGGGATCGGTCGCGCCCGCGCGCAGGGTACGCAGCCGGTCGAGCAGCTCGGCCCGGCTCCGGCCGCGCCAGTGCAGCAGCTGGAACGGGTCCGCGTCGAACGCCTCGGCGAGCAGGTAGAAGGTCGCCGCGAGGTGCTTGCAGGGCACCGCGAAGTCGGGGCAGCTGCACCGCTGGGTCAGCTCCGCCACCCCACTCGGGAACAGCGGGGCGCCGGCGGCGGCGAACAGCTCCTCCAGCTCCGCCGGGAGGTCACCGGCGAGCAGCCGGGCGCTGAAGAACGCCTGCGCGGCGAGGTCCCGCTCGACCCGCTCCCAGAGCGCCGCCGGGAACACCGCCAGCTCGATACGGACCCGGTACGGCTCGGCCCGGGAGCCCTGCACGGTGGCCTCGACCCGGCCGGGCGTCACGTCGAGCCGGAGCACCTGGCCCTTCCGCGCGTACGACCGGCCCCGGGTCAGCCGGGTGCCGAGGGCGAACGACTCCAGCACCTCCAGGAAGCGCCGCGACCACCAGGAGACGCCGATCGCACCCCGGGTGCTGCGCGCCTTCAGCCCGCCGTCGACCCGCCGGGGCCGCCCGAAGTCGGCGAACCGGCCACCACCGGCCGCACCCGCGTCGCGGTCGGGCTCGCCCGGCACTGCGCTGGGCTCCGGGCCGGTCACTCGACCACCGCCCCGGCCTCCAGCGCGAACAGCTCGCGCAGCTGGGCGGTGGACAGCTCGGTGACCCACTGCTCGCCGCTGCCCACCACCGAGGCGGCGAGGCTGCGCTTGTCGGCGATCATCGCGGCCACCTTCTCCTCCACCGTGCCGGCGCAGACGAACTTGCGTACCTGGACCCGCCGGCGCTGGCCGATCCGGAACGCCCGGTCGGTGGCCTGGTCCTCCACCGCCGGGTTCCACCACCGGTCGACGTGGACGACGTGGTTGGCGGCGGTGAGGGTCAGCCCGGTGCCACCGGCCTTGAGGGACAGCACGAAGATCGCCGGGCCGCCCGGCGACTGGAACCGGGTGACCATCGCGTCCCGGTCCGCCTTGCCGACCCCGCCGTGCAGGAAGAGCACCTCGCGGCCGAACCGGGCCGACAGGTGCCCGCGCAGCATCCCGCCGAACTCGGCGTACTGGGTGAAGAGCAGGGCCTTCTCCCCCGCCGCCAGCACCTCGTCGAGGATCTCCTCCAACCGTTCCAGCTTGCCGGAGCGCCCGGGCAGGGCCGAGCCGTCGCGCAGCAGCTGCGCGGGATGGTTGCAGACCTGCTTGAGCCGGGTCATGGTGGCCAGCACCAGGCCGCGCCGCTCCATCCCGTCGCTGGACTCGATCTTCGCCAGCATGTCGTCGACGATGGCCCGGTAGAGCGACGCCTGCTCGGCGGTGAGGTTGCAGAGCACCTCCATCTCCAGCTTCTCCGGCAGGTCGGAGATGATCGAGGAGTCGGTCTTGAGCCGGCGCAGCACGAACGGGCCGGTCATCCGGCGGAGCCGGGCGGCGACCTCGGCGTCCCCGTGCCGCTCGATCGGCACCGCGTACGCCTTCTTGAAGCTGGCGGCCGGGCCGAGCAGCCCGGGGCTGGCGAACTGCATGATGGACCAGAGGTCGGCCAGCCGGTTCTCCACCGGCGTACCGGTGACCGCGACCCGGTGCCGCGCGGGCAGCGACCGGACCGCCTCGGCCTGCCGGGTCGAGGCGTTCTTGATCGCCTGGGCCTCGTCCACCACCACCCGGTGCCAGCCGATCGAGGCGAGCGCGACCGCGTCCCGGGCCGCCACCGAGTAGGTGGTCACCACCAGGTCGGCGGCGTGCACCGCGTCGGTGAACTCCTCGCCCCGCGCCCGGTCCGCGCCGTGGTGCACGTGCACACGCAACCCCGGGGTGAACTTCGCCGCCTCGCGCTGCCAGTTGCCGACCAGCGACATCGGGCAGACCAGCAGGGTCGGCCCGGCCGCCGGCGGGTCCCCGGCGAGCAGGGCCAGCAGCTGCACCGTCTTGCCCAGCCCCATGTCGTCGGCGAGCACCCCGCCGAGCCCGAGCGACTGGAGGAAGGCCAGCCAGGCCAACCCCCGCCGCTGGTACGGCCGCAGGGTGCCCTTGAAGCCCGGCGGCGGGTCGAGCGGGGTGAGCCGGCGCTCGGCCTCCCCGGCGAGCAGGTCGCCCAGCGGCCCGTCGGCGGTCACCTCCAACACCGGCAGCGCCTCGGGACGGTCGGCCCCGGACAGGCCGAGGCGGAGCAGGTCGGCGACGGTCAGCTCGCCGGAGGAGCGCAGCAGCCGCAGCCCGGCGGCGAGCCGCTTCGGGTCCAGCTCCACCCACCGGCCGCGCAGCCGCACCAGCGGGGTCTTCAGCGCGGCCAGCGCGGCCAACTCGTCGGCGTCGAGCGTCTCGTCGCCGAGCGCCACCTCCCACCGGTAGTCGACCAGCGCGTCCAGCCCGAGCCCGCCGGAGGCGCCGGCGACGGTGCCCGGGGCGGTGCGGCCGCGGGCCTGCAACCGGGCGCCGAGTCGCGCCGACGGGCGCTGCCACCAGGACGGCAGCAGCACCCCGAAGCCGGCGGCGTGCAGCACCGGGGCACCGTCGCGCAGGAATTGGTGCGCGCCCTCGACGTCCAGCTCCAACTCCTCCGGAGCGGGGGTGCGCAGCGCGGCGTCCAGCTCCGGCCAGAGCCGGCCGGCCCGGCCCAGCTCGGCCAGGAGGGTCTCCTGCGGGTCGTCCCGCCGGCCGGCGAGCACGGGCACCGTCTCCGGCGCGCGCCAGACCTGGCCGGCGTCGACGTGCAGGCTCGGCTCGTCGGCGGGCTGGAGGCCGAACTCGACCCGCCAGCGGCCGCCGTGCCGGACCACGGTGGCCGGGTCGGCGGGCACCACCACCAGCGGATCCACCATCTCGTCGACCGGCGGCTCGACCAGCCGGAAGCTGGCCCGTACCGCGCCACCGGCGGCGTCACGCTGCCAGCTGTCCAGCTCGGCGCCCAGGGTGGCCAGCGCGGCGGGGTCGGCGGTGAACTCCCGGGCCGGCCCGGACAGCGCGGTCAGCCAGCCGGCGACCACCCCGTCGCGGCGGCCGCCGCGGGCCAGGTCGGTGTCGGCCAGCGCGACCCGGGCGGCGGCGTCGGTCAGCGCGTCCAGCGCGTCGGCGACCAGCCCGCCCGGCCCGGGATCGCCGGGGGCGGCGGCCCGGCCGGCTCCACGCCCGGCGGCGGACGGCGGCGCAGCGGCGGACAGCGGCCCGGCGGCGGCCCGGGCGGCTGGGGGCAGGGCCAGCGCGAGCGACCGCGCCCAGCCCGCGTCGGTGCCGGTGAGCAGCGGCCGCCAGAGCGCCCGGGCCCCCGCCACCATGCGGCCGTGGGGCGGGGCGGGCTCGGCCAGCCCGGGCAGGACCCGGCCCCGGGACACCAGGTCGACCGCGAACTCGGCCAGCTCGGCGAGGTGGCGCAGGGTGGCGCCCGGCACGGCGGCAGGCCCGTCGAGGGCGCGCAGCACGGTCAGCGCGTCGTCCGGGGCGTACGTCAGGACCGGCACCCGCCACCCGGCCAGAGTGACCGGGCCGCGGACCGGTTCGGCGACGGTGGTCCGCACCAGCTCGGGCGAGTCCAGCGGGGAGCCGGCCCGGGTGGGCAGGGTGAGCGGCAGCGAGCCGGCCCCGGCCGGGACGTCGCCCAGCGCGGCGGCCAGCGCGGCGTGGTCGGCGGCGAACGGGTGGGGGCGCTCGCGCGGGGCCCGACCGGGGCGGCGCGGCGCCCGGGCCGGCAGCCGGCTGTCCTCCGCCCAGACGACGAGACCGACGCCGAGCAGCCACAACCCGTGAATGACCAGCACGGCTCCCCCTCGTCGACGCCCGGCCCAGGATAGGCGGTGTCCACCGGCTACCGTCGGCGCCATGTTCGACCTGCTCGTGGTCGGCGGCCTGGGAGTGGATCTGCGGGTACGCGTGCCCGCGGTCCCGCCGCCCGCCGCCGACTCGCTCATCGTCCCCCCGATCGAATCGCGGATCGGCAACACCGGCGCCGGCGTGGCCCTCGCCGCGCACGCGCTCGGGCTGCGGGTCGCCCTGGTGGACGTGCTCGGCACCGATCCCGCCGGTCAGGTGGTGCGCGCGGCGCTGGCCCGGACCTCGGTGCACACCGTGCTGGTCGACAACCCGGGCGGCACCCGGCAGTCCGTGAACCTGGTCGACCCGGCCGGGCGGCGGATGTCGCTGCACGACCCGTCCCCCTGGACCGGCCCGGCGGCCCCGTTCGCCGACGAGGAGCTGGCCGGGCTGGTCCGGGCCGCCGCCCACGTGCACGTCTCGATCATGGACTGGGCGCGGGACCGGCTGCCGGTGCTGCGCGCCGCGCTGCCCGACGGGGTGCCGCTCTCCACCGATCTGCACGACTGGGACGGACACAACCCCTACCACCGCCCGTTCGCCGAGGCCGCCGACCTGGTCCTGGTCAGCGGCGTACGGCTGGGCGACCGGGCCCCGGCGGTGGCCGCCGGGCTGGCGCCCCGCACGGTGGTGGTGACCCGGGGCGCGGACGGCGCCGACCTGCACCCGGGCGGCGGCGCGCCGGTGCGGGTGCCCGCCACCGCACCGGCCGCGCCGGTGGTGGACACCAACGGCGCCGGGGACGCCTTCGCCGCCGGCCTGGTCGCCGCCCGGCTGCGCGGCGCGGCGCTGCCGGAGGCCGCGGCGTACGCGGCGGCGGTGGCCGCCGCGGCCTGCACCCACGACGGCATGGAGTACCCGCCCGGGCTGCTGCCGCGGGCCTGACTCACAGCACGCCGGTCTCGCCGTCAGTCAGCTCCTCGCCGGTGCGGGCCAGGACCGGCGCAAGCGTGGGATCGATCTCGATGTCGTCCATTCCCGGACCATGGTCCCGGCCGACCCGGCCCGCTGCCCCGGCAATTCCTGCGGGCCGGCGATCGTCGGGGCAGGATGGGCCCATGGCATCAACGGTGCGGATTCCCCTGGTGGACGGCCCCGCGGACGGCGAGACGGTCGACGTCGAGCTGGACAGCAACAACCGTCCCCCGCTGACCCACCACCACCTCGGTCCGGAGGGGTTGGCCGACGCGCAGATCTACGAACTGGAGTCCGTCGGCGACCGGTACCGCTACTGCTGGCGCGGCCCGGCCGTCTGAGCCGTCCGGGTGGCCGCCCGGCGCGCCGCACCCGCCGCCGTGCGTTGTCGGCGGGGCGGTCAGGCGTCCGCCCGGGCCAACGCCCGGGAACGCAGGCTGTCCAGCACGGCCCGGGTGACGTGGGAGGTGCCCCGGGCCTGATCGCAGACCTCGGCCACCAGCCGGGCGGTGTTCTCCGCCCGGGACTCGCGTTCGTCCCAGAGCTGGTCGACCTCCGCGAGCAGCGGGCCCTCCACCTCCCGCTCCACGCCGCGCAGCGCCGGCACCCCGAGCCGCTGGGCCAGGTCGAAGACCTTTCCCGCGTACGGCAGGGGCAGGAAGGGCGTGCCCGACATCGCGGCGAAGATCAGGAAGTGCAACCGCATGCCGACCGCCAGGTCGAGGTGCTTCATCAGGCCGAGCACCTGCCGGGGCGAGTAGTCGCCGTGCAGGATCCGGCCCCGGTCGGCGGCGGTCATGTGGGACATCACGCCGTGCGAGTGCCGGATGTCGTCCCGCTCCATCGGGACGAAGAGCACGTAGGCGTCGATCCGATGCACCAGGAAGTCGCCGATCTGGGCGATCAGCCGGTGATACCCGTCGACGTCGAGCCGCTCGGCGGCCCGGCCGGGCTCGCGGACGCTCAGCCCGACCAGGCGCTTGCCGGCGGGCACCCCCTCGTCGCGCAGCAGTTGGCTGGGGAACTCCTCGGGCGCCAACAGGAACGCGGGGTCGGCGGTGACGGTGACCGGGTTGATCAGCCCCGCCTCCTCCAGCACCATCCGGGACTCCTGGTCCCGCACGGTCACCTCGACGGCGCCGGCCAGGGTCTCCCGGACCATCCCGGTGTCGACCCCGTCATTCAGCGGCCCCACCCCCACCGCGTACGTCAGCAGCGGCAGGCCCCGCTCCTGGGCGACCCGGACGACGCGCAGGTAACGGCGGGCCTCCCGGTCGTACAGGATGCCCCCGCCGCCGAGGATCAGCAGGTCGAGCTGGGCGAGCACCTCGGCGGAGTCGACCCGGCTGACCCCCTCCCAGGGCACCGCCTCCACATCGGGGTGGGCGAGCGTGGTGTGCGTCGGGTTGCGGGAGAAGACGATGATCCGGGCGTGGGGCTCCTGTTGGCGCAGGTCGGCCAGGAGGCCGGTGAGGATCGCCTCGTCCCCGAGGTTGCGTCCGCCGTACGAGCCGAGCACACCGATGGTCAGGCCGGCGCCGTCTGTCATCCGTCACTCCTCCCGAGGTACGTCCCGGGCGGTTTCCCGTTGCGGCCGGTGGCATACCTCGGGCTCAGGCGGCGGCAGGGAGGTGTTCACCCGCAGGCGACCAGCCGGGACACGAGGGCGGAGACCACCTCGTCCGGGTCGAATCCGGCGTCGATCGAGGTGGTGAGCAGGTCGAGCAGGAGCCCGTCCAGCCCGTAGTGCAGCAGGGCGACCTCGAACGCCCCGCCGGGCAGCCCGGCGGCGACGTGGAACGCGACGTCGTCGCGGTAGCCACGGCGCAGCGTGTCGCCGAGGATCCGGGCCAGCTCCGGCCGGCGCACCGCCTCCAGCCGCAGCTCGATCAGCGCCCGGGTCAGCTCCGGCTGGGCGGTGGTGCGCGCGACGATGTAGCGGACGTAGTCGGTGAACAGTTCCAGCGAGGGTTCCCGGGCGCCCAGCTCGGCGAGAGTGCGTTCGTCCGGGGCGAACCGCTCCATGATCCGCTCGCCGAGCGCGCCGAGCATGGCGTCGCGTGACCGGAAGTAGTTCGAGGCCGTACCGACCGGGACGCCGGCCTCGGCGTCGACGGCGCGGTGGGTCAGGCCGCGCGCCCCGCTCGCCGCCAGCACCCGTAACCCGGCATCGGCCAGCGCCGCCCGCCGTTCCACGTTTCTCGCCACGGCATCACCCTAGCGAAACCACGACAGATGTTGTAGCTTCCCAACCACGACAGCAGTAGTGATGAGGAGTTGGTTTGCGCAAGCTCGTGTACTACGTCGCCAGTACCCTCGACGGCTTCATCGCCGCCCCCGACGGGTCGGCCGACTTCTTCCCGCTCGAACCCGACGTGCGGGAGCACCTGGTGGCGGCCTGGCCGCAGACGTTTCCCACCTTCACCCACGCCCGGTTCGGCATCGACCGGCCGGAAGGCCGCTTCGACGCGGTGGTGATGGGCCGCGCCACCTACGACCCGGGCTGGCCATCGGCGTCACCAGCCCGTACGCCCACCTGACGCAGTACGTCTTCTCCCGCTCGCTGCCCCCGGCGGACTACCCGGACGTGCACCTCGTCGACGCCGACCCGGTCGAGTTCGTCCGCGAGCTGAAGCGGCGGGAGGGCGGCGACATCTGGCTCGCCGGCGGCGGACAGCTCGCCGGCCAACTGCTGCCCGAGGTGGACGAACTGGTGGTCAAGCTCCACCCGTTCCTGATCGGCCGGGGCGTGCCGATCGTCGACCGGGAGTTCGACCCGCGCCGGTTCCGGCTGGTGGAGACCCGGCCCTTCGACAGCGGGGTCGTCGTCCTGCGCTACCTCGCCGGATAACGGGGTTGCCCGCCGGCCCCGCCCTCGACCACGCTGGGCGGATGGGTGAGCTGGTGAAGACCCGGATCGGCTGGACGGACCTGCCCCACCACGTCCAGTCCGCCGTCGAGGACGTCCTCGGCGACCGGGTGGTCGAGGCGGTGTCCCAGCCGGGAGGCTTCTCGCCCGGCACCGCCGACCGGGTCCGCACCGCCGGTGGGCGACGCGCCTTCGTCAAGGCGGTCAGCCCGGCGCAGAACGCGCACAGCGTCACGCTGCACCGGGCCGAGGGGGCCGTCGCCGCCGCGCTGCCGGCGTCCGCCCCGACGCCCCGGCTGCTCGGGCGCCACGACGACGGCGAGTGGGTCGCGCTGGTCTTCGCCGACGTCGACGGCCGGCACCCGGCCACCCCGTGGCGGACCGACGAGCTGACCACCGTGCTCGACACGATGGCGGCGATGGCCGCGACGCTCACCCCCGATCCGGTCCGGCACGCGCCGACCGCCGTCGAGCGCCTGGCGTACGACTTCACCGGCTGGGACCGGATCGCCGCCGACCCGCCCGTCGACGTCGACCCGTGGGCCCGCTCGCGGCTGGACGACCTGCGCGCCTCGGCCGCGCGTGGCCTGGCCGCGCTCGACGGCGACACGCTCTGCCACCTCGACGTCCGGGCCGACAACCTCCTCGTCGATCCAGCCGGCGCGGTGACGGTGGTCGACTGGCCGCACGCCTGCCGGGGCCCGGCCTGGCTGGACACCGCGCTGCTGCTGGTCAACGTCCAGCTGCACGGCGGGCACGACACCGAGGCGCTGCTGCGCCGGCTCCCGCTCACCACCGGCGTCGACCCGGACGCCCTGACCGGCGTGTACGCCGGCCTGGCCGGCTTCTTCACCGACGCCGCCCGGCAGCCGCCCCCGCCGGGCATCCCCACCGTCCGGGCGTTCCAGCAGGCCCAGGCGGACGCCCTGCTGCCCTGGATCCGGCACCGGATGCGCTGAGCCGACCGTCGGTCGGGCGCCGGCCACCCACCGACGTCCGGCCAGCCGAACGCAGTGCCCTCACTCCGGTGGGCGGACCTGGTGGGTGAGGAACGGCAGGACGGCGGCGGGCAGGGCCGGCGAGGCGACGATGTCGTAGTGGGTGAGGCCAGGCAGCACGGCCAGCCGGGCAGCCGGCCGGTCGCTACCGTCCCAGCCGGCGTCCCGCCGACCCCCGCCCAGCAGCCCGAAGAACTCCGCCATGTGGGTGACCGGGATCGAGTCGGCGTCGGCGTAGACCAGCATGGTCGGCACGGTGAGGGCGGCGACCTCGGCCGACCAGTCGTACTCGCGGCGCAGCAGGTCGCCGGTCCTGGCCCAGAGCTGCGGCCAGTCCTCCGGTCGGGGGGCGATCCGCGCGTAGAGCTCGTGCGGGGGTGTGCCGCGCATCTGCTCGCCGACCCGCTCATCCTGGGTGGCCATCGCGGCCAGCACCTCCGGGTACCAGCCCTGCCGCCGACACGGGGTGGAGACCAGCACCAGCCGCCGGACCAACGCGGGATGCTGGATCGCGGTACGCAGCGCGACCCCACCGCCGAGGGAGTAGCCGAGCACGTCCGCCCCGGACAGGTCGAGGTGCCGCAGCAGCGCGGCGACGTCCTCGGCCATCGTCTCGTACCGCAGTGGACGGTCGACGTCGGCGGTGCGCCCGTGACCCTGGAGGTCGACGGCGATCACCCGCCGCCGCTGCGCGAGGGCGGGCAGGATCGGGCCGAACATCTCCACCGCGCCGTACCCGCCGTGCAGCAGTACCAGCGGCTGGCCGCTGCCGTGCGTCTCGTACCAGAGGTGCAGCCCGTTGACGTCCGCGTAGCTCACCGTGGCGCCTCCCGTCGGTCGTCCCGCGCCTACCCGTACAACGTCGGCCGGCCGCGCACCGCACCGGTCACCGGCCCGGCGGACGGTCGCCCGCCGGGCCGGCGGCCGGTCACCGCCCGGACAGGTCCGGAGCCGTGATCGCGTACCGGTCGACGGGCCCGTCGGCCCGCTCCGACCGCCCGCCGGTGCGGCGCCGGTGCAGCCCGGCCTTCTCCAGCACCCGGACCGAGGCCCGGTTGGCCGGTTCGACGTCGGCGCGCACCTCCCGCACACCGGGCGCGGTGAGGGCGAAGGCGACGATCGCCCGCGCCGCCTCGGTGGCGTAGCCACGACCACGCCGCGAGAGTACGACGCCGTAGCCGAACTCGACCGCCCCGTCGGCGGGCGGCCAGAACAGCCCGATCCCCGCGCGTGCGGGGACGACTAAACGCCGGCCACACACAGCTAACCGTCGTAGGGAAGACCCCCGCGCGTGCGGGGACGACGCCCTTGCGCCGGTTGAGGTACGCCCGTTCAAAGGAAGACCCCCGCGCGTGCGGGGACGACCGGCCGGGCTCCCCCCAGAGGGCCCGGCCGTCGGGAAGACCCCTGCGCGTGCGGGGACGACAGGTTGATATCGAGCCGCGGCCACCGCAGAGCGGGAAGACCCCCGCGCGTGCGGGGACGACCGGGTCAGCCAGGAGTACCGCGTCCAGCAGCACGGAAGACCCCCGCGCGTGCGGGGACGACGGCAGCCAACCCGCACTGGTCTGCATGAGGGTCGGAAGACCCCCGCGCGTGCGGGGACGACCCCGCTGCGTCTTCTTCGCCACGTCGACATAGAGGAAGACCCCCGCGCGTGCGGGGACGACGCGGGCATGGCGACGGGCACGACCGTTCCCGGGGGAAGACCCCCGCGCGTGCGGGGACGACGACGCGGCCGACCGGATGTTCGTGGCCCGCACGGGAAGACCCCCGCGCGTGCGGGGACGACATCTCCAAGTGGGTTGGGGCGACGCTGGTGGAGGGAAGACCCCCGCGCGTGCGGGGACGACCGTAACAGCATCGCTCCCGGCGAGGACGCCGGCGGAAGACCCCCGCGCGTGCGGGGACGACACTTGTTGACCTGGGGGTTTATCGGCGGAGTCGGGCTGAGAGAATCAGTCCGTCGAGGTCGACGGGTAGCCATCGGTCGCGGCCGGCGGTGCGGATGGCCCAGCCTTGTTCGTTCTGGGCTGGTTCGATCATGATGGCTTGTCCGTCTCCTACTTTGGTGGCGAGGAGTGTCCAGAGGCAGTCGCGTACGCGGGTGCTGGGGTTGCCGACGAAGACGCCGTCGGCGACTTCGATCATCCATCGGGTGAGGTGGCCGCGGAGTCCTTCGGCTACGGCGATGAGGACGATGACGGTCAAAAGTCCACCTTTGGCTCGCCCAGGTCAGGTCCGGTGACTCCGACAAAGGAGCTGCCGTCGAGGCTGCCGGCGTAGTCGGTGGCCCAGTTGATGCCTCCTGGCACGGAGCCGAGGTCCTCGTCCCAGAGTTCGTGGGCGTCCTGGTCGGTGATCTCGCTGCCTTCGCTGAGGAGCAGTGTCTTGATGTCCTGGACGATGCGGGTCATCAGCTTCCCGTCGGCGACCCGGTCGCGGAAGGCGGTCCGCGCGTCTCGTTCGCTGGTGAGGCCTTTGGCGGCCAGGTCGAACGCGAGTGGGATCGTGTAGTCGTGTACCGTGCCAAAACCCGTCGCACATGCTGTGAGCTGGGATTCCTCGAGCCGGCCAAATGATCGCCGGTATGGTCGTACGGCTGCTGTACCTCGAGATGATCCGCTTGTTCGGCGGACTGGGGCTGCTGATCCGCAGCGACACAGCGCTGCTGGTCGAGGTCCTCGCGCTACGGCATGAGGTGGCAGTGCTACGCCGCCAGGTTCGGGGCCGGCCGTACCTGTCCTGGCCGAACCGGGCGATCCTGTCCGCCCTGGCCCACCTGCTGCCCCGCGGGATGCGGACACATCGAATCGTCACCCCGGCGACGTTGCTGGCCTGGCACCGCCGGCTGGGTCGACGCCCTGGACCTACCCGAACGAGCCAGGCCGGCCACCCGTCAGCGACGAAATCCGGGACCTGGTGCTGCGGCTGGCCCGCGAAAACCCGTGATGGGGCCACCGCAGAATCCAAGGCGAACTACAGCGGCTGGGCCACCGCATCGGGGCAGGCACGATCCGGCGAATCCTGGCCCGCCGGCGTGTCGGCCCGCCGCCCCGCCAGCAGGACATCAACTGGCGAACGTTCCCGCGCAACCGGGCCACCGGCCTGCTGGCCATCGACTTCTTCCACCTCGACACAGTCACGGCCTGACCGATTCTCACACACCGCCCAACGCCGGACGGCTGGCCGCCCTTCCCGGCCCGGCTCGCCGCGGTCCCCAGCTCAGCGCGACTGGAAACGTTTTCGTAACGAGCCCTTGACCTGACCGTCGGGTCAGGCGCAGACTCCCGGAAACGTTTACAGCAGAGAGCTGGAGGTGCGGGGCGTGGGTCGTAAACGTTTACAGGAGTCGACCGACGGCCGACCCACCGTCCACACCGTCGCCGCCCGCGCCGGTGTCTCCATCGCGTCCGCCTCGCGGGTCCTCAACGGCGTCGGCGGCAGCCCGGAGACCATCCGCAAGGTGCGTGCGGCGGCGGCCGAGGTCGGGTACGTGCCCAACGCCATCGCCCGCTCACTCCAGTCCCAGCGCACCGGCCTGGTCGCCCTCGCCGTCGAGGACATCGGCAACCCGGTCTACGTTGAGATGATGCGGGCCATCGAGTCGGTGGTCGCCGCCTCCGGCCGGCAGTTGCTGGTGCACGCCACCGGCGGGCAGATCGCCAACGAGACCGCACTGCTGCGCCAGCTCGCCCACCGCTACGTCGACGGCATGATCGTCTCCCCGATCCGGGTCACCGACGACCACCTCGCCGCGCTGGTGGACAGCCCGGTACCGGTGGTGGTGGTCGGCCAGCTCGCCGCCGACGCGCCGGTGGACAACGTGCGCACCGACTCCCGTACCGGTGTGGGGCTGGCCGTGGACCACCTGGTCGCGGCGAGCCGGCGGCGGATCGGCTTCGTCAACGGCCCGCTCGACACCGTCCCCGGCGCCGCCCGCGACGCCGGCTTCCGGGCCGCCCTCGCCGCGCACGGCATCGACCTCGACGACCGCCTGGTCGAGGTCGGCGACTTCCAGTACGCGGCCGGCCGTGCCGCCACCGAACGACTGCTCGCCCGGGCCCGCCCCGACGCGCTGGTCTGCGCCAACGACCTGATCGCCGTCGGCGCGCTGCACGCCCTGCTCGTCGCCGGCCACCGCGTCCCCGAGGACGTGGCCCTGGTCGGCATGGACGACACCGAACTGGCCCGGATGATGTTCCCGCAGTTGTCCAGCGTCTCGCTCGGCTCCACCGAGCGCGGTCGGCGCGCCGCCGAGCTGCTGCTGCAGCGCATCGCGGACCCGACCCTGCCGCCCCGCCGGGAGCAGGTCGCGCCCAGCCTCGCCGTCCGCGCCTCCAGCGCCGCCGTGCCCGACGCCGCGCCGCTGTTCGTTTCCGCGACCGGTCCGGCCGGCGCGGACCTACCCACGCCGCGTACCCCGGAGGTGACGGCATGACCACGGTGGCCGAACGGCCCGACGTCGCCCGCGCCGACGGGCCCCGGGCGGCCCGCTCCCGCTCCGACCGGCTCGGCATCTACCTGCTGCTGCTCCCGTCGCTGCTGCCGATCGTGGTGCTGTCGGTCTTCCCGCTGCTGCGCGGCATGTACCTGGGCTTCACCGACGCCCGCGCCGGCCGGCACGTCGAGATCAGCTTCACCGGGCTGGCCAACTACCGGGAACTGCTCGGTGACGAGCTGTTCTGGAACTCGTTCAAGATCGGGCTGCTCTGGGCGGTCGGGGTGACCGTGCTGCAGTTCCTGCTCGCCCTCGGGCTGGCCCTGCTGCTCAACCAGCAGCTGCGCTTCCGGGGCGCGGCCCGGGTGCTGGCCGTGGTGCCCTGGGCGATGCCCCCGGTGGTGGTCGGCATCCTGTGGAAGCTCATCTACCACCCCGACGCCGGCCTGCTCAACGAGTTCTTCCACCAGGTCGGCGCGGACGGGATGCGCACCAACTGGCTCGGCGACTTCAGCACCGCCCTGCCGGCGGTGATCATCGTGGGCGTCTGGGCCGGCATGCCGCAGACCACCGTCGTACTGCTGGCGGGGTTGCAGGGCGTGCCGCGGGAGCTGCACGAGGCGGCCGCGGTGGACGGCGCCGGCACCTGGCACCGGTTCCGCAACGTCACGCTGCCCGCGCTCGCGCCGGTGATCGTTGCGATCACCTCGCTGGACTTCATCTGGAACTTCAACTCGTTCGGCCTGGTCTACGTCCTCACCGCCGGCGGGCCGGGCGGCAAGACCATGCTGCCGATGCTCTTCGCCTACGAGGAGGCGTTCCGCTACGGCAACTACGGCTACGCCGCCGCGCTCGGCAACGTCATGGTCGTGATCATCGTCGCGCTGCTCGCGGTCTACCTGCGCCGCCGGCTGAGGGAGGCGAACTAGGCATGTTCGGAAAGCCGAGCCGCACCGGGCGGACATTGCAGTACGTCGCCCTGACCGGCTACCTGATCTTCCTCGGGTTCCCGCTGGTCTGGCTGGTGTCCACCGCCTTCAAGCCGCCCCGGGAACTGGTCCAGCTGCACCCCACGCTGATCCCCACCAACCCGACGGTGCAGAACTTCGTCCAGGCCTTCACCGAGCAGGAACTCGGCCGGGCCGCGCTGAACAGCCTCCAGGTGTCGCTCGCCTCGGCGGTGCTCACCGTGCTCGTCGCGATGCCCGCCTCATACGCCCTCGCCCGGTTCCGGACGAAGCTCGGCACCGCGGCGCTGGGCTGGGTGCTGCTGTCGCAGCTGTTCCCGTTCGTGCTGCTGATCATCCCGATCTTCCTGATCCTGCGCGAGGTCGGGCTGGCCAACAGCCACGCCGGGCTGGTGCTGATCTACGTGGTCTGGGCGCTGCCCTTCGCGCTGTGGATGTTGCAGGGCTTCGTCCGCAACATCCCGCGGGAGCTGGAGGAGGCGGCCAGCGTCGACGGCGCCACCCGGCTCCAGGTCCTGCGCCGGGTGGTCTTCCCGCTGCTCGCGCCCGGCATCGTGGCCACCGCGCTGTTCTCCTTCATCTCCGCCTGGAACGAGTTCTTCTTCGCGCTGGTCCTGCTCAAGAACCCCGAGCTGGCCACGCTGCCGGTGACCCTGGCCCGCTTCGTCGGCATCGAGGGCACCGCCCGGCTCGGCCCCCTGGCCGCCGGATCCCTGCTGGCCACCCTGCCCAGCCTGATCTTCTTCGCGTTCATGCAACGCCGGCTCTCGTCCGGGTCGCTCGCCGGCGCGGTCAAGGGCTGACACCGTCCCCCACCCACCACCCAAGGAGGAATCCCCCATGCTCCGTAGCAGATTCCGTCGACTCGCGGCGGCCGCCGCGGTCGCGGTCGTCGGCCTCGGCGCCCTCACCGCCTGCGGTGACGGCGGCGGCTCCGACGAGGCGTCGTCCGGCCCGGTGAAGCTGCGCTTCCTCAGCCTGGCCTGGCAGAAGGAGTCGCTCCAGGCCAACAAGGACCTGGTCGCGAAGTGGAACGCCGAACACCCCGACATCCAGGTCGAGTACGTCCAGGGCGACTGGAACTCCGTCCACGACCAGCTGCTCACCTCCTTCGAGGGCGGCGACGCGCCGGACATCGTCCACTACGAGGCCTCCGCGATCGGCGAGTTCAGCAAGCAGGGCTACCTGGCCGACGTCTCCAAGCTGCTCGGTGACGACTTCAAGGGCCAGATCGACCAGGGCGTCTGGGACACCGTCACCGTCGACGGCAAGGTCACCGGCGTGCCGTTCCTGCTGGAGTCGCAGGTCGTCATCGCCAACAAGAAGCTGCTCGACGCCGCCGGCATCGCCGTCCCGCCCGCCGACGGCGGCTGGACCTGGGACGAGTTCCAGGCCAACGCGCAGAAGCTCACCAAGCCCGGCCAGTACGGCGTGGCCTGGGCGCTCAAGTCGCCCACCAACCGGGTGATGAACCTGGCCCTGAACTACGACGGCAAGTTCTTCTACACCGACGGCGGCAAGACCGAGGTGAAGGTCGGCGACGCCGAGAAGGAGGTGCCGAAGCGGATCCACGACATGCTCTACACCACCAAGTCCGCCTCCCCGGAGGCGCTGGGCATGAGCGGCGCGGACACCCTGCCCGGCTTCTTCGGCGGCAAGTACGCGATGCTGCCCGGCTCGGTGTCGCTGCGCCAGCAGATGGTCGAGCAGGCCCCGGCCGGCTTCGACTGGGTGACCCTCCCGCCGATCAAGGGCCTCTCCACCAAGCAGGCCGCCAACCCGCAGACCCTGTCCATCTCCGAGGACAGCAAGCACAAGAAGCAGGCCGCGGAGTTCCTCCAGTGGTTCCTGAACCCCACCAACATGGCCACCCTCGCCAAGGGTGACTGGCTGGTGCCTACCGGCAAGCAGGCCAACCAGGAGCTGGTCAAGGCCACCGAGGGCAAGCAGGGCTGGGACGTCGCCGCGGACAGCGCCGCCGACCTGACCGTCGCGCCGTTCCAGAAGGTCGACGGCTACCCGGAGTGGAAGACCAAGTACGCCACCCCGGCCCTCCAGCAGTACTTCGCCAACAAGATCACCCTGGACCAGCTCGGCACGCAGCTGGTCGACGGTGGCAAGCAGGTTCTGAGGTAACCATGTCACTCTTGCTCGACACGTCGGTCGGATGTCTGGTCGGTGCCGCCGTCGGCGACGCCCTCGGCGGGGCCACCGAGACAGCACTGCCGGAGCAGATCCGCGCCCGCTACGACGGCTGGGTCGAGGGCATCGTGCCCCCGTACCACGCCGACTGGGCCACCGCGCGGCCACTCGCGCCGTACCACAAGGGCGACGGGCACATCACCGACGACACGTTGATGACCCACGCCCTGGTCCGGGCGTACGCGGCCAAGCGGGACCACCTCGACGCGTACGACGTGGTGGAACTGCTCGTGCCCGACCTGATCGAGCGGGTGGTGTACATCCCGGACCTGGAGCGGGAGGGGGTGACCTTCCACCGGCTGGCCGCGGCCGAGCGGTGGCTGGTCACCCGCCTTCACCACGCGCACGCCGACCCCCGCGAGGCCGGCGTGGGCAACATCGTCAACTGCGGTGCCGCCATGTACATGGCACCGGTCGGCATCGTCAACGCCGGCGACCCGGCCGGGGCGTACGCGGAGGCGGTGGAGATCGCCGGGGCGCACCAGCACAGCTACGGGCGGGAGGCCGCGGCGGTCTTCGCCGCCGCGGTCGCCGCCGCCACGACCCCCGGCGCGGGCGTCGACGACGTGATCGCCGCAGCGCTCGACGTGGCCCGCGACGGTACCCGCGCCGCCATCGACGCGGTGGTCAAGGAGGCCCGGGGGTACGACGACTGGAAGGCGGCGATCCCCGCGCTGCGCGCCGCCGTCGCCCCCTACGACACGGTGGGGGAGGACTACCGCAGCCCCGGCCTGGGCGCCCGCCGCCCGAGCCGGCTGCACGCCATCGAGGAACTCCCGGTGGCGCTGGGCATGCTGGTCGTGGCCCGCGGCGACTACCGCTCGGCGGTGCTCGGCGCGGTCAACTACGGCCGCGACGCCGACTCCACCGCCACCATGGCCGGCGCCGTCGCCGGGGCGCTTGGCGGCGCCTCGGCCGTGCCGGCCGAGTGGTCGGACACCGTCGCCACCGCGTCCCGCACCGACCTGGTCGAGCCGGCCCGGATGCTGGCCGAGGTGGCCACCGAGGTCTTCCAGCGCGACCGGGACCGCTTCGCCCGCCGCGCCGAACGCTTCGGCGGCCTGGCATGAGCGAGCGTCAGCGAGCGAATCATCAATGCAGTGCCGTGGTGCCTCATGGCGGCACAGAGCGAAGCGGAGTGCCGGCATGAGCGCGGCGGCAGGCCCCGCCGGCGTCGGTCGCGGGCTGCGGCTGACCTGGGTGCAGCCGGAGGACCTGTTGCCGCACGAGCTGGCCGCCAGCGTCGACGAGGGCCGCGACGTCAGCGACCTCGCCGAGCGGTGGGCGGCGGCCGGCGGTGGCGTCACCGCCCCGGTCAGCGGCGCCTCGCCGGTGCTGGCGTCGCCGGAACTGCGCGCGCTCGCCGTCGCGCTGCTCGACGCCGCCGACGCCCGGCCCGCACCCGACGCGGAGTCGGAGCCGGCCGACCTCGACGCCGTCCGCACGAGCTGGCCGGGCGCCTGGCAGCTGCCGACCCGGGTCGACCGGGACCGGCTGCACGGCGCCTGGCTCGGCCGGGCGGCCGGCTGCCTGCTCGGCAAGCCGGTGGAGAAGATCCCCCGTGACGGGATCCGGGAGATCCTCTCCGCCACCGGCCGGTGGCCGCTGCGCGACTGGTTCACCGCGCATGGGCTGCAGGCCGAGGTGGCCGCCCGCTGGCCGTGGAACCGGCGCAGCGCCCCGACCAGCCTGGCCGAGAACATCGCCGGCATGCCCGAGGACGACGACCTCAACTTCGCGCTGCTGGCCCTGCGCATCCTGGAAACCCACGGGCCCGGCTTCACCAGCGCCGACGTGGCCCAGGCCTGGCTGGACTGGCTGCCCGCCGCGCGGGTCTTCACCGCCGAGCGGGTCGCCTACCGCAACCTGCTGCTCGGCCTCACCCCGCCGGACACCGCCCGCCGGCACAACCCGTTCCGGGAGTGGATCGGCGCGCAGATCCGCACCGACGTGTACGGCTGGACCAATCCGGGCCGCCCCGACCGGGCCGCCGAGGCCGCCTGGCGCGACGCCGCGGTCAGCCACGTCCGGGCCGGGGCGTACGGGGCGATCTGGGTGGCCGCCCTCGCCGCTGCGGCACCCGTCGCCGGCACCGTGGACGAGGTGCTCGACGTCGGCGAGTCGGTGCTGCCGCCGGGCAGCCGGTTCACCGCCGCGATCCGGGAGGCGCGTGCCCTCGGCGCCGGCAGCGACGACTGGGAGAACATCGTGGACACCCTCTACGCCCGGCACGGGCACCTGCACTGGGTGCACGTGCGCAACAACGCCGCCCTGGTCGCGGCGGCCCTCGCGTACGGGCGCGGCGACCTGGAACGGTCCATCTGTGCCGTGGTGAGCGGCGGCTGGGACACCGACTCCAACGGCGCCACCGTCGGCGCGGTCACCGGGGCGCTCACCGGCGCGGCCGGGCTGCCGCAGCGCTGGGTCGCTCCGCTGCGCAACCGGCTGGCCAGCAGCATCGCCGGCTTCGACGGCATCGGCTTCGACGAGCTCGCCGACCGTACCCTCGCCCTGGCCCACGCCGGCGCGGACGGAGGTGCCGCGTGAGCGAGCGGAGCGAGCGAACCATTTGGCTCAGCAGCGTGGCGCGTCGCGCCGCCGCAGAGCGAAGCGAGGCGGCGGCGTGAGCGCCCGCGTGGTGGTGGTCGGCAGCGCCAACCTGGACCTGGTGGTCACCGCCCCGCAGCTGCCCAAGCCGGGCGAGACGGTGCTCGGCGACGACTTCCGCACCGTGCCCGGCGGCAAGGGCGCCAACCAGGCGGTCGCCGCCGCCCGGGCCGGCGCGGACTGCGACTTCGTCGGCGCGGTCGGCGCCGACGAGTTCGGCACGCTGCTGCGGGACAACCTGGTCGCCGCCGGCATCGACGTGCGGGGCCTGCGGACCGTGGACGAGCCGTCCGGCGTCGCGCTGATCGCCGTCGACCACGCGGCGGAGAACTGCATCGTGGTCGCCCCCGGCGCGAACGCCACCCTGACCGCCCTCGACGACGCCGACCGGACCGCGGTCGCCTCGGCCGACGTGCTGCTGCTGCAACTGGAGGTGCCGCTGGCGGCGGTCGGCCAGGCCGCCGGCTGGGCCCGCGACGGGGGAACCGGCGTGGTGCTTAACGCCGCCCCGGCCCGGCCGCTGCCGACCGAGCTGCTCGACCTGGTCGACGTGCTGGTGGTCAACGAACACGAGGCCGCCGTCGTCGCCGGGGTGTTCACCGACGAGCCCGCCGCGCTGCTGGACACCCTGGTGACCATGGTGCCCCGCGTGGTGCTCACCCTCGGCGCACGCGGCGCCGCGTACGCCGACCGGGACGGCACCCGGATCGAGGTGCCGGCGCCGAAGGTCGATGCGGTGGACACCACCGCCGCCGGCGACGCGTTCACCGGCGCCCTCGCGGTCGCCCTCGCGGAACGCGGCGGCCTCACCGCCGACACCGCCACCGCCGTGCTGCGCTGGGCGTGCGCCGCCGGCGCGGCCTGCGCGCAGCGTCCCGGCGCGTCCACCGCGCTGCCCGAGCGGACCGCCATCGAGGCGCTCTCCGCCGCCACCTACGGAGGGGCCGAGTGAGCTTCAACCCGTACGTGCCACGGCCGATCGACCGGCCGACCGAGGTGCCGCTCGGCACGCACGTCGACCTGACCACCCTGGACGAGGCGAAGATCTTCGCCGCCCCCGACGACCCCGCCGACTGGCCCGCCTGGCGGCAGCAGCTCACCCGGTGGCGCGCCGACGCCCGCGCCCGCCTCGGTTACACCGGCGAGCACTACGACGAGATCGCCGGGGACTGCTCTACCGTCTGCCTCGCCTGGCTCTGGGACGAGACCCTGTACGACCACGACCGGGGCGTGTTCACCGTCGAGGCGTTCCTCGACGCCGCGCGGCGCGACTTCGGCGGCTTCGACGGCATCGTGCTCTGGCACGCGTACCCGGTGATCGGGCTGGACGAGCGCAACCAGTTCGACTGGTACCGCGACGTGCCCGAACTGCCCGAGGTGGTACGCGCGTTCCAGGCCAACGGGGTCCGGGTGTTCGTCGACTACAACCCGTGGGACACCGGCACGCGGCGGGAGCCCGGCAGCGACGCGGAGGAGGTCGCCGCGCTGGCCGCCACCCTCGGCGTCGACGGGGTCTTCCTGGACACCCTCAAGGAGGGCGCCGGTGAGCTGCGCAAGGCCCTCGACGCGGTCCGTCCCGGCCTGGTCCTGGAAGGGGAGAGCCGGGTCCCCCTGGCCCGCATCGCCGACCACGCCATGTCCTGGGCCCAGTGGTTCGCCGACTCCGACACCCCCGGCGTGCTGCGGGCCAAGTGGTTCGAACGCCGGCACATCCTGCACCACACCCGGCGCTGGCACCGCAGCCACCTCGACGAGCTGCACTCCGCCTGGCTCAACGGCTGCGGCGTGCTGGTTTGGGAGAGCGTCTTCGGCGTCTGGGTCGGTTGGAACGACCGGGACAAGGCCGTGCTGCGGGCCATGCGCCGCGTGCAGGCCAGCCACGCCGCGTGGTTGCGGTCCGAGGACTGGGTGCCGCTCGCCGACCACGCCGGCGCCGGCCAGGTGTACGCGTCCCGCTGGACCCACGACGACCAGCCGCTGTGGACGGTGGTCAACCGGGGCGCCGATCATGACGGACCATGGCTGGTCACCGACCGCCGCCCGGAACGCTTCATGGACCTGGTCACCGGCACCGAGCTGACCGTCACCGAACTCGAGGACGGCCGGGTCGCCGTCGGCGGACCGCTGCCCGGCGGGGCGATCGCCGCCGTGGTCGCCACCGACACCCCGGTGCCCCGGCACGCACCGCCGACCGGCGACCCGTCCTTCCCGGCCCGCGCCGCCGTCCGCACCCGCACCCCGTGGGCGCGGCCGGCCGCCCTGCCCGACGGCATGGCCACCGTCGAGGCCGGCCGCCACGAGCTGACCGTCCGCCACCGGGTCCGGGAGACCGGCCTGTACGGCGAGGCCCCCTACGTCGACGAGTGGAAGCCGCTGCCACCCCGGCTGCACCACACCGGCACCCTGCATCGGACGGTGTGGCTCGGCCGCTTCGCCATCGGCACCCACGAGGTCACCCACGGCCAGTACGCCCGCTTCCTCGCCGCCACCGGCTACCGCCCGGTGCGACCGGAACGGTTCACCGCCGGGCAGGGCCCCGCCGACGCCCCGGTCACCGGGGTCGACCTCGCCGACGCCCGCGCGTACGCCGACTGGGCCGGGCTGCGGCTGCCCACCGAGGACGAGTGGCAGGTGGCCGCCGACGTGGGACTGCTCGTCCGGCGCGAGCCCCTGGTGTGGAACCTGACCGAAAGTGAACACTCCGACGGACGTACCCGGTTCGTCATCCTCAAGGGCGGCTGCGCGTACCGCGCCGAGGGCTCGGACTGGTACCTCGACGGCGGCCCGCAGCCCCCCGACGTCTCGCTGAAGCTGCTACTCACCGGTGCCGGCCTCACCCGCTCCCCCTCGATCGGCTTCCGCTGCGCCGCCGATCTGCCGGGGGAGGCGTGATGACCGCGCCGCTGCACGGCGTCAGGGTCGTCGACCTGGCCACCCTCTTCGCCGGGCCGCTCGCCGCCGCGTTCCTCGGTGACTTCGGCGCCGACGTGCTCAAGGTGGAGCACCCGGCCAAGCCCGACCCCTCGCGGGGGCACGGCCCGGCCAGGGACGGGGTCGGCCTGTGGTGGAAGGTGCTCGGCCGCAACAAGCGGACCGTCACCTGCAACCTCTCCGACCCGCAGGGCGCGGCGCTGCTGCTCCGGCTGCTCGCCGACGCCGACGTGCTGGTGGAGAACTTCCGCCCCGGCACCCTGGAACGCTGGGGTCTCGGCCCGGACGAGCTGCACGCGGTCAACCCGCGGCTGGTCATCGCCCGGATCAGCGGCTTCGGCCAGATCGGCCCGTACGCGCCCCGGCCCGGGTTCGGCACCCTCGCCGAGGCGATGAGCGGCTTCGCCGCCGCCACCGGCGAGCCCGACGGTCCACCGACCCTGCCCCCGTTCGGCCTCGCCGACTCGGTGACCGCGCTCGCCGCCGCGTACGCGGTCATGCTGGCCCTGCGCGGCCGAGACCTGACCGGCCGGGGCCAGGTGGTCGACCTGGCCATCATCGAACCGATCATGGCGATGCTCGGCCCGCAGATCACCTGGTACGACCAGCTCGGCTACGTCCAGCCCCGGCTCGGCAACCGGTCCAACAACAACGCGCCCCGCAACACCTACCGCTGCGCCGACGGACGGTGGGTGGCCGTGTCCACCAGCGCGCAGAGCATCGCCGAGCGGGTGATGCGCCTCGTCGGCCGCCCCGAACTGGTCGACGAGCCGTGGTTCGCCACCGGCAGCGGCCGGGCCGCGCACGCCGACGAACTCGACGCCGCGGTCGGCGCCTGGGTGGCCCAGCGGGACCGGGACGAGGTCGTCGCCGCCTTCGAGGCTGCCCAGGCGGCCGTCGCCCCCGTCTACGACGTGCGCGACATCCTCACCGACCCGCAGTACGCGGCGCTCGGCACCGTGGTCACCGTCCCCGACGAGGAGTTGGGTGAGGTCCGCATGCAGAACGTGCCGTTCCGGATGTCCGCCAGCCCGGGGGAGATCCGGCACGCCGGCCGCCGCCACGGCCAGGACACCGACGAGGTGTTCCGCGCGCTCGGCCTGACCGACGACGACCTGGCCGCGCTGCGCGAGCGCGGGGTGATCTGATGCTGCTGACCTGGCTCTACGTGCCCGGGGACCGGCCCGACCGGTTCGCCAAGGCGGTCGACTCGGGCGCCGACGCGGTCATCCTCGACCTGGAGGACGCCGTCGTCGCCGGACGCAAGGCGTACGCCCGCGACGCGGTCGCCGAGTTCCTGGGCGAGCCGCAGCCGGTGCCGGTCCAGGTCCGGGTCAACGAGCTGACCGGCCCGGACGTCGACGCCGACCTGACCGCGGTCGCCGGGACACCCGGGCTCGGTGGGCTGCGGCTACCCAAGGTGGAGTCCGCAGCGGCCGTCGCCGCCGTCGCCGCCCGGGTCGACACCCCGCTGCACCCGCTGATCGAGTCGGCGGTGGGGCTGGAGTCCGCGTACGCCATCGCGGGCGCCCACCCCGCGATGGCCTCGCTGGGGCTCGGGGAGGCGGACCTCCGCTCCGACCTGGGCGTCGCCGCCGACGACGGCCTGCTCTGGGCGCGCGGCCGGATCGTGGTCGCGGCCCGTGCGGCCGGCCTGCCGCCGCCGGCCATGTCGGTGTACGCCAACGTCACCGACCTCGCCGGCCTGGCCGCCTCGTGCGTCACCGGGCGACGGCTCGGCTTCCTCGGCCGGGCCGCCATCCACCCCCGCCAGCTGCCGGTGATCGCCGAGGCGTTCCGCCCGGCCGACGGCGAGGTGGCCCGGGCCCGGGAACTGCTCGCCGCGGTCGCCGACGCGCAGACCCGCGACTCCGGCACGGTGGTGCTGCCGGACGGGCGCTTCGCCGACCGGGCCATGGTCGCGGCGGCCCGCCGCGTGGTCGACCTCGCCGCCCGCTACGCCCATTGAGCGACTGTCTGCGGTGGTCGTGGGCCGGCACTGCGCCAGCTCCGTTTGGGCTGCGGATGCTCGCGGCGCTGCCGGTGGCGGACCTGCGGCCCCCGCGCCGACGGACTGGCCCGGGGAACTGCGGGAGCTGGACGTGCTAATCCAGCGGACGGACTGGGAGGCCGACCTCCTGGACTGAGCGATGTGGAGCAGGTAGCCGTCGCGGAGGCGGGCACACCATGGTGGGCTGGAACCCGGCCAATGCCCCGCACCGCGAGGCGTCGACACCTCCTGGCGGACCTTCCTCCGTGCCCAGGCAACCGGGCTGTTGGCGACCGACTTCTTCCACCTGGACACCGTCACCCTGTGACGGCTGTACGTGCTGGTGGTGATGGAGGTCGCGACCCGCCGGGTGCACATCCTCGGCGTCACCGCCCACCCGACCACCGCGTGGACCACCCAACAGGCCCGCAACCTGGTCATGGGCCTCGGCAACCGGATCACGAAGTTCCGGTTCCCGATCCGCGACCGGGACACCAAGCTCACCGAGCCCTTCGACACGGTATTCCCCGCCGACGGCATCGACGTGGCCAAGACCCCTCCACGGACACCGTCCACACCAGAGCCTCGCCCAACACCCACCGAACCACGATCCGGCCGCCGCCATCCCGGTCAACGCCCCGATACGGCGACGACGGATCCTCGGCGGCGTGATCAACGAGTACCAGCGAGCAGCCTGACCCCGATCAGCAAAGCCCGAGGTCACGGGCATGCGACGGGTTTCGGCACGGTACAGGCTTGTCGCCGAGTGCAGGCCCAGAGGACGTTGACGCGCGTGCTCCAAGTCCAGTGGGAGACGAGTGGCGATCTTCGCGGTCGACAGCCGCAGATCGAACACCAAGGCCCCGCAAATCGAACATGGAGTTGCCGCAAATCGAAAGTAAGTCTTCTCGCAGATCGAAAGCGTGCCGGTTATCATGACATGTGCCCACACCGCACCTGATCCCACGCCGCGCCGCCGCGCAGGTCAACGCCGCCCTGGCCGACACCCGCGTCGTTCTGATCAGCGGAGCACGCCAAGCAGGCAAGAGCACCCTCGTTCGCATCGTCGCCGGCGGTCGTCTCGCCGAGTGCCGCGATCTCGACCGGGCACAGGACCGGGCCGCAGCGATCGCCGACCCGGTCGGCTTCGTGGACTCCTCCGAACTCCTGGTCGTTGACGAGATCCAGCGCGCCCCCGAGCTGCTGCTGGCCATCAAGGCAGCCGTCGACGAGGACCCTCGTCCCGGCCGGTATCTGCTCACCGGATCATCGCGGCTGTTCGGCATGGTGGCTGCCCCGGACGCATTGCCCGGCCGGATGGAAACCGTCGAGCTCTGGCCGTTCTCCCAAGGCGAACTCGATGGAGAGCCGGACGGATTCGTCGACGCCATCTTCGCCCTCGGCCCCGAACTACGACACGAGTCGGACGTGACCCGCGCCGACTACGCGGCCAGAATCGTGCGAGGCGGCCTGCCCGAGGCCACGACCCGCGCCGACTCACGGCGCCGCCAACGGTTCTTCGACGCGTACGTCCAAGCGCTCATCGAGAGCGATGTCCTGCAGCTGTCCGACATCCAGCACAAGGGCGAGCTACGCAAGCTGGTACGCCTACTCGCGGCTAGATCCGCGACCATCATCGCCGCCAACTCCCTCGAATCCGCACTCGGACTGAGCCGGCCAACGATCGCACGTTACCTCCAAGCCCTGGAAGAGATCTTCCTGGTCAAGCGGATCCCCGGTTGGTCCCGCAACCTGGGCACCCGCACCACCGCCGCCCCAAAACTGAT
>NZ_JBEYTI010000012.1:0-186176 GCF_040642975.1 Micromonospora sp. NPDC047548
AGACGGAGATCACCTGACCGCCCAACAGGATTTCTGCTGTCCGCGAGCAGGGACTCAACTGTCCGCCAACAAGGATTTTCCAGCGTCCGCTAGCACGAGATGTCGTGACTTGCTTCCAGGGCAAGCGACCTGCGGCCGTTCGTTGAGCTCACCGGGTTACCAGCTGGGTTGACGGTGAGTACCGTGGTCACGACGGCGGCCGGCAGGCCCGGCCATGCATCCCGCGCTACAGGGAGGTTCGGGATGGACTCCATGCCAGAGTTGACCTTCGGACAACGTTTGAAGGTCTACCGTGAGCGTTCGGGCAAGACCCGTGCTGTGCTTGGTGGGTTGGTCGGTCGTAGCGCCGAGTGGGTTAAGGCCGTGGAGACCGATCGCATCCTTCCGCCGCGAGTCCACATGTTGGATCGGATCGCCCGTGCCCTCAAGGTCGACGTGTCCGCCCTGGTCGGGGAGTTGAGCGACCGGTCTGCCGTCGTCAACGGGCCGGAGCATCCTGCACTGGCTTCGGTCCGTGACGCCGTGAATCGATTCCCGTTGTCCGATGACGGCGCCCCCAGCCGTTGCCGCAGATCAGGGGACGTCTTGCCGCAGCCTGGCGGGCACGTCATCAGGCTTCGGACCATCGCACGGTGCTCGGCGCTCTGCTCCCGGGCCTGGTTCGGGACGCCCAACGCGCGGCGTTGATGTACGAGGGTGACGAGCGTCGACAGGCGCATGCCCTGCTGGCCGAGGTGCTCGGGTTGGCGCAGATGTTCCTTGCCTACCAGCCCGCTGCCGAGTTGCTGTGGCGCGTCGCCGACCGGGCGATGGTGGCTGCCCAAGAGTCGGGAGATCCCCAGGCGCTGGCCTGCGCCGGGTGGTTCCTGTGTCAGGTTCATCGGGATGCTGGGGACTGGGACACTGCCATGACGGTGACCCTCGACGTCGTTTCGGCACTGGAAGCGCAGATGGCCGACGCGACACCGAACCTCCTCGCTCTCTGGGGAGCATTGAACTTCGAAGCCGCCTATACCGCCGCCCGCGCCGGTGAGGAGGGCCGCGCCTGGCGGTACTGGGACCGCGCGGATCGGGTGGCGCAGGGTCTGCCGCAGGGCTTCTACCAGCCGCAGACGTCGTTCTCGCGGGTCATCATGGGCGCCCACGCCGTGACCGTGGCTGTCGAGTTGCAGAAGTCCGGTGAGGCGGTGCGACAGGCCAAGCGCCTTGACCCGGGAGCCATCCCGTCGAGGCCGCGTCGCGCTCGGCACCTGATCGAGGTGGCCCGCGGCCACTACGGCAAGGGCGACAACGAAGCCACCGTTGGGACTCTCCGTCAGGCGTACGAGTCGGCACCGGAGACGATTCGCTTCAACGGCCACGCGCGCCAGATCACCCTGGACCTGCTCGACGGGCCGCGTTCCGTGCGGAACGACGTGCATGACCTCGCGCTGAAGGTCGGCCTCGTCTCGTGATCTAGGGGTAGGAACCTTACCCGTTCTCTGCGGCAACGCTCCGTATCTTCCTCCTCACGGGATGCGGCGGGCGGTGCGGTATCGCCTGGCCGCCGCGTCCCTCTCAATTCGGGGGCACGACAGACGCCCTCGTGACTGACGAGGGGGAGCAGGTGCAACGCGTCTCGTACGAGGAGTACCTGGTCGCTGTCGCCCTCACCCTGGCTCGCCGGCACCGGCCGGTCTGGTCCTGGCGAAAGTGGCGGCAGATCTGCCGCTGTGGAGCTGACCTGCCCTGCCATGCCCGGCACCGCATCCCTATCAACCGTGGCCACTGGCCGGGCGAGGAGGCGCAGTGAAAGACGACCAGGAACAGGCGATCCTGGCCGTACACGTCCGAGGGCTCGATGGCATGTGCGCCGGCTGCCGCGCCTGGTGGTCGCGGCTGGCGCCGTACCCGTGCTGGCAGGTGGACTGGGCGACCAGCCGGCAGGCCCGAACGATCACCGCCCGGTTCCTCGGCGGTGTGCGGTGACCACCCACGGCCCGGTCATGCCGATCTGGAGCTGCGGAGGCTGCGGCCTGCCCTGGCCCTGCCCCACGCGGAAGCGGGAGTTACGGGCGGAGTATGCCGACGCGCCGGTGTCGCTGGCCCTCTACCTCGGCTCCTACCTCGTCCAGGCCGCCGAGGACATGCCCTGGACGCCGGCCGGCGTGTTGCACCGCCGATTCCTCGGCTGGACCAGGGTGGCCGACCGGTCGACGCCAGCAGTACAGCAGCGAAGTACAGCAACCGTGCCAGCCATACCGGGCTGAGACGAGCCTCAGCAGGCCGGATGACCTCGGACGGCACCCGATCCGACCGGCTCGCCGAGAATTCCGGACGAGAGGGTCCTGATCACCGGCGGACGCGGGGATGGCGGGCCGAGCGGCGGTGGGCCGGCGCGCCGCGCCGGCCCACGCACGCGGGGTCAGCCCAGGTCGACGGCGGGGTAGAGGGGGAAGCCGGTGAGCAGCTCGCTCGCCTGCTTGCCGATCTTGTCGGCCAGCGCCGGGTCGAGGACGTACTTGGCCTTGGACGGGGTGCCGTCGGCGTTGGCGCCGGCCTGCGTCTGGCTGAGCACGGTGTGGATCAGCTCGGCGGTCTGGTCCATCTCCGCCGTGCCGAGGCCCCGGCTGGTCAACGCCGGGGTGCCGATCCGGATGCCCGAGGTGTACCAGGCGCCGTTCGGGTCCTGCGGGACCGAGTTGCGGTTGGTGACGATGCCCGAGTCCAGCAGCGCCTGCTCGGCCTGCCGCCCGGTCAGCCCGTAGCCGGAGACGTCGAGCAGCACCAGGTGGTTGTCGGTGCCGCCGGTGACCAGCTTCGTACCCCGGCGCAGCAGGCCCTCGGCGAGCGCCTGGGCGTTGTCGACGATGCGGGACGCGTAGTCGGCGAAGTCGGGGCGGCGGGCCTCGGCCAGCGCGACCGCCTTGGCGGCCATCACGTGCGGCAGCGGACCGCCGAGCACCATCGGGCAGCCCCGGTCCACCTGGTCGGCCAGCTCCGGGCCGCAGAGCACCATGCCGCCGCGCGGGCCGCGCAGCGACTTGTGGGTGGTGGTGGTGACGATGTGCGCGTGTGGCACCGGGTCGAAGTCGCCGGTGAAGACCTTGCCCGCGACCAGGCCGGCGAAGTGCGCCATGTCGACCATGAAGGTGGCGCCGACCGAGTCGGCGATCTCCCGCATGATCCGGAAGTTGACCTTCCGCGGGTACGCCGAGTAGCCGGCGACCAGGATCAGCGGCTTGAACTCCCGGGCCGCCTCGGCGACCTGGTCGTAGTCGATCAGGCCGGTGGCCGGGTCGGTGCCGTAGCTGCGCTGGTCGAACATCTTGCCGGAGATGTTCGGCCGGAAGCCGTGGGTGAGGTGGCCGCCGGCGTCCAGCGACATGCCGAGCATCCGCTGGTTGCCCAGCTCCCGGCGCAGCTCGAACCAGTCCGCCTCGGTGAGGTCGTTGACCTGGCGTACCTGGGCCTTCTTCAGGGCCGGGGACTCGACCCGATCGGCCAGGATCGCCCAGAACGCGACCAGGTTGGCGTCGATGCCGGAGTGCGGCTGCACGTACGCGTGGGTGGCGCCGAACAGCTCCCGGGCGTGCTCGGCGGCGAGCGCCTCGACGGTGTCGACGTTCTGGCAGCCGGCGTAGAAGCGGCGGCCGATGGTCCCCTCGGCGTACTTGTCGCTGAACCAGTTGCCCATGGCCAGCAGGGTGGCCGGGGAGGCGTAGTTCTCGCTGGCGATGAGCTTGAGCGACTCGCGCTGGTCGGCCAGCTCGGCGCCGATGGCGTCGGCCACCCGGGGCTCGACGGCGCGGATCACCTCGAGCGCGCTACGGAATGCGGTGGATTCGGCGTTCAGCGACATGCGACCTCCAGATGCGTGCGGAAGGCCCAGGCGCTCGGCGTGCGTCCTCATGACGGGACCGCTTCCCGATGGTGCTCCATCCCCACGCGCCAGTCACGGCCCGGGGAGATCCTACCGGGTCGTCGTCCCGGGACCCGCCCGACCTCGCCGTCGGCCGGGTGGTTGGGCGGCCGGGTCCGGGCAGAGCACCGGCTCGGCCGACTGATTTCTGCCGTCACGCGTGCCCCACTGCGCGGCGCGGGTCTGCGTACGATCGGCGGATGCTGGGGGAGGACGCCGACGGCAGCCTGGTCGCCATCAGCGACCTGCACGTCGGGTACGCGGAGAACCGGGCGCTGGTCGAGGCGCTGCGCCCGTCCTCGCCCCGGGACTGGCTGATCGTCGCCGGGGACGTGGGCGACACGGCCGCCGACATCGAGTGGGCGCTGGGCCTGCTGGCCGAGCGGTTCGACACGGTGGTGTGGGCACCGGGCAACCACGAGCTGTGGACCCCGCAGGGCGACCCGGTCACCCTGCGGGGCGTGGCCCGCTACCAGCACCTGGTGCAACGGTGCCGGGCGCTGGGCGTGCTCACCCCGGAGGATCCGTACCCGGTGTGGCGCGGCCCGGGCGGCCCGGTGCTGGTGGCGCCGCTGTTCCTGCTCTACGACTACAGCTGGCGCCCGGAGGGCTTCGACACCCGCGAGGCCGCGCTGGCCGAGGCGTACAGGACGGGGATCGTCTGCACCGACGAGTTCCTGCTGCACCCCGACCCGTACCCGAGCCGGCAGGACTGGTGCGCGGCGCGGATCGCCGAGACCGCCCGCCGCCTCGCCGAGCGGGATCCGGCCCTGCCGACCGTGCTGGTCAACCACTGGCCGCTGGTGCGGGAGCCGACCCGGGTGCTGCGCTACCCGATCTTCGCCCAGTGGTGCGGCACTGAAGCCACCGCCGACTGGCACCGCCGCTTCGACGCCGCCGCCGTGGTCTACGGGCACCTGCACATCCCCCGCACCACCTGGCACGACGGGGTCCGCTTCGAGGAGGCCTCGGTGGGCTACCCGCGGGAGTGGCGGCGGCGGAGCGTACCCCCGGGGCGGGTGCGGCGGATCCTGCCGGCGCCGGACGGCGTGCCACCGACCGCCTGGTGACCCGTGGCGCCCCCGGGTGGCGTGGGGGAGCGCTCAGTGGTCATGGGGAGGGGAAAATGCGTATCGATCGACGTGTGCCCACCGCTAGGGTCACCGGATGATCGAGGTGCGCGACCTGGCCAAGCATTTCCGCGTGCACCAGCGGCAACCCGGGCTGCGCGCTTCACTGCGCTCTCTCGTCCGGCGTGAGCACGTCACCGTGCGCGCGGTCGGCGGGGTCGGCTTCACCATCTCCGAGGGCGAGATCGTCGGCTTTCTCGGCCCGAACGGCGCCGGCAAGACGACCACGCTGAAGTGCCTGACCGGCCTGCTGCATCCCACCGCCGGCACCGTACGGGTGCTCGGGCACGTCCCACACCGCCGGGAGCCCGCGTTCCTGCGCCGGATCTCGCTGGTCATGGGCCAGCGCAACTCCCTGTTCTGGGACCTGCCCGCCGCCGACGCGTTCGAGGTCAACCGGGGGATCTACGGCCTCGCAGAGGGCCCGTACCGGTCGGCGCTCGACGAACTGGTCACCCTGCTGGACCTCGAACCGCTCCTGAACAAGCAGGTCCGGGTGCTCAGCCTCGGCGAGCGGATGCGGTGCGAGCTGGCCGGCGCGCTGCTGCACCGGCCGGACGTGCTCTTCCTCGACGAGCCCACGCTCGGCCTGGACGTCAACGGCCAGGCGGCGGTGCGGGCGTTCCTGCGCGATTACAACACCCGGCACGGCGCGACCGTGCTGCTCACCAGCCACTACATGGGCGACGTGACGGCGCTGGCCCGCCGGGTGCTGGTCATCGACCGCGGCATGCTGCGCTTCGACGGCGACCTCGCCGCGCTGGTCGAGGCCCACTCGCCGCACCGGCTGGTCCGGGTCACCCTGCGCGAGGCGGTGCCGGCGCAGACCTGGCTCGGCCTCGGCGAGGTGTCCTCGATCGACGGAGCCGTGGTCACCCTGACCGTGCCGCGCGCCGAGACGGCCGCGGTCGCGGCCCGGCTGCTGACCACGCTGCCCGTCGAGGACGTCGCGATCGAGGACCCGCCGGTGGAGGACATCGTCCGGGCGGTCTTCGCCCATGCGTGACGTCCTCACCGCGTACCCCGCGCTGGTGCGCAGCACGGCGCTGGTGGCGGCGACCTACCGGGGCCGGATGCTGCTGTCGGCGGTCACCAGCTTCTTCCCGTTGCTGACGATGGCGGTGTGGCTCACCGTCGTCGCCGAGGGCGGGCCGCCGGCGGGCTGGAGCACCGGCGACTTCCTGTCCTACTACGCGGCGGCGACGCTGCTGTGGAACCTCACGGGCGACGGCGTCGTGTGGCGGTGGGACGCGGACATGCGCAGCGGCGACCTGTCCGTGCGGCTGTTGCGCCCGGTGCATCCCTTCCACCAGTACGCCACCGCCGACCTCGGCCACCGCCTGGCGTTCCTGTCGGTGTTGTCGCCGGCCCTGCTGCTCGCCGCGCTGCTGGTGCCGGGCCTGGACTACCCTGTCGGCCCGGTCCAGCTTGTCGCCGTCGCCGCCGCGTTCGTGCTGGCGTACGCGGTGAGTCTGCTGATGGCGTCGACATTCGCGCTGATCGGGTTCTGGAGCACCCAGACGTCCAACGCCTGGCTGCTGTGGTGGGGCCTGGGCTCGTTCGCCTCCGGATGGGTGGCGCCCCTGGCGCTGATGCCGGACTGGCTGCGCACGGCCGGACTGGTGCTGCCGTTTCGCACCGCGATGGGCTTCCCGGTGGAGCTGCTGATGGGCCGCCTCGACGCGCGGCAGACCGCGTACGGCTTCGCCGTCGGGCTCGGTTGGCTGGCCGCGTTCGCCCTGCTGTACCGGGTGCTGTGGCGGCACGGCGTGCGCCGCTACCAGGCGGTGGCCGGATGAGCCGATGGACGAGGCAGGCGCGCGTCCTGAAGATCTGCTGGCGGGCGGCGGTCTCCGCTGAGTTGGAGTACCGGTTCAACTTCGTCTCCAACGTCGCGCTCAGCGCGTTCTGGTTGGTGTGGGCGGCGGTCGGCGCGTCGGTCTACTTCCGGTTCACCGGGGCCGTGGCCGGCTGGACACACGCCGAGGTGCTCGTCGTCATCGGCCTGTTCTTCGCCCTCAACGGCCTGCGTCAGGTGCTGCTGCAACCCAACCTGGAGCGGATGACCGAGTACGTGCGCCGGGGCACCCTCGATTTCCTGCTCACGAAGCCGTTCGACGCCCAGTTGCTGGTGAGCCTGCGGCACCTGAACGTGAGTAACCTGCTGGACCCGGTGCTGGGCCTGGCCCTGTCCACCGTCGGGGTTGTCCTGTCCGGCCGCGGCGTGTCGGCGGCCGCGCTGGCGGCGTTCGTGCTGCTGCTGGCCTGCGCCATGCTGCTGATGTACGCGCTGACCGTGGCACTGATGGCGCTCGCCGTGGTGCTGATGGGCGCCGAGGAGCTGGGCGAGGTCTCGTTCGCCTTCGTCGAGTTGTCCCGCTTCCCGGTGGACCTGTACCGCAATCCGGCGCAGGCCCTTCTGACGGTCGTGCCGGTGGCCTTCCTCACCACCTACCCGGCTGCGGCGCTGCTGGGCCGGCTCGACGCCTATCTGCTGCTGCTGGCCCCGGTGGTGGCGGCCGGCGCGGTGCTGCTGGCCAGCCTGGCCTGGCGGCGTGCCCTGCGCTCCTACGCCGGCGCCAGCGCCTGACGGGTCGTCAAGACCGCGAAACGGGTGGGGCCCGGCGATGTTCCGCCGGGCCCCACCACTGGTCGTGCGTGCTGCTACTTCACCACGTTGTACGCGTTGACCATGCCAGCACCGTAGAAGCCGTTCCGCTCACCACCGGAGCAGTACGACGGGCCGATGTTGCGCGGCAGCTCGTTCGGCGGCACCGGCGTCGGCCAGTTCGGCACCGGGTTGTAGACGCCGCCCGGGCAGGACTGCGCCACCGCCGTACGCTCCAGGAACGACGCCAGCTGACCCGCGGTCATGCCCGGGTGCGCCGAGACGGCCAGCGCCGCGACGCCGGTCACGTGCGGGCCGGACATCGAGGTGCCCTGCTTGTAGCCGTAGCCGTTGGTCTTCGTCGCCGTGTTGAAGGTGGTCGACAGAATCCCGTCGGTGATGGTCGACTTCGCACCCTGCGTGCGGAAGCGGGTGTCGCCACCCGGCGCCGTCACGTCGATGACACCCTGGCCGTACGAGGAGTAGTAGCTCTTCGCCCCGGTCGGGCCGACCGCCCCGACGGTCACCACGCCCGGCGCCTCGGCAGGCAGGTCGAGGCAGGCGTTGGTGAGGTTCTCGCGCGTCTCGGGCGTCCCGTTGTTCGGGCTGCCGTCGTCGGTGATCTTGTGCGCGAGATCGTAGTTCGAGTTACCCGCGGACGCCACGTTGAGCACGCCCTTGCTCGACGAGTAACGGATGGCCCGCTGGACCGCCTGCCACACCGGACGCTGGCGCGCGTCGTTGCGGCAGTTCAGCTCCCACGGGTCGATGTAGTAGCTGTTGTTGGTCAGCTGCATGCCGTGCTCGGCGGCCCACATGAACCCGCAGACCGCGGCCTCCGGGAAGATGGAGCCGCCGTCGTCGACCACCTTCACCGCGGCGAGCTTGACGCCCGGCGCGATGCCGGCCACGCCCTTGCCGTTGACGGCGGCGGCGATGGTGCCGGCCACGTGGGTGCCGTGGTCGGAGGTGGTCGGGTTCCAGGCCGCCTCGGTGGTGTCGGTGACCCCACCGATGCAGGACGTGCTCTTGTCCTTGGCGATCTGGTCCTTCAGATCCTCGTGGCTGGAGGAGATGCCACTGTCCAGCACGCCCACCACCACGTCGGCGCTGCCGGCGTTGACGGCGTGGGCCTGCGGGAGGCCGATCATCGGCATGTCCCACTGTTGACCGAACATGGGTTCCTTGGTCGGGTCGGCGGTGATGTTCGCCGCCTCGGCCGCGGAGACCTCGACGGTCTCGCTCTCTTCGAGAGCGGTGCCCAGGCCGGCGGTGGACGCCACCGACTCGACGCCCGCGCCCGCCACGTCGGTGGCGAAGCTGGGGTTGGTCGAGCGGACGACGAGCACGCCGATCTGGTCGTACGTGGCCACCACGGTGCCCTTGGCCGCGGCCACGCGGGCTGCCGCCTTCCCGGTCGAGGCGCCCTGCGGGGCCAGGACCAGGAACGTGGTGTCCGGCCCGGCGGCCGATGCCGCCGGGGCCAGCCCACCGGCGACGGCGAGGCCGACACCGAGCGTCACGGCGGACGCGGCAGCCAGTGTCTTTCGACGGAGGTTCTTCACACAGACTCCCAGGGGCTGTTTCCAGCCGGGTTGCGCCCCCTGGCGGGGAGCGGCCGGCGGGAAGCGGGCGGGGCGCCCGCTTCCGAACCAACAGCGTAGGAGGCTTGTGTGGCGTTACACACATCCGTTCGGTTGGTCAGCATCCGTCATACGGTGGCGACGTTGGCCGTGCTCTCGCCGTGCCGGACGATCCAGAAGGCTGCCAGTTCCGCCTAGGCCGATGCCTACCCGGGAACGCGGTGGTAACCGTGCGGGCTGCCCCACGGCTGCTCCGGCAGATCCGTGCGGCGCGTGCGTGAACCCGATGAGGGCGGGTAACCGCTGGGACCACAAGAAGCCGAGACGGGGAGGTGCGCCGTGGCGACCATGGTCAAGGGATCGACCAGCCCGGTGAAGGACAAGGACTACGACCTGATCCACGCGTTGCAGATGTCGCTGCAGCACGTCTGGCAGCTTGAGACGTACATCGCCGATGCGGACGCCCAGGGCGATACCGAGCTCGCCGACTGGTTCCGCGCGGTGCAGAACAACAATCGCAAGGCGGGTGATCAGGGCAAGCAGATGCTCATGGCCCGGATGCAGCGATAGAACGGATAACGCGGGCGGCGCCCGACCGGGCGGACCTCTGGTCCGCCCGGTCGTGGTGTTCCCGGTCCCCGAGCGGCACCCGCCGTGCCCGTGACGTTCCGTGAATGTCCGATACGGGGCAGCGCCGGCCCGATCGGCCGGCAAGAATGTGTCTCCGGTTCCGCGCCGACGGGGCGCGACGGGGAGGCGGATTCGGATGACCGTGGTCAGGGGACTGCGCGAGGCGCTGGTGCTGATCGTCATCGCGGTGGGGTTGGCCGCGCTCGCCGCGGCGATCTGGCTCGCCGCCAAGGGCGGTGACTTCACCCAGCGCTTCGGCCTCCTCCTCATGATTCTCGGCGCGCTGCTGGCGGTGACCGGTGACCTCACCCTGAGCCGGTTCGGCACGATGGAGGCGCGGACAATTTTCGGCATCCCGCCGGAGCGGGAGGATGCCGGTGGCGGGCGGGTCCTCACCGGCGTGGGCATCTTCCTGTTCGTCGCGGCGCCGCTGATGGCGATCGGTATCTGGCTGGCCGCCTGACCGCCCCCGCCGCGTTGTCGGTGGGCCCGGTTATGGTCCCCGCACACTGCGGGTGATCAAGGAGACGGCGTGCGCAGATTCGACTACACCAGCGGCAGCGCGGCGAAGTTCTGGCAGGTGGACCGGGCCGGCGCGATAGTGACCGTCGAGTATGGACGGATCGGGATGCAGGGGCGGAGCCAGGTCAAGGAGTTCGGCTCCGACGCCGAGGCCACCGCGCACGTCGACCGGCTGATCGCGGAGAAGCTCCGCAAGGGGTACGTCGAATCCGCCAGCGCCACCGGAACGCCGGCGGCGCCGGCCGCGTCTGCCTCGATCGCCGCGCCGGCCGTGTCCGCCACCGTCGGGGAGCCGGCGGAGGCATCCGGCGCGAGCTCGGTCGCCGCCACCGGTGCCCCACTGCCGGACGAGGAGACCTTCGTGGTGCCCGTGGGGTGGCGGCGTTCGCTCGTGCCCCGACGCGGTGGCGCGCCCGGTCCGGCCCTGCCGACCGGAGCGAAGGCCCGCCGGGCCGGCGAGGAACTGCTGGAGTCGCTGCGCGATGGCATCGACCGGCTGATCGGCAACGGCGGCGACCCCGAGGTGGTCGACGCGCTGCGGGCCTGGCGGGCCGGCGACCGGACGCCGCTGGGCGCCGGCGCGCTGGTGGTCGCGGTGACGCACGAGATCGGCTGGCGGGACACCGATCGGGCCCGGACCCTGGGCGACCTGCTGGTGGCGACGGACGGGGTGGTCGGCGCGGCCTGCGGCCTGGTCGAGTCGGCGCGGCTCAGCGCCCGGGACAGCTGGGCCGGTCGCACCTGCGTGCTCACCCTCACCGAAGGTGACCGTGCCGACTGGGACTACCGCGAGGGCCGAGTGGCCGTCCTGCGCCGGGTCCGGGCCCACCTCGCCGTCGCCACCGACGAGGAGTACGCCGCCGCTCGCGCCGCCCTGGCCGACTACCGGGACGCCGCGCTGCCGGTCCGGGTCGTCACCTCCTTCCTGCTGCCCACCGAGACCGCCTGGCTGGCCCAGGACGTGACGGACGTCGACCGGGTCGCCGAGCCGCCGCTGGCCGAGCTGATGATGCTCTCCGCCGACACCGCCGAGCGGTTCGCCCGGATGGCCGGCCACCTAGCCTTCTGGTCCGTCATGCACGACCCGGCCTCGGTCACCGCCGGCGCGGCCACCGTCGGCCCGGCGCTCGCCCCGCTGCTGGCCGAATGGTTCGACGAGGAGTACCTCGACGCGGCCGGCCGGCAGCGGCTGGTGGCGCTGCTCGCCGCCTTCCCCACCGACGAGGCGATGCGGCTGCTGCTCGACCGCCTCGACCGGAAGTACGTCCAGGCCGCCGTGCTGGACATGCTCCGGCGCTTCCCGGTGCGTGGGGTGCGCCTCCTCGCCGATGCGGCGCAGGGCCGTACCGCGGCAGCCCGGGAGGCGGCCACCCTGCTGCGCGGGCACGTGATGACCAACCCGGCGGCGGTCGAGGCCGCGCTGCCGCTGCTCGACGAGGCGCATCGGCAGCGGGTGGGGCAGGTCCGCGCGGAGCAGGCATCGGCCGTCGCGTCCGCCGACTCCGACCGGCTGCCCCCGGTGCTGGTCAGCCCGCCCTGGCTGGTCAAGCGGCAGCGGACCGCGCCGCCGGTGGTGCCGGGGCTGGCCCGGCCGGACGAGGCGGCGATCCAGTGGCTGCCCGGCGAGCGGGAGTGGTGGGCGGCCACCGAGAACCCGTACCTGGCGTACTGGCGACGCGGCGAGGACCTCGCCGACCTCGCCCCGCAGGTCGCTGCCGGGACGCTGCGCGACCACGAGGCGATCGCCTTCTTCACCCGGGCCCCCGAGGAGCTGGTCCGACCGTTGCTGCCGAGCTGGCGTCCGGACGACACCTGGAGCGCCCAGTACTGGGCCCGCCGCCTGGTCGGGCGTCACGAGCTGGCCGCGCTTCCCACCGCCCTGCACGTCGCCCGGAGCGCCCCGCAGAGCGCCGGCGACGTGCTGCTGCCGTACGCCGCCAGCGAGGTCGCCGACCTGATGGCCGACTGGCTGGACCGGCTCAAGTCGGCCCGACCGGCAGCCCTGGCCTGGTTCCGACGGCACCCGGCCACCGCCGCGCGGGCGCTGCTGCCGGCGGCGCTCGGCGAGCCCGGTCTGGCCCGGCGTGCCGCCGAGCGGGCGCTGCGCCTGGTCGCCATTGACGATCGGGAGCTGGTGCTCGCCGTCGCCCGGTCGTGCGGCGAAGCGGCCGCCACCGCCACGGTCGCCGTGCTCGACGCCGACCCGCTGGACCAGCTTCCGGCGCGCATCCCGGCCCTGCCGCAGTGGCTGGACCCGGTGCTGCTCCCGCCGGTGCTGCTGCGCGATCGCTCGGCGGCGCTGCCCGCCGACGCGCTGCGGCACCTGTACACCATGCTCGCCATCTCGAAGCCGGGCGAGGTCTACCCGGGTGTGGCCCTGGTCCGGGAGGCGTGTGATCCGGCCTCGCTGGCCGAGTTCGGCTGGGCGCTCTTCGAGCGCTGGCAGGCCGCCGGCGCGCCCGCCAAAGAGAGCTGGGTGCTGGCGGCGCTCGGCTGGATCGGCGACGACTCGACCGCCCGCCGGCTCGCCCCGGTGATCCGGGCCTGGCCCGGCGAGGGCGGGCACGCCCGCGCGGTCACCGGCCTCGACGTGCTCGCCACCATCGGCACCGACGTGGCGCTGATGCACCTCTACGGGATCTCGCAGAAGGTGAAGTTCCGCGGCCTGCGGGAGCGGGCCGCGCAGAAGGTCACCGAGGTGGCCACCGAGCTCGGGCTGGACGCTGACCAGCTCGGCGACCGGCTCGTCCCCGACCTGGGGCTGGACGCCGACGGCAGCCTGGTCCTCGACTACGGCCCGCGCCGGTTCACCGTCGGCTTCGACGAGCAGCTGAAGCCGTACGTGATGGACGGGCCGGGGACGCGCCGCAAGGACCTGCCCAAGCCGGGCACCCGGGACGACCAGGCGCTCGCGCCGGAGGCGTACCAGCGGTTCGTCGGGTTGAAGAAGGACGTGCGTACCCTCGCCGCCGACCAGATCCGCCGGTTCGAGGCGGCGATGGTGGCCCAGCGCCGCTGGGCCGCCGCCGACTTCCGGCGGTACTTCCTGGCGCACCCGCTGCTCTGGCACATCGTCCGCCGGCTGGTCTGGGCGACCTTCGACGACACCGGCGCGCCGGGCACCGCGTTCCGGGTGGCCGAGGACCGCAGTCTCGCCGACGTCGAGGACGAGGCGTACGTGCTGCCGGACGACGCGCGCGTGGGCATCGCGCACCCGCTGCACCTCGGCGCGGACCTGCCCGCCTGGGCGGAGCTCTTCGCCGACTACGAGATCCTCCAGCCCTTCGCCCAGCTCGGCCGGGAGGTGCACCGGTTCGACGACACCGAACGGGACGAGCGGCTGCTCAGCCGGTACGCGGGGGTCGCCGTCCCGACCGGCCGGCTGCTCGGGCTGGAGCGGCGCGGCTGGCGCCGGAGCGGAGCGCAGGACAACGGCGTCCAGCCGTGGCTGGAGCGCGAACTGCCCGGCAACCGGGCGATCGTGGTCAACATCGACCCGGGCATCACCGTGGGCATGGTCGACATGTTCCCCGACCAGAAGATCGAGGACGTCTGGGTGAACGACCGCCCCGAGGGCGACTGGTACCCGCGCGGCGGCAAGGTCCGCTTCGGCGACCTCGACGAGGTCACCGCGTCCGAGATCCTGCGCGACCTGGCGGAGGTGGTCCGGTGACCGCGCCCGAGCCCACCGGGGAGCGGGCCCAGCGGCCCCCGGTCGAGGTGCGCTACGCCGGCGAGCTGGCGAAGCTGGCCGTCGATGATGCCGACCCCCGCCCACCGGGCTGGGCGCTGAGTCTGCGGGCCGCCCGCCGGTTCATCCTCGGCGACCCGGCGGCCGGCATCCGCCGTAAGTTCGTCGGCGACCCGTCGCTGATCGACCGCGCCCTGGTCGCGCTCGCCACCAGCCGGGGGCTGATGCTGGTCGGTGAGCCGGGCACCGCCAAGTCGCTGCTGTCCGAGCTGCTGGCCGCCGCCGTCAGCAGCGACTCGACGCTCACCATCCAGGGCGGCGCTGCCACCACCGAGGACCAGATCCGCTACTCGTGGAACTACGCCCTGCTGGTCGCCGACGGCCCGTCACCGCGGGCGCTGGTGCCCGCGCCGCTGCTGCGCGGCATGGCGCAGGGCAGGGTGGTCCGCTTCGAGGAGATCACCCGCTGTCCGCTGGAGGTGCAGGACTGCCTGCTCTCCCCGCTGTCGGACCGGGTACTCGCGGTGCCCGAGCTGCCCGGCGCCGACGCGATGGTCTTCGCCCGGGAGGGCTTCAACGTGATCGCCACCGCGAACACCCGGGACCGGGGCGTCAACGAGATGAGCGCGGCACTGAAGCGCCGGTTCAACTTCGAGACGGTCTTCCCGATCCCGGATCTCGGTACCGAGCTGGAGTTGGTCGAGGCGGAGGCGGGCGAGCTGCTGCGCCGCTCCGGCGTCGCCGTGCCACCTCGCCGGGACGTGTTGGAGGTGCTGGTGACCACCTTCCGGGAGCTGCGTAGCGGGATCACCGAGCGGGGCGACGCGATGGAGCGGCTGTCGGCGGTGATGAGCACCGCCGAGGCCGTCTCGGTGGCGCACGCCGTCGGGCTGCGCGGTTGGTTCCTGCGCGGCGAGGCGGGCGACGCCGCCGACCTGGTCGCCTGCCTGGCGGGCACGGCCGCCAAGGACGACGCGGAGGACCTGGTCCGGCTGCGCCGCTACCTGGAGCAGCAGGTGTCCCGCCGCAAGGGCGCGCAGTGGCGGGCGTTGCACGACGCCCGGCACCTGCTGCCCGGCTGATGGCGACCACCGACCCGGCCGGCGTCACCTTCCTCGGGGTCCGCCACCACAGCCCGGCGTGTGCCCGGCTGGTGGCGGCCACCGTCGAGCGGCTTCGCCCGGCGTACGTGCTGGTGGAGGGGCCGGCCGACCTCAACGACCGGCTGGACGAGCTGCTGCTCGACCACGAACTGCCGATCGCCGTGTTCACCGCCTACCGGGACGCGGGCCGACGGCACGCCTCGTGGAGCCCGTTCTGCGCGTACTCGCCGGAGTGGGTGGCGCTGACCGCCGGACGGGCCGCCGGGGCGGACGTCCGCTTCATCGACCTGCCGGCCTGGCACCCAGCCTTCGCCCGGCGCAGCAACCGGTACGCCGACGCCGACCAGCGGTACGCCGAGGCGGTGGCCCGGCTCTGCGCCACGCTGGCGGTGGACAACGTGGACGCCCTGTGGGACCACCTGTTCGAGATCGGTCCGGACGAGGGGATCTCGCACCGGCTGGCGGCGTACTTCGACCTGCTGCGCGGGGAGTCCGAGGCGGGGGAGGACGACGCGGCGCGGGAGGCGTACATGGCCCGCTGGGTGCGCGCCGCACGCGCCCGGGCCGGCGGTCGTCCGGTACTGGTGGTCACCGGTGGGTTCCACCGGCCGGCGCTGGTCCGGCTGGTCGCCGACGGTCCCGGCGAGGCCGGCTGGCCGGAGGTGCCCGCCCCGGACCGGGACGCGGTGGCGGGCAGCTACCTGGTGCCGTACTCGTTCAAGCGGCTGGACGCCTTCGACGGCTACCAGTCGGGCATGCCCTCGCCCGGCTACTACCAGCGGCTCTGGGAGGACGGCCCACAGCGGGCGGCGGACGGTCTGGTGGAGTCGGTCGCCACCCGCCTGCGGCAGCGCCGGCAGTCGGTCTCCACCGCCGACCTGATCGCCGCCCGGACCATGGCCGGCGGCCTGGCCCGGCTGCGCGGGCACGCCCACCCGGCCCGCACCGACGTGCTGGACGGGCTGGTCTCTGCCCTGGTCACCGACGCGCTCGATCAGCCGCTGCCGTGGGCCTCCCGGGGGCGGCTCGCCGCCGGCACCCACCCGGCGGTGGTGGAGATGGTGGCCGCGCTCAGCGGCGACCGGACCGGCCGGCTGCACCCGCAGACGCCGCTGCCGCCCCTGGTGCACGACGTCGACGCCGAGCTGGACCGGCACGGCATCAGCCTCGACGGCGACCTCCAGCTGGACCTCACCGACGCCGCCGACCTCGACCGCAGCCGGCTGCTGCACCGGCTGCGGCTGCTGGGCGTCCCCGGCCACATCCGCGACAGCGGCCCCATGGTGGGCGCCCAGGCGGTGCTCGCCGAGCGCTGGTCGGCCCGGCCTGCGCCGGACCGGCTGGCCGAGGTGATCGAGGCCGGCGGGTACGGCCCGACCGTCCTCGACGCGGCCACCGCCCTGGTCGAGGAACGGATCACCCTGACCGGCGGCGACGTGCCGGGGCTTGCCACGCTGCTCTTCGACACCGCCCTGGCCGGTCTGCGGGAGCACTCCGCGCGGGCCCTCGCGGCCCTCGCCGGCGCGGTCGGCGCGGTGACCGAGCTGCCGGCGCTCGGCCGGGCGCTGGCCGTGGCCCTGGGGCTGTGGCGGCACGACCGGCTGCTCGGCAGCACCGGCGCCGCACCGCTGGCCGCCGTGATCATCGCGGCGGTCGACCGCGCGCTCTGGCTCGCCGAGGGCGTCCACGCCGCCACCGCCCCGGCCGACCGCGGCCGGCTGGCGGCCCTGGTCGCGGTCCGCGACGCGCTGCGGTACGCGGGGCCGGAGCTGGGTATCGGCGCCGGGCCGGCGCTGGCGGTGATGGGCCGGATCACCGCCGACCCGACCGCTCCACCCGACCTGCGCGGCGCCGCCCTCGGCTTCGGCTGGTCGCTCGGAGGGGAGGAGGATCCGGTCCGCGCGGTACGGGCGGTGGCCGCCCCGACCGTGCTCGGTGACTGGCTGGCAGGCCTCTTCGCGCTGGCCCGGGAGGAGGTGGTCGACGGCGACCAGACGCTGATCGGAGTGCTGGACGGCCTGCTCGGCGCGATGACCGCGGCCGACTTCCTGGTCGCCCTGCCGGCGCTGCGGCAGGCGTTCGGCTGGTTCCCGCCCCGGGAGCGGGAGGCCGTCGCCCGGCACGTGCTGGAGCTGCACGGGGCGTCTCGGTCGGCCCGTACGCTGCTGCGCCTCGACGCCGACCCGGTGCTCGTCGCCCGCGCCCGCGCGCTCGACGCCGAGGTCGACGCGCTGCTCGCCCGCGAGGGACTGCGCTCCGACGGGTCCGACCCTGACCAGGAAGGAGCCCTCCGATGACCGATCCGAGCCTGGAACGGTGGCGGCTGGTGCTCGGCGAGCCCGCCCAGGACTGCCTGGGCGCCCTCGGCGCGGAGGCCGCCGCCCGGGATGCCGCGCTGGACTGGCTCTACGGGCGCGACGAGGAGCTGGGCCGCCGCGACGTCCGCCGCGGCGGCAGCGGCCCGTCGGTGTTGACCACCGTGGACTGGCTGGACGAGATCACCCGGCTCTTCCCACGGGAGACCGTGGAGCGGTTGGAACGCGACGCCGTCGAGCGCTACGAGATCCACGACGTGGTCACCGACCCGCAGGTGCTGGCCCGGGTGGAGCCCAGCCCGACCCTGCTGCGGGCGGTGCTGCGCACCAAGCACCTGATGAACCCGGAGGTGCTGCGGCTGGCCCGGCGGATCGTCGAGGCGGTGGTCCGGCAGTTGATGGAGCGGATGGCGGCCGAGGTGCGGCAGTCCTTCTCCGGCGCGCGGGTCCGCCGGCCCAGCCGGTTTCGACAGGCCCGCAACTTCGACGTGCGGCGCACCATCCACGCCAACCTGGCGCACTGGCGGCCGGAGGAGCGGCGACTGCACGTGCGCACCCCGCACTTCTTCTCGCGTACCCGCCGGCACCTGGACCGGTGGCAGGTGATTCTGCTGGTCGACCAGTCCGGCTCGATGACCGGCTCGGTGATCCACGCCGCGGTCACCGCCGCCTGCCTCTGGGGCCTGCCCGGGGTCCGGACCCACCTGGTCGCCTTCGACACCGAGGTCGTCGACCTCACCGCCGCCGTGGACGACCCGGTCGAGCTGCTGATGAAGGTGCAGCTCGGCGGTGGCACCGACATCGCCCGGGCGGTGGCGTACGGGGCGCAACTGATCGAGAACCCGCGCCGGACCATCCTCGTGCTGATCACCGACTTCTACGAGGGCGGCAGCGAGGCGCAATTGGTCCGGGGCGTCCGGCAACTGGTCGAGCAGGGCACCCACGTGCTCGGTCTGGCCGCGCTGGACGAGGAGGCCAACCCGGCGTACGACCGGGCCATGGCGCAGCGACTCGCCGACGCCGGTGCCGGGGTGGGCGCGATGACCCCCGGCGAGCTGGCCGCCTTCGTCGCCGAGCACGTGGGCCGATGAGCGACCCGGAGGAGCAGCCGTGACCCGTACCGACCTGCTGGCGCTCACCCCGGAGGTGCTCGCCACCCTCACCAACCGGGGCCTGGTCAAACGGGCCGGCAAGGCGGTGGACGGCGGCGAGTCGCCCGCCCTCACCACCGCCGGGGACGGCACCGTCCACGCCACCCACCCCGACGGTGTGCGCAGCAGCCTGCCGGCGGCCGGGGGACTGGGCGCGGGCAGTTGCTCGTGTGGGGCGGCGGGCATCTGCCGGCACCTGCTGGTCCTCGTCCTGGCCTACCAGCGACAGCACGGTGCGACCACCGTGCCGGCGGGCGTCACCGGCACACCGCCCGGCGCGACCGCCTCGGCCCCCGACGCGCCGGTAGGAGCAGCCGGTGCGGCCGACGTGGGCTCGCCGCCGAAAGTCGGGCCAGACGGCGGAGCGGTTGCGGCTCCCGCCCCGCGTGAAGCCGGCCAGCCGGCCGGCCCCACCTCGGCGGTCGCGTCGGCGGGACCGGCCGGGGTCGAGATGTGGTCGCCCGGTGACGTCACCGACGAGGCGCTCGCCGAGGCCGTCGGCGCCGCCGCGCTGGCCGTCGCCCGCCGACTGCGCCGGCGCGGCTACACCGCCCTGGTCCGCCGGCCCACGGCCGCCGACCCGGTGCCGCAGGTGGAGCTGCCATCGGGCACGGTCCGGTTCCTGGTGCCGCATCAGATCGCCTTCGCGCACGCCGACGCGGCCGACGGCGGCGCAGCGGCGGTCGCGCTGGCCGTGTGGGCGTACCGGGTGGCCGACCGGGAGCAGCCGGGCCGGCGGGAGGCCCAGGTGAGGGTCGGCGGCACGTCCGAGGTCGACCACGCGGTACTGGACCGGGCGGTCGCGTTGGCCGGCGAGGTGCTGCTGGCCGGGGCGGTGCACACCGGCGCCGGGGCGGCCGTCGGCGTCGCCGCCGCCCGCCGCGACCTGGACGCCGCCGGGCTGCGTTGGCCGCTGCTCGCCCTGGATGAGTTGGCCGCGCAGCTCGACGCGTACGCCGGCCGTAGCGCCCGCTACCGGCCGGAGGTGCTCGCCGAGGTCCTCGCGGAGCTGCCCGCCCGCCGACGTGCGGTGGTGAACCGGGGCGCCAGCCCGATGCAGCGGGTGCTCGGCACCGACGAGCCCGCCGAGACGCCGCTGCGCCGGCTGCGGCTGATCGGCATCGGCGCGCGGGTCCGGGAGCTGGCCGGCGAGGTGACCGCGCAGGTCTTCCTCGCCCATCCAGCCGGCGCGGGCGTGCTGGTGCTGCGGCAGGACTGGCTGCTGGTCGAGGGGGAGAGCCTCACCGGGTACACGATCGCCGGCCGGCGGGCCGGCGGCAGCACGATCGGGGCGCTCGCCGCCGGCAACGTGGTCACCGAGTCCGCCGTGCGCAGCGCTTCCCGCCGGATCCGGTTCGCCGCCGGGCGGATCGCCCGTACGACTGTCTCGCCCGGCGGCGGCTCATGGGCCGACCTGCCGCCGGGGCTGCTGGTCCGGGACCTGGACGCGCTGGCCGCCGCCCTGGTGGAGCTGCCACCCCGGGTGCTGCGACCGCGTACCGACGCCGAGTCGGTGCGGGTGGTGGAGATCGCCGAGGTGCCCTCCGTCGGGTATGCCGCCGGTGAGCAGCGCCTCGACGCCGTGGTGGCCGACCCGTCCGGTGGCGTCGCCACCGTCTCGGCGGTGCACCGGTCGGTCTGTCCGGGTGCCCTGGACAGTCTCGCCGCCGTCCTCGCCGGAACCCACGGCTCGCCACGGTACGTCAGCGGCACCGTCCGGCGCGGCGCCGGTGGGCTGGTGATCGAGCCCCTCGCGGTGGTGGCCGACCGGACGGTGGTCGTACCCGATCTGGCGGGTGGGAGCGGCGACGGCGCGCTGGCCGGCGCGGCGGCGGACCCGCCGGACGCGGTCGACGCCGCGCTGCGCGCGGGGCTGGGCCTGCTCGCCCAGGCCGCCCACGGCGGGCTGCGGCATCTGCCGACCGGGTTCGCCGACCGGCTCCGGGCGGCCGGGGCGACCCTCGGCGGTGTCGGTCTGGACCGGTGCGGGGCGGCGCTCGGGTCGTTCGCCGCCACCCTCGGCCCGGCGCCCGGGCAGGAGGCGGTCCGGGCCTGGGTGGACGCCCAGATCCGGCTGCTGGCCACCGCCGAGTGCCGGTGAGTCTGGACCCGGGCGGCGAACGCGGTGTGCCGAGGCGGACGGGTGGCCGATACCCTGCGGCGATGGACGGCGCGCAGGACGGCGGAGAGCTGGCGGCGTCGCTCGGGCGCGCGCTCGCCCGGCTCGCCTTCGTCGAGCTGACCACCGACGCGGTGACGGCGCTGGTCATCGACGCCGTGGTCGCGTGGGCGAGCGAGCAGGGTTGGCGGGTCTACCGTCGGGCGCCGAGCGTGGTGTTGTTGCCGCCGCCCCTGTCGCACCAGCGGTCCGTGCTCGACGTGGCGTGTGCCAGGCCGGACGGGCCGCCCGTCGTCATCGAGGTCGATCACACCGATCGGCGTCGTACCTGGGACAAGCTGGCGGCGGAGGCCGAGGCCGGCCGGGTCGCGGTGTGGGTGCGCTGGGGGCCGGGCCGTTTCGGGGCACCGCCGCCGCCGATCCGTGTGGTGACGTGCGAGGTGGCCCGCCGCAACGGACCGGGCGGCCGTCTGCACACCCGCGCTCTGGACAGCTACCGGCCGCCACCGCAGCACTCGGCGTACGGTGCCGACAGCACCGCGGTGCGCCTGCCGTTGCCGTCGCTGGACGCCGAGACGTCCTGAGTCACCTGTCGCCGCGCTCCAGGACACGCCGTGGCCGGCGGTGGTCGCCCTACTCGAAGGGGGCCGGGTCTCCGGCGCCTCGCCGGACGACCTCCGGTTCGCCCTGCGAAAAGTCGATCACCGTGGTGGGCAGGGTGCCGCACTCGCCGGAGTCGAGCACCGCGTCGACCGCGTGGTCGAGCCGTTCCTTGATCTCCCAGCCCTGCGTCATCGGTTCGGCCTCGTCGGGCAGGAGCAGGGTGCTCGACACCAGCGGCTCGCCCAGTTCGGTCAGCAACGCCTGCACCACGGTGTGGTCGGGGATGCGGACCCCCACGGTCTTCTTCTTCGGGTGCAGCAGCCGGCGCGGCACCTCCTTCGTCGCCGGCAGGATGAAGGTGTAGCTGCCAGGGGTCGCCGCCTTCAGCGACCGGAACAGGGCGTTGTTGATCTGGACGAACTGGCCGAGCTGCGCGAAGTCCCGGCATACCAGGGTGAAGTGGTGCCGGCTGTCGAGCTGGCGGATCTCCCTGATCCGTTCGATGCCGTCCCGGTTGCCCATCCGGCAGCCGAGGGCGAAGCATGAGTCCGTCGGGTAGGCGATCAGCCCGTCGGAGCGGACGAGGTCGGCCACGCGGCTGATCGTCCGCGGTTGCGGGTTCTCCGGATGCACGTCGAGGTACGTCGCCATGCCCGCAGCCTAGGCCGAGCCCGGCCTGCGGCGTCGTGCCGGGCGGTGGACGAGTCGGGATCGATGCTCGGCCGGTCACCGCGGACTCCCGGTGAGCCGGGGCGCGGGAGTCGGTCGGTGCCGTTACCGTGTGAGGCGTGGCGACGGCGGCGGAGGAGATCCAGGTCGGGGAGCGGGTGGTCCGGGTCTCCAGCCCGGACAAGCCCTACTTCCCGGAGCGGGCCCTGACCAAGCTGGACGTGGTGCGCTACTTCCTCGCCGTCGGCGACGGCATCCTGCGCGCCCTGCGGGACCGACCGACCATGCTGGAACGCTGGCCGCGCGGCGTCTTCGAGGGCGCGAAGATCGGCACCCGGCAGGACAACCGCGGTGACGCCTTCTACCAGAAGCGGCTGCCCGCCGGCGCCCCCGACTGGGTCCGCACCGCGCACATCACCTTCCCGAGCGGGCGGACCGCCGACGAGGTCGCGCCGAGCGAGCTGGCCGTGGTCATCTGGGCGGCCAACCTGGGGACGCTGCGTTTCCACCCCTGGCCGGTCTCCGCGGCGGACGTGGAACGCCCCGACCAGCTCCGCATCGACCTCGACCCGATGCCGGGCGTCGGGTTCGACCAGGTGGTGCCGGTGGCGCGCGAGGTCCACGCCTTCCTCGACGAGCTGGGGCTGGTCGGCTGCCCGAAGACCACCGGCGGGCGGGGTCTGCACATCTACCTGTCGATCGAGCCGAGGTGGAGTTTCGGCGAGTGCCGGCGCGCGGTGCTGGCGCTGGGCCGGGAGATGCAGCGCCGCCGTCCCGACCTGGTCACCACCACCTGGTGGCGCGAGCAGCGGGACCGGCCGGTCTTCGTCGACTACAACCAGATGGCCCGCGACCACACCATGACCTCGGCGTACTCCATCCGGCCCACCCCGGCGGCGCTGGTGTCCGCGCCGCTGGACTGGTCGGAGCTGGACGACGCCCGGCCCGAGGACTTCGACGTGGTGAGCATGCCGGCCCGGTTCGCCGGGCGGGGCGACCCGCACGCCGGCCTGGACGAGCGGCGCTTCTCCCTGGAACCGCTGCTGGAGCTGGCCGACCGGGAGGGGCTGGCGGCCCCGCCGGAACGCTGAGGGGTCACCGCCAGGGGGTCTGCGCGCCGGCGAACTCCTCGAAGACCAGCCAGCTGCGGGTGGCGAGCACACCAGCGATGCCCTGCACCCGGTCCAGCACCACGTCCCGCAGGGTGGCGTTGTCCGGTGCCCGGACCAGGGCGAGTACGTCGTGCTCGCCGCTGAGCAGCGCGACGTGTTCGACGTAGCGCACCCGGGCCAGTTCCGCCGACACCTCCCGCCAGGTGTTCTGCTGGATGGTCAGCGCGATGTACGCCGAGGTGCCCAGCCCGGCCGGTTCCGGCGCCACCTGCGCCCGGAACCCGGTGATCACCCCGTCGCGCAGCAGCCGCTCCACCCGGGCGTACGCGTTGGTGCGTGAGACGTGCACGCGTTCTGCCAGCGTACGGATGGAGAGCCGGCCGTCGCGGACCAGTTCGTCGAGGATCCGCCGGTCCACCTCGTCCAGCGGGCCGGCCGAACGTCCCGTCCCGCCTGCCGCGCCCGGCCCCGGGCTGGTCTCCTGGCTCACGTCAGCCCCCTCGGGATGCCATTCATCCCACGTTCATCGCGCATCTTGAGTCAATCATCCGACAGCAGGAGCATAAGGCCACCACACGTCCAGGAGGTCCCCGCCGTGACGACCACACCCCAGGCGGTCCGCAGGGCATCCCCGCGCACCCGCCGGCCGGCCACCCCGGCCGCGCCCGACCCGTCCGCTGGCCTGCTCCCGCAGCCGGCGCCGGTCCGACTGCTCGACCCGGACGGCAGCCCGCTGCCAGCCCGGGCCGACTATCCCGAGCCGCCCGTCGAGGCGCTGCGCGAGATGTACCGCCGGATGGTGGTCGGTCGCCGCTTCGACACCCAGGCCACCGCGCTGACCAAGCAGGGCCGGCTCGCCGTCTACCCGTCCTCCCGGGGCCAGGAGGCCTGCCAGGTCGGCGCCATCCTCGCCGTGCGCGACACCGACTGGGTCTTCCCCACCTACCGCGAGTCGATGGCGCTGGTCAGCCGCGGCATCGACCCGGTCGAGGTGCTCACCCTGCTGCGCGGCGACTGGCACTGCGGGTACGACCCGGCGCAGCGGCACACCGCGCCGCAGTGCACCCCCCTCGCGACCCAGTGCGTGCACGCCGCCGGGCTGGCCTACGGCGAGTCGTACCAGGGCCGGGACACCGTGGCGCTGGCCTTCATCGGCGACGGCGCCACCAGCGAGGGTGACTTCCACGAGGGGGTCAACTTCGCCGCCGTGTTCAAGGCCCCGGTCGTCTACTTCGTGCAGAACAACAAGTACGCCATCAGCGTGCCGCTGTCCCGGCAGACCGCCGCGCCGGCCCTGTCGTACAAGGGTGTCGGCTACGGCGTGCCCAGCGAGCAGGTCGACGGCAACGACCCGGTGGCGGTGCTGGCGGTGCTCACCCGCGCCGTGGCGCACGCCCGCGCCGGTCACGGCCCCTTCCTGGTCGAGGCGCACACCTACCGGATGGAGCCGCACACCAACGCCGACGACGCCACCCGGTACCGCGACGCCGACGAGGTCGAGGCCTGGCGCGACCGCGACCCGGTCGCCCGGCTGGACGCGTACCTGCGGGCCCGCGGGGTGCTCGACGACGCCGCGGTCGCGGCGATCGCCGAGGAGGCCGAGGCGTACGCCGCCGACCTGCGTGACCGGATGAACACCCAGCCCACGGTCGACCCGCTCAGCCTCTTCGACCACGTCTACGCCGAGCCGACCCCGCAGCTGGTCGAGCAGCGCGAGCAGGTCCGCGCCGAGCTGGCCGCCGCCCGGGACGAGGAAGGGGACGCCTGATGGCCACCATGACCATGGCGAAGGCGCTCAACGCCGCGCTCGCTGACGCGCTGCTGGACGACGAGCGGGTGATCGTCTTCGGCGAGGACGTCGGGCAGCTCGGCGGTGTCTTCCGGATCACCGACGGGCTCCAGGCCCGCTTCGGCGACAAGCGCTGTTTCGACACCCCGCTGGCCGAGGCCGGCATCGTCGGCTTCGCCGTCGGGCTGGCCATGTCCGGGCTGCGCCCGGTGGTGGAAATGCAGTTCGACGCGTTCGCGTACCCGGCGTTCGAGCAGATCGCCTCGCACGTGGCGAAGCTGCGCAACCGGACCCGCGGGGCGCTGAGCGTGCCGATCGTGATCCGGGTGCCGTACGCCGGCGGCATCGGCGGGGTCGAGCACCACTGCGACTCGTCCGAGGCGTACTACGCGCACACCCCGGGCCTGAAGGTGGTCACCCCGGCCACCGTCGAGGACGCGTACTCGCTGCTGCGCCAGGCGATCGACGACCCGGACCCGGTCGTGTTCATGGAGCCGAAGAAGCTCTACTTCTCCAGCGCCGAGGCGGAGCTGCCGGCGACCACGGCGCCCTTCGGCCGCGCGGTCGTGCGCCGGGCCGGCACCGACGCCACCCTGGTCGCCTACGGCCCGGCGGTGCCGGTCGCGCTGGAGGCCGCCGAGGCCGCCCGCGAGGAGGGCTGGGACCTGGAGGTCGTGGACGTGCGCACCATCGTGCCGTTCGACGACGAGACGGTCACCGCCTCGGTGCGCCGGACCGGCCGGTGCGTGGTGATCCAGGAGGCGCAGGGCTTCGCCGGCGTCGGCGCGGAGATCGCTGCCCGGGTGCAAGAGCGCTGCTTCCACGCCCTGCACGCCCCGGTGCTGCGGGTGTCCGGGCTCGACATCCCGTACCCGGCGCCGATGCTGGAGCACACCCACCTGCCCTCGGTGGACCGGGTGCTGGACACGGTGGCCCGCCTGCAGTGGGACGACCAGCCCGACGCGCGCTGGCTGCCCCAGGGGAGCGCCGCATGACCACCATCGAGCGGACGCAGGTCTTCCTCCTGCCCGATCTGGGCGAGGGGCTGAGCGAGGCCGAGATCGTCGAGTGGCGGGTCGCGGTCGGCGACGTGGTCACGGTGGACCAGAGCGTGGTCGAGGTGGAGACCGCCAAGGCGGTCGTCGACGTGCCCTGCCCGTACGCGGGCCGGGTGGTGGCCCTGCACGGCGCGGCGGGTGAGGTCCGCCCGGTCGGCCAGCCCCTGATCACCATCGCGCCGCTGGACGGCGGCGGCGAGCCGGCCGGGCACGCCACCTACCGCGAGGAGGAGCGGGCCGGCTCCGGCAACGTGCTGATCGGGTACGGCACCGGGCACGCCGGCTCCGGTCGGCGCCGGCGCCGACCCCGGCTGGCGCCGGCCCCCGAGCCCATCGCCGCCGTGCCGGTGCCGGCCGGGAGGCCCAGCGGGACCGCCGTGCCGAGCGGGGGCGCCGAACCGGTCCCGGCCGCCGGGAGCGCCCCGGCTGGCGGTGCCGCGACCGGCGGAAGCGCGCAAACGTCGACCGGCCCGTCCGCCCGGGCGGCCGCCCTGGTCATCTCGCCGATCGTGCGGCGGCTGGCGAGGGAACGTGGCGTGGACCTGGCGTCGCTGCACGGCACCGGGCCCGGCGGGGTGATCCGCCGGGCCGACGTCGAGGCGGCCGTGGCCGCGCCGGCCACCCGGCTCGCGGCGGTGCCGGACCAGCCGGCCGCGCACGTCGGGCTCGCCCCGGCCGGCGGGCAGGACGTGGTCATCCCGCTCACCGGCATCCGCAAGGTGATCGCCGACAAGCTCTCCCGGAGCCGCCGGGAGATCCCGGAGGTGACCATCTGGGTGGACGTGGACGCCACCGGGCTGCTGGAGACGCGGGCGGCCATCAACGCCGCCACCCCCGACGCGCCGGTGAGCATCCTGGCCCTGCTGGCCCGGATCTGCCTCAGCGGGCTGCGACGGTTCCCGCAGCTCAACGCGCACGTCGACACCGAGGGTCAGCGGATCGTCCAGTCGGCCGGGGTGCACCTGGGCATCGCCGCGCAGACCGACCGGGGCCTGGTCGTCCCGGTGCTGCGCGACGCCCAGCGGCTCACCACCCGGGAGTTGGCCGCCGGGCTGGCGGAGACCACCGCCGCGGCCCGGGCCGGCACGCTGCCGCCGGCCCGGCTGACCGGCGGGACGTTCACCCTCAACAACTACGGGGTGTTCGGGGTGGACGGCTCGACCCCGATCATCAACCACCCGGAGGCGGCCCTGCTCGGGGTGGGCCGGATCGTGGACAAGCCCTGGGTGGTCGACGGGCAGCTCGCGGTGCGCAAGGTGACCCAGCTCAGCCTCACCTTCGACCACCGGGTCTGCGACGGTGGCGTGGCGGGCGGCTTCCTGCGGCACGTCGCCGACTGCGTCGAGCAGCCGGCCCTGCTGGTCGCCAACGTCTGAGCGTCAGGGCGGAGCCGGCCGGGATGGCCGGCTCCGCCGCTCGACGGCGCGGTGTCCGGTTCGTCCGTCCGCCGGCGCGGGTGCCACGGGTGCGCGGGGCGGCGTTTTCCGGTCGGTTGGCCGGGAAAACGGCGGCGGGGACCGACCGGACCGCCGAGAGGAGCACCCGTGCCGTACGAGGTTCTGCCCGCCAGCGTGCGGTACCGTCGCCCGTCCGTCGCCGGTGCGCCGCTGTGGTGCGACGCCCATCAATACGGGCTGACCGGCGACGGGGTGACCAACGACCAGCCGGCGCTGGCCGCCCTGGTGGACCGCCTCGGCGACGGGTGCGCCGCCGACGGGCGGGCCCGGGTGATCTACTGCCCGCCCGGGATCTACTCCATCCGCGACGCCGGCACGGTCTGGCGCAGCGGGGTGTCGCTGGTCGGGGCGGGACCGGCCGCGACCCGGTTCACGTTGAGCAACGAGGGCAACCGGGCCGACCCGACGCCGTTGGCCTTCTGGACCACCCTGCAGCACGGCGCCGACCGGGACCGGCACGTCGCCGACTGCACCTTCGCCGACTTCGAGATCGACGGTTCCGGCGTGGCCATGGCCGAGTACAGCTACCTGGCCAAGGGGCTCGGCCTCCAGTACGTGGTGCGCGGGGTGTTCCGCAACCTCTACATCCACCACACCGCGGCGAGCGGGCTCGGGTGCGACTTCCTGCAGGACAGCGTCATCGACGGCGTGGTGGTGGTCGGCTGCGGCCGGCTGGACAACGGCGAGGAGATGGGCGGTGCCGGCATTGGCGTCGGCGTCGGCGGCTGGGGCGCCGTGGAGCGGCTCACCATCGCCAACTGCACCGCCCTCGGCAACGGCACCAACGGCATCTTCCTGGAGCTGCAGAAGGACCACTGGGCGCTGCCGCGCGGCTACCGGATCATCGGCTGCCACAGTCATGGCAACCGGTTCGGCATCTCCGACTGGGGCGCCGACGGGTTGATCGTCACCGGCTGCACGATGACCGGCAATCTGGAGGCCGGCTTCGACGTCTCGGCGAACGGCACCGCGGGGGTGGCCGGCCGGGGCGGGCTGCTGACCGACTGCGTGATTGACGGCAACGTCCGCGACGGGATCAGCATGGGCAACACCCCCGGCCCGTACACGGTGCGGGGCAACCGGGTCAGCGGCAACGGCGCCTACGGCTACCACGAGCACAACCTCGGCCGGGGCTACCAGGACCCGGCGATGGACGTGGTGATCGAGAGCAACGAGTTCTGGGGCAACGGCCTGGACGCGATCCGCATCGACCGCCCGATGACCGACGCGATGCTGCTCAACAACCGGGTCCGCAACAACGGGCGGCAGTGCGGCCAGGCGTCCGCCGGTGGCGGCGACACGGTCCGGTACAGCGAGAGGTCGCTGGTGGACCGGTCGGCGAACTGGCCGCCGGACGGGCACCGGGGCAAGGTGCTGCGGGTCGGCGAGCGGGTGGCCGCGGTCGCCGCGAACACCGCCACCGAGCTCACCCTCGCCCCGGTACGCCCCGACTCCTACAGCGCCTGGAGCGGCGACACCCCGCTGCCCGGGACGCGGTACGAGCTGCCCGACGCGCCGCGCACCCGGGCCGGGATCACGATCAACGCGCCCTTCGACTCGGCGACGATCCGGGGCAACCGGGTCTGGGACAACCACCACCAGCGCACCCAGACCCACGGGCTGTGGATCACCGAGCGGGGCAGCTGTGTGGCCTGCCGGGTCGAGGACAACGACCTCGCCGGCAACGGCGACGGCCCCACCCGGTTGGACACTCCGCCGGTCGGCGGCCGGTGGGACCGTAACCACGGCGACCAGGACTGGGACTGAAGGTCGGAGTCGGCACGTCGGGGACGGGGACCACCCAGGGCCACCCGATCCGGGACGGCCGGGCCGGTGAATCGCGGTCGAGCACATCGGCGACCAAAAGCCCATCCGTTTCTGAGCATTTCCCGCGAAAGTGCGGCGCGGCCGGAGAAGCGCCGTACAGAATGTGGCCAAGGGGAATGGAAACGGGGGGTGAATATGGATGTGAGGCGGCGATTGACGCTATTGGCGGTGACCATCGCAGCCACACCGCTGATCCTCGGCGGATGCACGGCGGACCGGAAGCCGGGGGCGGCGGGAGGAGCCGCGGGGCCAGCCGTCACGGTGACTCCCGCCGAGGGGACGAAGGACGTCCCGGTCAGCGCGGAGGTCGGCACCAGCGTGACCGGTGGGAAGGTCACCGGGGTCAAGCTCACCGACGACAAGGGGAAACAGGTCGCGGGGGAGCCCCGGGAGGACGGGTCGAGCTGGGTGCCGAGCACTCCGTTGGAGAAGGGCCGGACCTACACCGCGGAGGTGACCGCGTCTGGCGACAAGGGACGGACGGCGGTCCGACGGACGACGTTCGTCACGGCGGCGAAATCGACCAAACAGGCGATCACCAGCACCCTCTATTTCACCGGTAATCAGACGTACGGCACGGCCATGCCGGTGACCGTCGCATTCGAGCCGGGAATTCCGAAAGAGGCCAGGGCGGACGTGCAACGGCGATTGTTCGTGAAGACCGACCCGCCGCAGCCGGGCGCCTGGTCGTGGCTGGAGGACGGCACCCAGGTCTACTACCGGGCGCCGGACTTCTGGAAGCCGGGCACGAATATCAGCGTCCGGGCCGGGCTGGAGGGGCTGCCGATCGGCAAGCAGTACGTCGGGGACGACGACCGCAGGGCGGCGTCGAAGATCGGTCGGCAGGTCGCCCTGGACATCGACAACGCCACCAAGCAGATCTCGGTGTTCCAGGACGGCAAGCTGCTCCGCAAGATCCCGGTGAGCCTCGGCAAGGAGAGCACGCCGAGTTCCAGCGGCAAGATGGTGATCATGGAGAAGTTCCAGCAGACGACCTTCGACACCCGGGGTGCGCCGGACGGCGGCTACGTGGTCGACGTCGAGGACGCGCAGCGGCTCACCTGGGGCGGCGAGTTCATCCACGCCGCACCGTGGTCGGAGGGGGACCAGGGCTACACCAACGTCTCGCACGGCTGCGCGAACGTCTCCAACACCGCGGCCGACTGGCTGATGGGGATCACCCAGGTCGGTGACCTGGTCACGGTGAAGGGCACCGAGGTGCCGCTGCAGGCCGGCAACGGCTGGACGGCCTGGAACACCGGCTGGGACGAGTTCGTCAAGGGCAGCGCGCTGCCGGTGCCGCCCGGACTGAAGCCGGCGCCGGTCATGAGCCCGCCGCATCCGGGCGCGGTGGCCGGGGGCTCGTCGCCCGCGCCCGCGCCGTCCGTCAGCGGCGGCTGAGACCAGGGGAGGAACGACCGGGGGTACGACCGGTCCGCCATCCGGCGGGCCGGTCGTGCTGTGCTCCTGTGGCGGGTACCCGTCGACCACTGCGGCGCCCCTGCCGGGGTGGCTGCCCGGGACGCCGTGGCCTGTCCGCCGCGCCCGGCCACGGCCGGCGGGACCGGTGCCCGGAGGTCAGGTCAGGTCGACGCGCGCCACGGCGGTGCCGACCAGGCTGCCCAGCCAGAGCCGGTCGCCGTGCTGCCGGACCCCGGTGATCATCCAGTAGGCGCCATCGGGGCCGTGCAGGGTCCGCAGCACCGTCCCCTCGCCGTCGACGAGGGCGACCAGCCCGTACTTCTGCGGCTGCGGTCGTACCGCGTCGGGCAGCAGCGCCACCAACTGGCGCAGCCGGGGATGCGGCAGCAGCCGCTCGACGACCGGCAGTCGGGGGCTGGGCAACGCGATCCAGTACGTCCCGTCGCCGACCGCGGCCAGGTTGTCCGGGTACGCGGGCAGGTCGGTGAGCACGGTGACCGCCCCGTCGGGCAGGGCCACCCGCACCAGCCGGTGGGTGCTGGTCTCCACCAGCATCAGCGCCGACTCGTCCGGGGTCAGCGCGATCCCGTTGGGGAAGTAGAGCCCGTCGGTCACCACCTCGGTCCGCCCGGAGCGCGGGTCGTACGCCAGCACCCGCCCGTTGGGGCGGTGTTCGAGCAGGTCGTGCTTCCAGTGCGAGAGCGGGTAGCGGTCCGACGAGTCGGTGAAGTACACGGTGCCGTCGCGGGCCACCGTGGCGTTGTCGGCCAGGTGCACCGGCGGCGCGGTACCGGTCAGCTCGCGCACCCCGCCGTCGGGGGTGACCCGCAGCAACCCCCGGTACGCGTCGCAGACCACCAGGCTGCCGTCCCGCGGGTCCAGTTCGATGCCGAGCGGTCGTCCGCCGGTCTCGGCGAGCAGCCGGGGGGCCGTGCCGGCGGGCGCGTCGGCGGGCCACCACCAGAGCCGGCCGTCCTCGTCGCCGCTGACGACCCGACCGTCCGGGTCGATCAGCACGTCCTCGGGCCCGTGCGCCCCCGGCGGCAGGGGCAGCAGCTCGATCCGGTCGAGCCGCCGGTCGGTGGCCGCCCAGGCCCCGTCCAGCGGGGGCGGGACGGTGGCCGGCTCGCGGACGGGCCGGATCAGGCGGGGCGGGCGCTGGCGCTGGCGCGGTACGACCATCGGACCATTGTCACCCGCCGATCATCGCCCCGCCCTCCGCGTCCAAGCGTGTCGCAGCGGCTGCACCTCGTCCCTGAGAAGGATGGGGGACTCCCCCGGGGCCGACCCTGGGCCTACCCGGATTCGGTCCGTGGGAGGGCGGAAATGTCGGTGGGCGGGGCTAGATTCGTCCGTATGGGACAGCGGGGTGACCGGCTCCACGTGCAGATCAGCGTGGGTGACGACGTGGTCGGGGTGCGGGTGGTCGGCGAGATCGACGTCGCCTCGGTCGGCGTGTTGCGCGCCGCGCTGTGGGCCGCCCCGGCCCGCCCCGTGCTGCGGGTCGACCTCTCCGGCGTCCGGCTGCTCTCCGCCGCCGGGGTCCGCGCCCTGGCCGCCGCGCACCTGCGGGTCCGGGCCCGCGGTGGCGAGCTGGTGCTGGCCGACCCGGATCCGGTGGTCGCCCGGGTGCTGCGGGTCACCGGCCTGCACCGGGTCATCCCGGTGGTGGAGAGCCTGGCCAGCACGCCCTGCTCTCGCGCTGAGCTGGTCGCCTGCGCCTGAGGCGCGGGGCCGCCGGCACGCCGCCGCCGGCCCCGCGTCCGGTCAGCGGACGCCGAGCAGGTCGACGACGAAGACCAACGTCTCGTTCGGCTTGATGACGCCACCGGCGCCCTGGCTGCCGTAGCCCAGGTGCGGCGGGATGGTCAGCCGGCGACGACCGCCGACCCTCATGCCCACCACGCCCTGGTCCCAGCCGGCGATGACCCGGCCGCCGCCGAGCGGGAAGTCGAACGCCTCGCCCCGATTCCACGAGGCGTCGAACTCGCGCCCCGTGGAGTGGGACACCCCGACGTAGTGGACGCTGGCCAGTTGGCCGGGCCGGGCCTCCGGGCCGTCGCCCACGGTGATGTCCTCGATGACGAGGTCGGCCGGGGGCGCGCCCTCGATCGGGCCGACCTCGGGCTTGGCTGCCTGGGGCATGTTCATCTGCTGATCTCCTGCCGTGCTGGCTCGTCCGTCCGGTCGGTTCCGATCCTGCCGGATCGCGACCCACCGATCCCCGGCAGTCCCGACGACGGCCGGGCGCCGCCGTCGCGGCGGACCCGGACACGCCGGAGGGGCGCCACCGTGGGTGGCGCCCCTCCGGGTCGGTGCGGTCACTTCAGCCAGCCGTACTTCCGGACGATGGGGAGGTTCGCCCAGGCCCGACCGAGGCCGAGGGTGTTGCCCGCGCCAACCAGGGCCAGACCGGCGAGCACCGCGGCGTAGATCAGGTGGTCGTCCAGGAAGAGGTTGTTCGCGGGAGGCAGGACGGCCGTCCACATGAGCACCATCAGCAGCGCACCGGTCGTGGCGGCCAGTCGCATCCCGATGCCGAGCATCAGCGCCACGCCGATCCCCGCCAGACCGGTCATGAACAGCCAGTCGGCCCAGGTCGCGCCGGCGATGTCCTGGTAGATGCCCTTGAACGGGCCGGCCACGCCGAAGGTGAGGAACCCCTTGGTCGGGCTGCCACCGTTGATCCAGGCGTTCTTCGCCTCGGTCGCGTGGCCGAGGCCGAATGCCTTGTCCAGGAACGCCCAGAGGAAGATCCAGCCGAGGGCGATCCGGGTGCCGGCCCAGACGTACCGGGCAGCGCGCTGACGGGGGGTCTCGGCCACCGGAGCGATGGTGGTGGCGGTGGTGGTCCGCTCGATCGTCGCGGTCATGGTGTCCACGTCCCTTCTCTGCCTCGCCCCGCGCTTTCTCGGTGGCACATTCATTCCACCGCCGGGCAGCGGTTGCGGGCAGGGCCGGTCGGGCCGTCCCGGACCGGGACCTTGGACCCCGAACGCAGCCCTCCACGGGGGACCTTCGGCCCCCACCCGACCCGGTCCACCGCCTCTGACCCCCTGGTCGGCGCCGCCATACCGTTCGGTGGAGACCAGCCAAGGAGGTTCGTGATGAGGACGTGGCAGGTGGGCGACGTGATGACCCGGGAAGTCGCGACGGCCGGGGAGGAGACCCCGTACCGCGACATCGTCGACATGCTGATCCGGCGGGGGATCAGCGCGGTGCCGGTGGTGGACGGGTTCCAGCGGGTGCTGGGCGTGGTGTCCGAGGCAGACCTGCTGCACAAGGTGGAACGGGCCGGCAACCCCGACGAGCGGCGGGTCTTCGAGGGCCGGCGCCGGCGGGTCGCGCGGGAGAAGGCCGACGCGCTGGTGGCGAAGGAGCTGATGACCGCCCCGGCGGTCACCACGTACCCGGAGTCGTCGCTGCCGGCAGCGGCCCGGCTGATGGACCGCGAGGTGGTCAAGCGGCTGCCCGTACTCGACGACCTCGGCCGGCTGGTCGGCATCGTGACCCGCAGCGACCTGCTCCGGGTCCACCTGCGCAGCGACGCGGAGATCCGCGAGGACGTCGTGCAGGAGGTGCTGCGGCGGGTGCTCGCCGTGCGGGACGGGCTGGTCACTGTGCAGGTCCGCGACGGTGAGGTGACCCTCGACGGCCGGCTCGACCGGCGCAGCGCCGCCGACCTGGCGGTCCGGCTCGCCGGGCAGGTCAGCGGCGTGGTCCGGGTGGTCGACACCATCGGGTACGACGTGGACGACACGGACCTCGTCGAGCTGCCCCCGGGCCAGGTCACCCCGGTCGCCTGACACTCCGCCCCCAGGGCCCCGTCCCTCCCCCCGGGACGGGGCCCGTCCCCGCCCGGACAGCGCCCCGCCCGGACGGGTGCGTCCGGAGTCCGTCCGCACCGGCGACGACCTGACCCGGCGGGGCGCGCGACAGGCGCGAAGGGCCCGGTGCGGCCCGGTCGTTTCGCGCCCTGTCAGGTCGGGTGGGTCACCGGGTCGGCGAGCTGCGCGGCCAGCAGCGCGGGCGCCTCCGCCAACGACGGGCCGTACCAGGTGAGGTGCCGGCCGGAGACCAGCGCGCAGGGCGTGCCAGGGAACGCCTCCGGGCCGTCCGCGGCGGTGAACGCGTACGGCTCGTCGGGCAGCACGACCAGGTCGGGTTCCCGGGCCCGCAGCGCGTCGAGGTCCGGGCGCGGGTACCGCTGCGCGTCGTCGGCGTACAGGTTCGCCACGCCGAGCCGGCGCAGCACGTCCCCGGCGAAGGTGTCGCCGCCGAGCACCACCCAGGGCCGGCGCCACACCGGCACGACGGCCCGGCGCAGCACCGGCGGCGTGGCCGGGGCGGCCCAGGCGCGCCGGGCGGCGGCGAGCCAGTCCGGTTCGGCGGTGACGCCGAGCGCGGTGAGCAGGTCGGCCAGTTCGGTCAGCGCCTGCGGCACGGTACGCGGGTAGGTGACCCGGACCGGCACCCCGGCCGCGATCAGCGCGTCGGCGTCGGCCCGTCGGTTCTCCTCCACGTTGAGCAGCACCAGGTCCGGGCGCAGGGCGAGCACCCGGTCCAGGTCCGGGTACTTGCTGCCGCCCACCCGGGCCACGTCCAGCCCCTCCGGGTGCGTGCACCAGTCGGTCGCGCCGACCAGCACCTCCGGCACGGTCACCGCCACCGCCTCGGTCAGCGACGGCACCAGCGAGACCACCCGCACGGCGTACCCCCTCCTGCGGCGCGGACCGCGCCGGTGCGACGGCGGCCCACCACCGCCAGTCCGATCCATTCCTGCTCCGGTCGCCGGTCCCGGCGGCGTGAGCCGCCCCCGCCCACCTTCGCCGTCGTGGCCCGGCCCACCTTCGCCGTCGTGGCCCGGCCGGCCGTCGCCGTCGTGGCCTCCCGGGCCACCGTGACGACCGGCACACCCTCCCGGGCGGCCCACTCGACGGCGTGCCGCACCTCGGCCACCGGCAGCGGCCGCCGGTCGGTCACGGTGACCGCGGCGTGCACCGCGTAGGCGACGAACGGGTACGACCGGGCCAGCCCGGCCAGCGCGGCATGCACCCGGCCGGCGACGGCCAGCGCCTCGGCCACCTCGACCTCGCGGCGGTCCCCGGCCACCAGGGTCGCGCCGAAGCGCGGGTCAGCGCCACCACGGTCCACTCCCGGGCCAGTTCCCCGGCCTCGTCGAGCGCCACCCCGTACGCCCCGGCGGGCAGCCCCGACGGCGGCTCGCCGACCAGCCCGACCACCGTCACCGCCGCCCCGGTGGCGATCCGTTCGTAGCGGGCCCGTTCCCGGGCGAAGTACGGCAACCGCTGGAACAGCGCGATCACCACCAACGGCCCGTCCTCGGCGGTGGCCAGCGCCGCCTGCTCGATGGCGTGGGAGACGGTGACGAGGTTCCGCTTGGTCAACCGTTCCGGGACCTGTCCGCTGTGCCGCACGCGCTGAGCCTAGAGAAGACGGCCGGCCCGCGCATCCGGCGGCGCGGGACCCCGGATCCGACCGCATCGGCGAGGCGACGGCTCGACGCCCTAGACTCGCCCGGTCGACCGACCACGTGAGGATCCGGCATCACCATGACGACGCGTACCGCCACCGATGATGGTTCCCGGCTGCGCCCGCTGCCGGTCGACGACGGCGCGCTGTTCACCCGGGCCGGTCAGGTGGTGTACGCCGGCCGCCGGCTCGGTGACCTGGTGGCCCGGCGCCCGGAGGGGATCACCGGGCACCAGTGGAGTTCGGCGACCCGCGAGGAGTTCGACCACGTGGTCGGTGCCGCCGACACCGGCCGGCCGCTCTTCGCCGTGGTGCTCGGCGCGCCGGCGCCGGCCGGCTCGGCGGGGCAGCGCGCCGAACGGATGCGGGACGCCGTCTGCGCCGCGGTCGGCCTGCCCGTGCTGCGGATCGAGTCGCAGGCCCTGCGGTCCGCCGCGCACGGCCGGCGGATCGTCGGGTACGTCATCGACGCCCGCGCCTACGCCGGCCCTGACCCGGCGGCAGGGCAGGACGGCGACGGATTCGACGCGCCGGTCGGGTTCCGCGACATCGTCGGTCGGCTGCCCGACGGCCGCGAGGGTCACGTCAACGACCTCGGCGCGCTGGTCCGGGCCGCGGCCGTCGACGCGTACGTGTCCCGGCAGTTGGCCGACCCCATCGTGCGGGGGCTGCACGTCCGGTGGCGGGACGGGGCAGCCGAGGGGTGGAGCTGGGTCGAGGTGCGGCCCGGTCGCTGCCTGGTCGAGCGGGTGACGGTCCGCGAGCACCGCTTCTGGTGCGGGGTGGACGCCGCCCGGCTGGCCGAGGACCTGGCCGCCGTCGCGGTCGGGGACCGGCTGCGCGCGCTGGAGACCGACGAGCCGGCGCTGGTGGACCGGGGCGAGCTGCGGCGGGAGATCCGTGGGCTGCGCGCCCGCCGGGACGAACTGGTGGACGATTTCGCCTTCGACCACCTCTGCACCGACTGACACCTCCGGGCGCAGCGTCGCCGCGCGGTGACTCCACGTCCTCCGCGGCGCCCCGTCGTCGCCATTTCGTTCCGAATTCCTCGATCCGGGTTGAACCATCGTCGGCGGCGCTTCGCACCTAAGCGGGAATGGACACACATCTTCCCAGCCGCGCCACCCGACGCGGCGGACGGTGCGGAAGGGCATCGTCGGCCATCGACGTGCGACCGGACCGTCGCAGTGATCCGACGGGCGTCCCACCCCGAAATTCTCCGTCCGCCCGGCGCGTCACGAGTCAGGTACCGGATCGAGAAGGAGAGCAATTCGATGCGCAGGTCCACAGGGGCGCGCCGGTCATCCGGTAACGCGCGGAGCAAGCGGCTGCTGGCGGCGGTCGGCGCGCTCGCGGTCTTCGGCGGTATCGCCGCGGTGACCCAGATCTCGTCGGCCCACGAGAATCCGCGACGGACCCGCAACGTCTCGTCCGCCTGTGTGACGCCGAGCCCTGGCGCCACCTCGCCGAGCGGCCGCGGCAGCACCACGCAGATGTGGCAGGACGGTCGATGGGTGCGCAACCACTGGGGTGACGGCCAGCTGTCGGTCGCCGAGTGCCACGCCGTCAAGGACGGCAACGCGCCGGTGGACACCGTCGCCTCCGGCGTGGTCTGTCCGGACGTGGCCGGCAAGCTTCCCCAGGTCCCGGACCGCGCCAAGGCCGAGGTCGACCGGAGCCTCGCCCTGCTGCAGACCCAGATCGCCGAGGCCGACCGGCGGCTGGCGGCCGAGGGTCGAAGGGGCAGAACTTCATCGACAACGCCATCCTGCCCCCGTTGGAGGACAAGCGTCGCGCGACCTTGAACCGGATCGCGACCACGATCGGCCGGATGGCGCAGCGCCCGCAGGGCCTGGACCAGCTCGCCAGGTTCACCGTCGCCGCCAACACCAACGGCGGCCAGACGGGCGGCCAGAACGGCGGGCAGAACGGCGGCGGGCAGAACAACAGTGGCGGGAACAACAACGGCAACGCGCTCGGTGTGCTGGCCAAGGACTGCGCCAACAGCAAGCTCCAGCCGCACGACGGTTTCCAGAACGGCAACCGGTGCGTCAGCACCGCCTTCGGCGTGGTCGGCGCGGCCGCCGACAACCCGTCCCTGCTGATCACCCAGTTCCCCGACGAGGTGCAGCGCAACCAGGCGTTCACCCTGCGGGTCTCCACCCGGAACCTGATCCGTGACCGGTTCCTCGCGGCCGGCCAGGGCGGCTACTACCTGGAGAGCTCGGTCCTCAACGACCAGGGGCTGACCCGCGGTCACTTCCACACCGCCTGCCGGATGGTGCAGAGCACCACCGAGGCCCCGTCGAATCCGCAGGACGTGCCGGCGTTCTTCGTCGCCACCGAGGACGGTCGGGGCGGTGGCCAGGCCGACGAGGTGGCGATCCAGGTCCCCGGCCTGCCGCGGTCGGGAACGGCGCAGTGTGCGGTCTGGGCCGGTGATGGCTCGCACCGGGTGCCGATGATGGAGCGGGCCAACCAGACCCCCGCCTTCGACGTGGTGCGTATTCAGGTCAACTGACCCGTCGTACGGGACGGCCGCGGGCCGCCCGGAGGGATCCGGGCGGCCCGCGGCCGTCCGCTCAGACTAGCGCCGGGGCCGGCCGGGCCGGCGCCGCGGCCGGGGCGCGCAGCGCGGCGATCCGGCGCCGCCGGGCCGGGCCGGGCCGGCGGCCAGGTTGCCGACGGCCACAACGGTCAGCGCGTAGGCCCAGACGCCGCGGAGCAGGTCGCGCCGTGTCCGCCGGGTGACGACGACGCAGAGTGGCAGGTGGACGCCCTGTCGACGGAGCAGGTGTGGCGGGCGTACCGGGCGGAGGCGGCGCACACCCGCCGAATCATCGCCGGGGTGCCGCTGTCGTGGCGCTCGGCGGCCGGTTCCACGCGGCCGAGCAGCGCCGTCGCTGGGCCGGATCCTGTTCCACCTGCTGCAGGAGTACGCCCGGCACGTGGGGCAGCTCAACGTGGCCCGCCAGCTTCTCGACGGCGTGACGGGGGAGTGATCCGTCCGTCGGTTCCCGTCAGGGCACACCGGCGGGTGGAAATTGTTAACGGGGGCGAAAAGCGCGCCGGGGCCATCACTGATTTCTCAGCGTGACCCCGGCGCGGCGGATCGTGATGCCCCGGCGGTGCGGGGTCAGCGGTTCTTCCACGCCTCCACGACGTTGACCGGGATGCGCCCGCGCTCGGAAATCTCGTAGCCGTTCTTGGCGGCCCATTCCCGGATGGCCCGGTTCTGCTCGCGGTCCATTCCCGACACCGCGCCACGGACCGGGCGGCGGGCCAGGCGGCCGGCGTCCACGTTGCCCCGCCCCATTCGCCTGCCAGCGTTGATGTACGGGTCCAGGGCCTTGCGCAGGACCCCCGCGTTCTCGTCGGAGAGGTCGATGGTGTACACCCCCCCGTCCAGGCCGAACTCGACGGTCCGATCGGCCTTTCCGCCGTCGAGATCGTCGGTCAGAACGGTGATTACTTTCCTTGCCATCGCCATTGCTCCCTGTGTCGGGCGGGGTGTGGCTAAGAGTTTGACGTATCGGCCGGCTATTCCGCAACAATATGCGTCTGTTTCATTTGACGAGTCGCGGCAATCGTGGAAAATCCGCGCGGGCCAAAGGGCGTGCGGCAGCAGTCCGTGAGCGGTCCGGCGGGTCCCGCCGCCGCGCCGACGGGGCCGCGACGTAACGTCGCAACGCTGCCGGTATCCGTTTCACCGCCCGCCCCGGGGCGTGCCGTCGCTCGGCGATCTACACCGTGCTCCGGCGGGCCGCACCGGACCGCTGCTGCCGCCGCGACCTGCTGTTGTCACGGGTCGCCTCGCGGCGGCGTGGCCTGGATCACACCCCGGAACAAGGGGAACACCTTGTGACTTGAGCCTGACACGCTCAACTCAACGCGATAGCAGGTGTTCGATGGCAACTCTTCCGGTACTTCCCCTGACCGACGCCGTCCTGCTGCCCGGCATGGTCATCCCGGTGACCCTCGACCCGACCACCCAGGCCGCGGTCGACGCGGCCCGCGCCACCGGCGACAAGCAGCTCCTCGCGGTGCCCCGCATCGACGGCGAGTACGGCTCCGTCGGCACGATCGCCACCATCGAGAAGGTCGGCCGGCTGCCCAGCGGCGAACCCGCCGCCGTGGTGCGCGGCCTCGCCCGGGCCCGGATCGGCTCCGGCGTTCCCGGACCCGGCGCCGCCCTCTGGGTCGAGGCGACCGAACTCGACGAACCCGCCCCGGCCGGCCGGGCCCGGGACCTCGCCCGCGAGTACCGCGCGCTGATGACCTCGGTCCTTCAGCAGCGCGGCGCCTGGCAGGTCATCGACGCCATGGAGCGGATGACCGACCTCTCCGAGCTTGCCGATGCGGCCGGCTACGCGCCCTGGCTCACCCTGGCCCAGAAGACCGAACTGCTCGCCGCCCCGGACGTCGTCGCCCGGCTGGAACTGCTGGTCGGCTGGGTGAAGGACCACCTGGCCGAGCAGGAGGTCACCGAGCGGATCAACAGCGACGTCCGCGAGGGCCTGGAGAAGTCCCAGCGGGAGTTTCTGCTCCGCCAGCAGCTCGCCGCCATCCGCAAGGAGTTGGGCGAGGACGAGCCGGACGGCTCCGCCGACTACCGGGCCCGGGTCGAGGCTGCCGAGCTGCCCGAGAAGGTACGCGAGGCGGCGCTGCGCGAGGTCGGCAAGCTGGAGCGGGCCAGCGACGCCTCCCCGGAGGCGGGCTGGATCCGTACCTGGCTGGACACGGTGCTGGAGATGCCGTGGACCACGCGTACCGAGGACAACACCGACCTGGCCGCGGCCCGGGCCGTGCTCGACGCCGACCACGCCGGCCTGGCCGACGTGAAGGACCGCATCCTGGAGTACCTCGCGGTGCGCAACCGGCGCGCCGAGCGCAACCTCGGCGTGGTCGGCGGCCGCGGCTCCGGCGCGGTCCTCGCCCTCGCCGGCCCGCCCGGCGTCGGCAAGACCAGCCTCGGCGAGTCGATCGCCCGGGCGCTCGGACGCAACTTCGTCCGGGTGTCGCTCGGCGGCGTCCGCGACGAGGCGGAGATCCGCGGTCACCGGCGCACCTACGTCGGCGCGCTGCCCGGCCGGATCGTCCGCGCGCTGCGGGAGGCCGGCTCGATGAACCCGGTCGTGCTCCTCGACGAGGTCGACAAGCTGGCCGCCGGCTACGCCGGCGACCCGGCCGCCGCCCTGCTGGAGGTGCTCGACCCGGCGCAGAACCACACCTTCCGGGACCACTACCTGGAGGTCGACCTCGACCTGTCCGACGTGCTCTTCCTGGCCACCGCCAACGTGGTGGAGACCATCCCCGGCCCGCTGCTGGACCGGATGGAGCTGGTCACCCTGGACGGCTATACCGAGGACGAGAAGGTGGCCATCGCCCGGGACCACCTGCTGCCCCGGCAGCGGGAGCGGGCCGGCCTGACCGCCGACGAGGTCACCGTTGTTGACGAGGCCATCGCGCGGATCGCGGGCGAGCACACCCGGGAGGCCGGCGTGCGGCAGCTCGAACGCGCCCTGGCGAAGATCCTGCGCAGGGTCGCCGTCGGGCTGGCCACCGACCCGGCACCGGTCCGGGTGGACACCGGCAACCTGGCCCGCTACCTGGGCCGGCCGAAGTTCACCCCGGAGTCGGCCGAGCGCACCGCGGTGCCCGGCGTGGCCACCGGCCTGGCGGTCACCGGCGCCGGCGGGGACGTGCTCTTCATCGAGGCGACCAGCATGGAGGGCGAGCCGGGGCTGACCCTCACCGGCCAGCTCGGCGACGTGATGAAGGAGTCCGCGCACATCGCGTGGTCGTATCTGCGCTCCAACGGGCGCCGGTACGGGCTGGACCCGAACGCCCTCGCCGGGCGGCGGATCCACCTGCACGTGCCGGCGGGCGCGGTGCCCAAGGACGGCCCCAGCGCCGGCATCACCATGGTCACCGCGCTGGCGTCCCTGGTGACCGGCCGGCCGGTGCGGCCCGAGTTCGGGATGACCGGCGAGGTGACCCTCTCCGGCCGGGTGCTGCCCATCGGCGGGGTGAAGCAGAAGCTGCTCGCTGCCCACCGGGCCGGCCTGACCGAGGTGATCATCCCGGCCCGCAACGAGCCGGACCTGGACGACCTGCCCACCGAGGTCCGCGAGGCGCTGACCGTGCACACCCTCGCCGACGTCGCCGACGTGCTCGCCCGGGCGCTGCGCCCGGCTGACGCCGACACCCTCACCGGGCCGGCGCTCACCGCCGCCTGACCGGCCCGGCGCGACCGGGGGCGCGGGCACTCCGCCCGCGCCCCCGGTCCGTCGCGATGGCGGCGGTGGCCGGTCAGCGTACGGGTCGGCCGAGCCGGAGCCGGCGCGCGCATCGTCCCATCGCCCGGGACAGCCTCGCGGGCGCGGAGTCGGGCGCGGGGATCCGTATCGGGCGGACCCGGCCGTTGTGCAAGGCGGTGAACCGCCACCCCTCGCCGGTCCGGACCGCGACCAGGGTCTGTCGGGACAGCCGGCGCCGGGGCAGCCGGGACCGCCACGGCATGAGCACCGACCCGGTCCCGTGCACGACCGCCACGTCGGCGGTGACCAGGCGGATCGACTCCACCTCGCCGACCAGCGCCGAGCCGGCGAGCACGCCCCGGAAGAGCTGGTCGTGGGCCGCCTGCATGGGCGTGCGGCCGGTCGCCCTGGTGCCGTCGTACGAAACGTAGTCCGAGTCCGGCGTGAAGCAGGCGCCGTAGGCGGTGGCGTCATTCGCGGTCCAGGCGGCCAGCAGCCGGTCGAAGAGTTGCTGGATCTCGGCGCGGTCGTCGTCGGTCACGGAAACCTCCTGCTACTGTTCGATCGTCGAAACTAACGTTAGCAGAAAGATTCGAATGTCGAAAAGTGAGTTGGCGCGCGAGGTGGCCCGGCAGGTCCGGCTCCTGCAACAAAGCTTCGACGCGTTCGACGAGGCGGCAGCGGCCCGGCTCGGCATCAACCGTACGGACCTGCGGGCCCTGGACATCGTCGTTGGCGGTGGACCGCTGACCGCCGGGGAACTGACCACGGCGTTGCGGCTCAGCCCGGCGGCCACCACCACCGTCATCGACCGGCTGGAACGAGCGGGACTGGTGGCGCGTACCCGGGACCCGGGGAACCGGCGTCGGGTCCTGGTGGCGGCCACCGAGGCGGCCCACACCGCCGAACGGGAGGTCTACCAGCCAATCGGCGAGGCGGGCCTGCGGGCCCTCGGCCGCTACGACGGCACCCAACTGGCCACCATCGTCGAATTCCTGGCCACCGCCCGCGCGGTGCAGCAGGAGCACGCCGAGCGGCTGGCCGCACCCCCGCGGCAGCCCTGAGGCTGCTCACGCGGGCGCCGCCGACACCCCCACAGGCCGGCGCTCAGCACCACCTGACCGGCGACGCCGCCCGAGGCGGCGGGACGCAACGAGGCCCCGGTCGTCGACCGGGGGCCTCGGCGTACCTCAGTGCCGGTCGCGGCGCTCCCGGCTGCCGAAGTCCCGGTCGCGGCGCTCGCGCCGGTCACCGCCGTCGAAGCGGCGCTCGTCGCCGTCGCCGTCCCGGTCCCGGCGTACGGTGGCCTTGCGGCCCTTGATGGTGCTGCCGCGCAGCCCCGCGATCACGTCGTCGGCGACCCCGACCGGCACCTCCACCAACGAGAACCGGTCGGCGATCTCGATCGAGCCGATGTCCCGCCCGTTCAGCCCGGTCTCCCCGGTGATCGCCCCCACCAGGTCCTGCGGGCGGACGCCGGCGCGCCGGCCCAGCCCGATGAAGACCTGGGTGGTGCCGCCCGGGCGCGGTCGGGCGCCGCCGCGCCGATGGTCCCCCCGGCCCCCGGCCTCCGGCCGGCCCTCCCGGGGGGCCCGCACCGCGACCTGGGGGATCTCCTCCTCGTCCTCGGTGGTCGGCCCGGCCGCCTCGTGGGCCAGTTTCACCGCCGCCAGCGCGACCTCCATCAGGTCGAACTCGTCGCTGAGCGTCTCCACGATCACCCGGAACGGGTCCAGGTCGTCCTCCAGCAGCGACTCGCGCAGCGCGGCCTGGGTCAGCTCCAGCCGGCGGGTCCGCAGGTCGGCCACCGTCGGGATCTTGTCGATGCCGATCCGCTGACCGGTCACCCGCTCGATGGTCTTGAGCATCCGGTGCTCGCGCGGCTCGGCGAGGGTGATCGCCACGCCCTCCCGCCCGGCCCGGCCCACCCGGCCGATCCGGTGCACGTACGACTCCGGCGCCGACGGCACGTCGTAGTTGACCACGTGGGTGAGCTGCTCCACGTCCAGGCCTCGGGCGGCCACGTCCGTGGCGACCAGCAGGTCCGCCGTGCCCGCGCGCAGCCGGCCCATCACCCGGTCGCGCTGCTCCTGGCTCATCCCGCCGTGCAACGCCTCGGCCCGGTAACCGCGACCGTTCATCGTCTCGGTGAGCCGGTCCACCTCCTCCCGGCTGCGGCAGAAGACGATCGCCGCGGTGGGGGACTCCACGTCGAGCACCCGGCCCAGCGCGGCCGGCTTGTGCGCCCGGGTGACGATGTACGCGCTCTGCCGCACCCGGGGCGCCTCGCCGGCGACCGGCTGCTCCCGGCCGATCTGGATGCGCACCGGGTCGGTCAGGTGCTGGCGGGCCATCCCGTCGATCCGGGACGGCATGGTGGCCGAGAAGAGCACCGTCTGCCGCTGTGCCGGGGCGTGCTCCAGGATCGCCTCGATGTCCTCGGCGAAGCCCATGTCGAGCATCTCGTCCGCCTCGTCCAGCACCACCGTGGCCAGCTCGCCCAGGCGCAGCGTGCCCCGGGCGATGTGGTCCAGGGCCCGGCCGGGGGTGGCCACCACCACGTCCACGCCCATGTCGAGCGCCCGCAGCTGCCGGCCGATCGGCTGGCCGCCGTAGATCGGCAGTACCCGGGTGCCCAGGTCCTTGCCGTAACGGTGGAACGCCTCCGATACCTGCACCGCCAGCTCCCGGGTCGGCACCAGCACCAGCGACACCGGGTCGCCCCCGCCGCGCCCGTCCGGCATCCGTTGCAACAGCGGGAGCGCGAACGCGGCCGTCTTGCCCGTACCGGTGGCCGCCTGACCGAGCAGGTCCTGACCGGCCAGCAGCGGTGGGATCGCCTCCCGCTGGATCGGGGTCGGCTCCTCGTAGCCGAGGGCTGAGAGCGCGCCGAGCAGTTCGGCGCGCAGCCCGAGATCCGCGAAGGCGGTCGCCTCCTCGTCGCTGCCGGTGGTGGTGGGGTCGGTCGGTGCGGGTGCGGAACTCATGGGCAGAGCTTTTCATTACCCGCCCGCGCCCGCTCCGGCGACCGGCACAACCGTCGCCCGCGACACGCTCAGCCGACGATGGTGAGCACGGTGGTGACCCCGACGACGACGTCGACGACGGCGCACCACTCGGCGTATCCGCGCGGCACCACCCGGCCGGTGCGGTGGTGCGCGACGTCCCAGCCGGCGTGCCCCAGCCAGCCGGCAGCCACCAGCCAGCGGGCCGGCCCGTCGTCCGCGACCGCCGCCAGCCCGGCCAGTGCCGTCCAGCCCGCCAGGCCGGCCAGCTGCACCGGCAGCGCACCCGGGGTACGCCACTGCCGGCGCAGCGTGCCGAGCAGCAGGTAGCCGGCCGGCAGCACCAGCAGGCTCCACGGCGGCAGGGCCACCGGGGCGACCCAGTTGTCGACCGTCATCAGCAGGGCCAGCCAGGTCGGCCAGCGGCGCGCCAGCGCGGCCACCACCGGGTGTCGGGGCGCCGGCGCCGGGTGCCCGTGCCGGTGCCGCAGCGCCACCAGGACCATCGCCGGGAGCATCAGCAGATGCCCGCCGAGCATCAGGGCGTCCCCGCCGATCAGCCCAGCGGCGAAGGGCACGAGCAGCAGCAGGAACGGCAGGTACATGGCGGCGACCATCTCGGCGGTGGCGCGGGCCGGGTGGGCCCGGTGCCACATCCAGGCGGCCATCCCGATCGACATGTCAGTCGCCATCACCAGGGCGGCGACCTCCGGCCGGGCCAGCGTGCCGGAGAAGCCCAGCGCCGCGCCGGCCGTGCGCCAGAGCGGACCGAGCAGCAGCATCCCGACCACCATGGCGACGGTCATCTCGGCCAGGTGCCGCAGCAGGCGGCGGCCGGGGCGGTCCGCGGGGGTCGGCGGGGACGAGGGTACGGCGAGTGTCTCGGACATGCCTCGACCCTGCCGCCGACCGGCGCCCGGGCGACAGGCGCGACCGTCACGGAAAGACCGTGCGGGGCGCACGGCCGGACCGTGACGTTCCGTCCGGGTGGCCGGGGCCGGCCGGGCCCTAGGATCAGCGGACATGACGGTCGGCGTGGCGGCGACGGACCGGCGGCTGCGCCGGGCCCGCAGGGTGACCCTCGGATCGCTGGCCGTCAGCCTCTGGGCCAGCCTGCTGCTGCCCGGGATCGGCCTGACCCGGGAGCCCGACCCGGTCCGGCTGGCGTGCGGCGCGGTGGGTGTCGTCGCGTTCGCGCTCGCGCAGACCGCGGTGCTGCACGCGGCGGTCACGCCGTGGCTGGCCCAGCGGCGGCGACGCCGGTTCGAGATCGCGTTCGCCGTCGTCGCGGCGCTCAGCGTGCCCCTGGTCGGCCCGGTGGCGGCCGGCTCCTGGCCGACCTGGGCCTGGCTCGGCGCCTCGCTGATCGGCATGACCCCGCTGCTGCTGCGGCCCGCTGCCGCGCTGGCCGCCGCCGCGGCGATCGGGGCGGTCGCGCTGGCGGTGGCCGCCTGGACCGGCGGGGCGCTCGGCCCCACCCTGGCCGTCACCGGCCTCGTCGGCGGCGGGACCGCCGCGGTCAACCGGGTGCAGGTGTGGTTCTGGGATCTGCTCGTCGAGGCCCGGCAGGGGCAGGCGGCCCAGGCCCGGCTCGCCGCCGCCGAGGAGCGGCTGCGCTTCGCCCGGGACGTGCACGACCTGCTCGGGCACGACCTCACGGTGATCGCGCTCAAGGCCGAACTGGCGGCCCGGCTCGCCCCGGTCGACGCCGGCCGGGCCGGCCGGGAGGCCGCCGAGGTGCAGCGGCTCGCCGGCTCGGCGCTGCACCGGGTCCGCGAGGCGGTGCACGGGTACCGGGCGGTCGACCTCGCCGAACAGCTCGCCGCGGTGGCGGAGGTGCTGCGCTCCTGCGGGGTGAGGTGCGACGTCGTACCCCCGCCGGACGACCTGCCGGCGGGTGTCGCCGCCGAGCTGGCGGCGGTGCTGCGCGAGGCGGGCACGAACGTGCTGCGGCACAGCCGGGCCGGCTGGTGCCGGATCGAGATCACCCGGGAGGGCGGCGTGGCCACGATGACGGTACGCAACGACGGCGTCGGCGCCGACGCCGAACCGGACCGGCACAGCCACGGGCTGCGCGGCCTGACCGAGCGGCTGGCGGCGGCCGGCGGCGGCCTGCGTACCCGCCGGGCGGCCGGCGTCTTCACCGTCGAGGCGACCGTGCCGGTGAGCCCGTGATCCGGGTGCTGCTCGCCGACGACGAGGAGCTGATCCGGCAGGCCATCGCCGCTCTGCTCGGCCTGGAGAGCGACCTCGAGGTGGTGGCGCAGGCCGGCGACGGGCGTACCGCCCTCGACGCGGCGCGGGCCCACCGGCCGGACGTCGCCGTGGTCGACCTGGAGATGCCGCCGCCGGGCGGGATCGAGCTGGCGGCGGAACTGGGCCGCGCTCTGCCCTCGTGCGCGGTGGTGATCCTCACCGGCCACGGCCGCCCCGGCCACCTTCGGCAGGCGCTCACCGCCGGGGCCCGCGGCTTCCTGCCCAAGGGCGCTCCCGGTGGCGCGCTCGCCGACGTGATCCGCCGGGTCCACGCCGGCTCCCGGTACGTCGACCCGGCGCTGGCCGCCGACGCGCTGACCCTCCCGCCCTGCCCGCTGACCCCCCGGGAACTGGAGACGCTGCGGCTGGCCGAGTACGGCGCCCCGGTCGCGGTGATCGCCCGACGCACCCACCTGGCGGCCGGGACGGTCCGCAACCACCTGGCGGCGGGCGTGCAGAAGCTCGGCGCGGCCGACCGGGCCGAGGCGGTGCGGATCGCCCGCGAGGCGGGCTGGCTCTAGCTAGGACACCTCGACCGGCACCCGTGCCTCGTCGAACAGCGCCGGTCCGGCGTACGCCACCGGCGGCGCCGCCCCCGCTGGTCGCAGCCCGGCCAACTGCTCGGCGCTGAGCGCGTAGACCACCCGGCCCAGCCCGGAGCGCTCGATGGCGGTGGCGCACATCCCGCACGGCTGGCAACTGGTGTACATCGTCGCGCGGCCCGCCTCGTCGGCGTCGAGCCTCCGGGCCGTCCAACGGGCCAGCTTCAGCTCCGGATGCGCGGTGATGTCGTCGTCGGTCCGCTCGGTGTTGACCTCCTCGGCCAGCACCTGCCCGTCGGCGGCGACCAGCAGCGACCCGAACGGGCCGTCCCCGGCCGCCCGGGCCGTGCCGGCCAGCTCGATCGCGCGGCGCAGGTGTTGTTCGTCGGTCTCGGTCAGCGCGCTCATCCCGGTCGGGTTCCCCGCCGGAGGGGCCACCACACCGTTCCTATGGACTGAGCATGAGTTGCACGTGCTCGGCCGCGTGCCCCGAACGGTGTTGGGCACACTGGTCCCCCGCGTTCGCTCCGTATCCGGCGCGTACGGATCGTGTCCGCGGGTCCGGTGATACGGGGGCGGGTTCCTTCGCGCTCGGGGTTCCCGGTCCGGCCTGGGCGATCCGATGCCCCTGCTCGTCACTCCGGTGGGCAGGGGGCGGTGTCGTCCGTCGCCGAATCGGGTGTCCCTGGGCGCGTCGTCCGATCGCCACGGCGGCGGCGTCGTGGCGGGTTGTCTTGCGGTTCTTGCTGGTCAGTGGCTTCTGCCAGTGCTGGGCCCCCCACTTTGAGGTGTACGCGGGGTCGACTGCGACGATCGCGACCCCGGCCGTCTGGGCCATGGATGTGATCCGGGCGCGGAGTTTGCCTGTGGGCATGCCGGAGATGAGATTGCGGAACCATTTCCGGCGGCCGTGTTTCTCCCGGGTTTTCTCCCCGTCGAAGTTCAGGTCCTCGATGGCGATCGCCGTCACGTCGCAGGTTGTCGCCCACTTCAGTAGTCGAGTCAGGGCGTGACGAACCTGGGCGTCGCGGTGGTCGACGGCGCCGGACAGGTCGTAGGGGAATCTGCGCGGGTTACCGACCGGGTTGCCGTGGACATCAAGGCGCCAGGCGGCGATGTGGTCGGCGTTGGTGTCCACGCCGATCGCACCCTCGGCCAGCGCGGCCTTGAGTGGGACCGTCCTGGTGGTTGCGCACTGCCAGGATGCGGTGATGTACCAGCGTGTGCGTTGCGCGTCGTAGTGGATGCGGTAGGCGACCGCTCGGTTGGCCTGGACGCGGTCGGCCCATTCCTGGCCGCGGTACGGGAACCGCACCTTCGCGGTGAGGACATACCGACCGTGTGGGGCGTTTGCGAGTTCGGCCAACGGGGCAGGCAACCTGATCGACACCTCGCCGAGCGGGGTGACGCGGATCGTCTCGTTGCCGTATCGCTTACCCGATTCCCCGTCGGCTTGCAGGAACCAGCGGTGGGCTTCCCAGCGTTGTCGCCACTGCGTCTCGGTCAGCCCGGTATCAGCCAAGTTGCGGCGGTTACGGGCGAGTCGCCTGCCGCCACGCACCACATGGACAATCCCGGCCTCACGGTCGGCCCGCGCCCGATCAAGCCGATCCATCAGCACATGCACGCGGCGGCTCTTGACGAACCACTCCCGCTTGCTGCGGTAGCCGCCGGGCACCCGTTTGCCGCCCCGTTGCCCGACCGGCACAGACAACCGGTGTCGGATCATCGCGATCCCGGCTTCAAGCTTGCGGACGTGCGCCAGTTGGCACCTGCGGGCCAACGCCCACTGGTCATGCGAGGCCTTGGTGATCGCTCCCGCCCAACGCGCCGACGAGTTCGGCGTCAACTGCCGCTTGCGAGCCGCCCACGTGTGCGTGGAGTGCTCCAGACCGTCAGCGCACCGGGTCTTGAGATCCTCCGAGGCCAGCGAGCCCAGATGCGAACCCACCAGGCGCAGGACCTTCTCGTCCTGACTGGTGAGGCCCTTCAAACGGTCGCTGACAGCGACCCCGGACGGGCCGGACACGACGAACGGTTGCTCAATCGAGCGCAGGTCAGCCATGCTCGGCGGCCTCGAGGGCCTTCTCGGCCCGGCTCCGAGCCGACCTACGCCCGTACAGTCGGGCGCAAAACGACGTCAGCACCTCAACCATGTCACGGACCAGATCGTCGGCGACTCCACCATCGTCAAGCACCACCAGGCGGCGACCATGGGCGCTCAGCGCGGCCTCGACCAACTCGACGTTCATACGACCCAACCGGTCCTTGTGCTCCACCACGACAGTGGTCACATTCGGGTCAGCGAGCAACCGGCGCGCCTTCGACCGAGCGCCGTTCACCCCCGATCCAATCTCGGACTCCACGCGCACCACCCGGTGGCCAGCCTTGGCCGCCCACCCCGACAGTCGGGCGACCTGGCGCTCCAGATCGGACTTCTGATCATACGACGACACCCGGGCATACAGGCCCACACCGCCGACCGCAACTGGCGCGCTGTTCGCATCCACGTTGACCAGAATCATGCGTGGGCCGACCCGCTGAGCCGGAACCGGCAAGGTGCCCTCACGAAACCAGCGGTACGCAGTGTGAGGACTAATCCCCTGCGCACGCGCCCACTCCGTCAGGTTCACAGGAACACCCGTACCGCAACTCGAACCACTTCGTGCACACCTATGCACACTCAGCCGCGAGCTATTTCCGACCCCCGCTAGTCTGACGGGCGTGCGTACGGTCGAACTTCTCTGCTCCCCGCCGCTGGATCAGACGGTACGCGCCACCTGGGACCGGCTCGCCGCCGCCGGGCTGCCCAGCCTGGCCCGCAACGCCCACCCCACCAACCGGCCGCACCTGACCATGGCCTCGGTCGAGGAGTTCCCGCCCGGCGCCGCCGACCGCCTCGCCGATCTCCTCGACGCCGCGCTGCCACTGCCGGTACGCCTCGACCGGGTCGACGTGCTCGACGGCAGCGCCCCGCTGGTCTGGCTGGTCCGCCCCACCCCGGAGCTGGCCGCCCTGCATGCTGCGGTCTGGGACGTGCTCGCCGGCGCCGCCGGGCAGCACCCGTGGCACGCCCCCGGCCGGTGGATCCCGCACCTGAGCCTCGCGCTGCGCTTCCGCACCAACGACCGGCGGCTGGCCCGGGCGCTGGCCGGCGCGATCCGGCCGACCGGCGAGTTCGTGGCGGCCCGCAGCTACGACGCCGACACCCGCACGGTCAGCCCGCTGGGCGGTGTCCCCGCCGCCTGACGCTCGTCGTTGCTCGCCGCAGCGCTCAAGTCGACCGTCGGTCCCGCCGCCCGACCTCGGGCGGACCGCCCACCGGCATGGCGGGCGGCCCGTCGGGGGTCAGCGGTGGACGTGGACTTGGTCGAACACGGCGGTCACCGGCGGCTCCGCCCCGCCGTGCGCGACGAGGCCGATCCGCGTTCGTCACGGGTCGGCGTCCGGCGAACCGTCGCCGTGGCACCATCGGCGGATGACCGCACCGCCCACCGACGGCCGCCGTCTCGCCGACCTCGCCGCCCTGCTCGCCGACGACACCCGCGCCGGCATCTGCCTGGCCCTGCTCGACGGGCGGGCGTGGACGGCGGGCGAACTGGCGCGCTGTGCCGGGGTGGCCGCCTCCACCGCCAGCGAACACCTCACCCGCCTGGTGCGCGGCGGGCTGTTGGTGGAGGAACGCCAGGGACGGCACCGTTACCTGCGGCTGGCGGGCCCGGCCGTGGCGCAGCTGATCGAGGACCTGGCCGGGCACGCCCCGCCGGCGCAGCGCCCGGCCCGGTCGCTGCGCGCGGCCACCGCCGACGCCGCGCTCGCCCACGCCCGGACCTGCTACGACCACCTCGCCGGACGGCTCGGCGTCCGGTTGCGCGACGCGCTGCTGACCTGTGGCCTGCTCGACGGCGCGGACGGCCTGGCGCTGACCTCGGCCGGGCGGGACTGGCTGGCCGACCTCGGCGTCGAGCCGCTGCGCGGCAGCCGGCGGCCCCTCGTGCGGGACTGCCTGGACTGGACGGAGCGCCGTCCCCACCTCGCCGGCGCGCTCGGCGCCGCGCTGTGTCGCCGCTTCGCCGAGCTTGGCTGGACGGCGCGCGGCAGCGGGCGCAGCGTCCGGGTCACCCCGGCCGGCGTGGCGGCGCTCGCCGAGGTGCTGGGGATCGGGCCCGCCGACCTGGCGCCGCCCCGCCGCGACGGCGGCGGCGGGCGCGCCTGAGCGGGGCGTCCGGCACGGTTCGGCCAGCGCCGAAGCGAGCCGCCCATAGCGTGTGGCGGGTGAGCGACCGAGTTCCCCTGATCCCGTCCGCCCCCGACACCCCCGCCTGCGGCCCGCCACGTCTCGACGATGGCGGCTTCTGGTCGGTGACCCGGCACGCCGACGTCCGCGCCGTGCTCACCGATCCGTGCTTCCGGGTGCCCGAGGCGGCGCCGGGCGCGCCGGGCAGCCTCGCCTGGCTGCGGGGCACGGTCGCCCGGTTCAGCGGTCCCGACCGGCATCCGGCCCGGCGGGCCGCCGCCGTGGCCGCGCTCGCCGGGTGCGAGCCGGACGGGCTGCGGCGCGACGCGGCGCGGCTGACCGCCGAGGAACTCGACCGCGTCGGGGGCCGGCTCGCCGTGTCGCCGCGGCTGGCTCGGGGCGTACCGCTGCGGGTGCTGGCGGCTCGTCTCGGCCTGGCCGATCCGGCGGCGGCGGTGCCGGCGGTGACCGTGGTGGCCGCGGCCTACCAGCCCGGCGCGGGTCCGGTCGCGGTGCGGCGCGCGGACCGCGCGGTGGCGGCGCTGGTGGCGATGCACCCGCCGGGGTCGCCCGAGGTGGTGGCCAACCGGATCGGCCTGCTGGTGCAGGCGTGCGACGCCACGGCCGGGCTGATCGGCGCCGCCGCCCGGTACGCCCTGGCGGCGCCGCCGTCAGTGCCCACCGCGGCGCTGCTGGCCGAGGTGCTGCGCCTCGACCCGCCGGTACGCGGCACCCGCCGGGTCGCCGTCCGCGCCGCCCGGGTCGGCGGGCAGCCCGTCGCGCCCGGCGCCGAGCTGGTGCTGTGTTTCGACGCGGCGAACCGGGACCCCACGGTCGTCACCGCGCCGGACCGGTTCGCGCCGGGCCGGTCGGTGCTGACGTTCGGTGCCGGTCCGCACGGCTGCCCGGGCGAGCGGCATGCGCTGGCCCTGGCCACCGGAGTCGTGGACGGGTTGCGCGAACGCTGGTCGACCACGGTGACCCGACCCGATCACGAACCGCCCGCGCTGCCGCGCGTGCCGACCGACCTGAAGGTGATGCCCCGATGAGCGACCGCAGTGCCGCCTTCCACGCCCTGCACCGTCCCGGCCGGCCGCTGCTGCTGCCGAACGCCTGGGACCATGCCTCCGGTGCCGCCCTGGCCGCCGTCGGTCATCCGGCGGTGGGCACCACCAGCCTCGGCGTGGCCGCGGCCGGCGGCCGGCCGGACGGGGTTGCGGCCACGGCCGAGGAGACCTTCCGCCTCGCCGAGCTGCTGGTCCGGTTGCCGGTGCTGGTCACCGTGGACGTCGAGGCCGGCTTCAGCGACGACCCGTCGGCGGTCGCCGGGTACGCCGCCGAGCTGGCGGCGCTCGGGGTGGTCGGGATCAACCTGGAGGACGGGCGGGCCGACGGGTCCCTCGCTGATCCCGCGCTGGTGGTGGCGAAGATCGAGGCGGTCCGTGCCCGGGTGCCGCGGCTCTTCGTCAACGCCCGCACCGACGCCTGGTGGCTCGGCCTGCCCGATCCGCTGGAGCGGGCGTTGCCTCGGGCGCGGGCATACCGGCGGGCCGGCGCGGACGGCGTCTTCGTCCCGGGTGTGGACGACCCGGCCACCGTCCGGCTGCTCGCCGACGCGGTCGACGCGCCGCTGAACGTCCTGGCCCAGCCCGGCGGACCGCCGCTGGCGGCGCTCGGTCGCCTCGGGGTGGCCCGGGTCAGCACCGGCTCGCTGCTGTTCCGGGCGGCGCTGGCCGCCGCGGTCCGCACCGCCGATGCCGTCCGCGTGGGGGTGGACCCGGATCCGGCGCTGCCGTCGTACGCGGACGTGCAGCGGATGACGGCGAGCGGTGGTCGCCCTTAGGTGGCAATGGGAGGATTGCTCAGTCTTTCCCTGTTCCGGGTGTTTACGGTGTGTTTCAGGTTCATCCGCACCGTGCCGTACCTGGGAGAGGACCTGACCATGCGCGTGCCCAGCCGAAGTTCCGGCCACCAGCCCGGCCCGTCCGTCTCCTCGCCCGCTCCGGCGCGCCGGTCGCCCCCGCCGGCCCCGGCACGAGCGGTCCCACCCACCCCGCCGGATCTCGACGCGTACCGCCACGCCGTCGTCGAGCTGCTGGTCGAGGTGGGGGCGCTCGCCGACGCGACGTCCACCGCGGCCCGCCAGGTCCTGCTCGACCAGCGGTTGCGGGAGCCGGCGATCGCCGCGGTGCTCGATGCGACCCCGCAGGGGTTCATCGGCGCCCGCGAGACCCTGCTGCTGGAGATGGCCCGCTACCAGCCCAACGAGCGGACCTCGGCGAGCGATCTCACCGCGCTGGTCCGGATCTACCTGCTCTCCCGCATCGACGTGATGTGGTGGCGCGACAGCATCCCCTTCCTCACCGACGAACAGGTCGACACCCACCCGGACCTGGTCGACCTGGAGTGGCTGCGCCGGCGCGGACTGCTCGGCTTCCGCTACCAGGAGCAGCCGGCCACCGTGCTCCGCCGGAGCGTGCGGGCGGTGCGTCGCCGGCTCCGCCCGGACGCCACCCCGCGCACCGCCGGGGTGAAGTTCCGGCGGACCCGGCGCGAGGTGGTGGCGCTGCTCAACGACGTGGCCCGCGAGCTGGACCGGGCCACCCCGCCCGGCACCCCGCCGCTCTGGGTGACCAGCCTGGTGCGCAGCGCCGAGCACCAGTACCAGCTGCGCCGTCTCGGGTACGCCGCGATGGTGCCCAGCGGGCACTGCCTCGGCTGGGCGGTGGACGTGGAGATGGCCTGGTTCGCGCGCTTCGGCGCGCGGGACACGCTGGCCGAGATCCTGCTCGCCCGGCAGGCCGCCGGTGAGATCAACGTGGTCGACGAGGGGCAGGCCTGGCACGTGTGCCTGGCACCGTGCGCCCGCGCCCGGCTGCGCTCGGCCTACGAGGCGGAGATGGGGGTCTGAGGCGGATGTGCGGCATCGCGCTCAGCGCCGGCCCCGAGGCCGACTCGGCGATCTTCCGCCGGATGCTCACCGCCCTCGCTCCCCGGGGCGAGGTCACCGAGACCCGGCAGGAGGCCGGCCTGCTCGCCGGCGTACGGCGGCTGCGGATCGTCGACCGGGACCGGGCCGTGCAGCCGTGGACCTCCGACGACGGCCGGTACGTGCTCTGCTACAACGGCGAGGTCTTCAACCACCACGAGCTGCGCGCGGAGCTGACCCGCCGGGGGCACCCGTTCCGCACCGCGAGCGACACCGAGGTGGTGCTCGCGGCGTTCCTGCGCTGGGGTGAGCGGGCGGTGCACCGGTTGCGCGGGGAGTGGGCCTTCGCCGTCGCCGAACGCGCCACCGGCCGGGTCTACCTGGCCCGGGACCCGCTCGGGGTGAAGCCGCTCTACTGGGCCCGCACGCCGGGCTGCCTGCACGTCGCCTCGGAGGTCAAGGCGTTGGTCGGCCTGCGCGTCCCGGTCGGCGAGGTCCCGCCCGGGCACCACGGCTGGGTCGATCCGGACGGGCGGGTGGAGCTGCACCCGCACCTCGACCTGCTCACCCTCGGCGAGGGGCTGCCCATGGTGGACGATCCGGACGAGGCTGCCCTGCTCGTCCGGGCCGCGATCGCCGACAGCATCCGGATGCGGGTCGACACCGACCTCACCGTCGGCGTGGTGTTCTCCGGCGGGCTGGACAGCTCACTGGCGCTGCTGCACGCCCGCGAGCTGCACCCGGACTGCGTGGCGGTGACGGTGGGGGTGCCGGAGAGCCCCGACGTGGCGTACGCGCGGCGGCTCGCCGCCGACCTCGGCGTGCCGCACGAGGTGATCCAGCTGCGCCCGCGCGACATCCGGCTGGCCGACGTCCGCGAGGCGATCCGGATCTCCGAGCTGACCGAGTACGGCGACATCATCAACGCGGTGGTCTCCGTGCCGATCTTCCGCCGGCTGCGCGAGCTGGGGATCAAGGTGGTGCTCACCGGCGACGGCTCGGACGAGCTGTTCGGCGGCTACCCCATGTATCACCAGGTCGGCCCGGACCGGGCCCGCCGGCTCGTCCTCCACAAGATCCGCAACCTCTGCCGTACGGAGTTGCAGCGGGTGGACCGGGCCAGCATGGGCCACGGGGTGGAGGCGCGGGTGCCCTTCCTCGACCTCAGCGTGGTGGAGCTGGCCATGAGGTTGCCGCTGGCGCTCAAGATGCGTGACGGGCAGGAGAAGTGGATCGTCCGGCGGGCGTTCGCCGACGTCCTGCCCGACTACGTCCGGCGGCGGCCGAAGAACCCGATGTCGTACTCCTCGGGCCTGCACGAGCGGGCCCGGCTCTACAAGCCGCTTTTCTCCCGGCTGCACCGCGTGTGCGGCTACGACCTGCTGGAACCCGTCCGCCGCGACTTCGACAGCGTGCTCACCCGCTGCGGCAACGACCTGGACCGGGCCATCGCCGACGGGCTGGCCCGACCCGACTACACGGTGCTGGAGCACGCCCGGGACCTGGTCGGGGCGGCGAGGTGGAACGCCGTGCCGCTGGTGCGCCGGCTGGTCGGGCCGCGCCCCAACCGGGAGGCGTCGGTCAGGTGAGCCCGGTCGGTGGAGCGCCCGGCCCACCCGGCGCGGCAGGGCCAGGGAAGCTGTCAGTGGTGGGCGTCCCGGGCCAGCGCCCTCCGCAGGTATTCCAGGTCGGTGCCGAGGGCGTTCCGGCTGGTCAGCCGAAGCAGCGGAGCGAGCAGCGGGCTGCGCAGGTCCAGGTCGATCTGGTGCAGGATGCTGGTCCCGTCCGGCACGCGGTCGAGCCGGAAGCTGAGTTCGGCCCGCCGGAACAGGTGGGACTCCAGCAGCACGAAGGCCACTTCCCGTTCGGCGTCGTACCGGGTGATGCGGAACCGCTGGCGCTTGCCCGACGGCGCGATGGTCATCGCCTCGTATCCCACGCCGACCGGCCCGGTTGACAGGGGAACAACCTCCGCGACGCTGCGGTCCCAGCGGGGCGCGGTCAGTGGATCGCTGAGGAACTGCCACACCGGCCGAATGTCCTGCGGGACGACGATGGATGAGCTGAGCTTCATCGGATGACTGCCTTCCTCCCTGGGTCTTGGTGGTCCTGGTTGTCGCAAGCGTGGCTGGCCGGCCCAGCTGGTGCTGGCCGGAGGTCGCCAGCAGGCCGGGGCCGAGCCGGCGAGGCCCACTTTGGCGGGCCGCCTTGAACCTCAAAGAGCCGAATTCAGCATGATGGCTGCTCGCAAGATCGGAGGCTTCGCCAGCCTGGGCCGAGTGTCGGTGCGTATGCTGCGCCACTACGACAGCATCGGCCTGCTCCGCCCGGCCGCCGTCGACCCGCACACCGGGTACCAATCCTACCGGGCCGAGCAGCTGCGCCGGCTCAACCGGGTGATCGCCCTCAAGGAGCTGGGCCTCACCCTGGCCCAGGTGCAGGCGATCCTCGATGACGCGGTTGACGTCGCCGAGCTGCGCGGCATGCTGCGGCTGCGCCGTGTCCAGCTCGAGGCGCAGGTGGCGGCGGACACCGCCCGGCTGGCCGGCGTCGAGGCGAGGCTCCGGATGATCGAGACGGAGGGTCCGATGACCAGCCAGGACGTCGTACTTTCATCGCCTTCCTCTCGTCCGTCCTGATCGAGGCACCCGGGTACGTGAATCGGAAAACCGGTGTCGCCGCCGGCCGGTGGACAACCCACGCTCCCTCCCATACGTTCCGGAGCTATGCGGAGGACTCTCCTGGGCGCCGGACTGGCCCTGTTGCTCGCCACCACCGGCTGTGCCGGCACCGACGACGCGCCGCCCGCGCCGGCCGGCGCCGGGGTCCCGATCGCCTCTCGGCAGGACGCCGACGAGATCGGGCGGACCCTGGCCACCGTGCGCCGGGTCGACAACCTGCCGCTGTACGAGATGACCTACGTCGGCCGGTACGACGCGACGGTCGGCACGGACGCGAAGCCGGAGACGAACTCCTTCGGCTGCTCGCTCTTCGCCGCCAGTGGCGACCCGGCCCGGCCGCTGTTCGCCCGCAACTTCGACTGGGACGCCAACCCGGCGATGGTGCTGCGCACCGACCCGCCGGACGGCTACGCGTCGGTGTCCCTGGTGGACCTGTCGTACCTCGGGATCGGGCCGGACCCGACGGGGGACCGGCGGCTGCTGGACGCGCCGCTGCTGCCCTTCGACGGGATGAACGAGCGCGGGCTCGCGGTCGGGCTGGCCGCCGACGACGGGGCGACGGTAAAGCCGGTGCCGGGCCGCCCCACCGTCGGCTCGGTGCGCATCCTGCGGTTGGTGCTCGACCGGGCCGCCACGGTGGACGAGGCGGTGGCCGTCTTCGGTCGCTACAACCTGGACTTCGACGGCGGGCCGCCGCTGCACTACCTGCTCGCGGACGCGGGCGGTCGCTCGGCGGTGGTGGAGTTCGTGGACGGGACGATGCGGGTCCAGCGCGGCGAGGGCCGCTGGCAGGCACTGACCAACGTGCCGGTGGTCGGCGTGTCCGAGGAGAAGCGGCGCGACGACCGCCGGTACGGCGTCATCGCGGCCGCGTTGGAGCGGGCCGGTGCCCGGGTGGACGCCCCGGCGGCGCTGCGGATCCTCGACAAGGTGCGGCAGGGCCACACCCGCTGGTCGGTGACGTACGGGCTGCGCAGTGGCGAGGTCAGCCTGGTCACCGCGACCGGCGGAGAGCGGCGCTACCGGCTGCCGATGAGCTGACCGTCGCGTACGCGGAAGGGCCCGGCGCCCGCGCACCACCAGGCGCGTTCACGATGGCCACCGACCTGCTCTCCGTCGGCGCCGACCAGCAGCTCAGCGAGTTCGCCAAACTCGGTGGCCACGGAGCAGTCCGCCGAGATCGGCCGGATGCGCGAGCTGGTCCGGCCGCCCGCCTGACCGACCCCATTGGTGGTTTTCACCAATTGTCCGATGTGGATCGTACGCGTGGCGACGGCGTGTTAGCCTCCTTCAGCCAGGCATGATCACGGCGAGCGACCGAGGGGACACATGGGGGCGGGCGTTCCAGGCACGGGAGGCTTGCTCGACCCGGACGGCGCTACGGAACGGCTGGCTGAGTGGAAGGGCCGGATCAACCAGCTGGCGGCCGACACCAAGGCGATGAGCGACCGTCTCCAGGATCTGCGTGTGACGGCCGCTGACGGCAACAGACTGGTGGAGGTCACGGTCGATTCCGCAGGAGGGGTGGTCGATCTGTGGCTGGGTCAGCGGATTCAACGGGTCGCACCTGACGTCGTCGCCAGGACGATCATGGACACGATCCGTGCGGCCAGGCGGCAACTGGCCGACCGCTCGCAGGAGATCATCGCCGACACCGTGGGGACCGAGTCGGCCGCGGCACGCGCGATCGCCGAGCGGGTCGGGCAGCAGTTGCGCGGCGCCGATCCCGTCCCGGACGGCGCCGACGACCAGCACCAGGGGTGGTGAGCGCGTGGGCGACGGTTTCGCTGTCGACGCGGAGGAGATCCGCGCGCACGCGCGCAACATCGAGGTGTTACGCGAACGCTTCGGCGCGGTCAAAGCCGCCAGCGCGCACATCGCGCAGAACGACGCGGCGTACGGGCTGCTGTGCGGGTGGATCTCCGGAATCCTGGAAGGCCGGCACACTCGGCAGGATGAGCTGATCGCCTACGTCGAGGAAAACCTGGCACTGGTCGCCAAGGGACTACGCACGACCGCCGACAACTACGACAGCGCCGACGCCGACGCCGACAGCACGATCCGCAAGGCGGGGAGCCGGTTGGACGGGGGCCTCGCGAGGGCGGCGCAGTGAGCGACGGGTCGCTGATCGCCGACGTCCAGTCGACCCACAAGCCCTGGACCGGGGCGGCCCTGGCCGACAGCTTCCAGGGGCTGATCGACGCCATTCACAGTGAGGGCTGGGTCGACGACCTGCTGGCCGGTGCGGCGTTCGGTGTCGAGGTCGCCGCGACCGTGATGGACCCCTTCAGCGCGCTGCTGGCCAATGGGCTGGGCTGGGCGATGGAATACTTCGAGCCACTGCGGCAGATCCTCGACGAGCTCACCGGAATGCCCGACGTGGTGGCCTCGCACGCGGCCACCTGGGACAACATGGCCGCCGAACTGCAGAGCATGGCCACCGACCTGAAGTCACACCTCAGCGTGGACATGCCGCACTGGCAGGGGCAGGCTGCCACGGCGTACGAGAGCCTGATGACGCACAACGTGACGGCGCTCGACGGGCTGGGCGGCATCTCCGCCGCGATGGTCGCGGCTACCCAGGCCGCCGGGAATCTGGTGGCGTTCACGCGTGATGTCGTGCGCGATCTCATCGCCGACCTGGTGGCGCGCGTGATCGTGTGGGCGGTCGAGGCGATCTTCGTCGTCACGATCCCGGTGATCGCCTCGCAGATCGCGGCGGCCGTCGTCAAGTGGGCCGGACGCATCCTGACCTACGTCGCCGCACTGATCACCAGCCTGACCAACCTCTCCAAGCTTCTGAACGGCTAGGGCCAGGCGATGGCGAGACCCAGGACACCCCACGGCGGGGACGGTGCCGGCGGAACGCCGTCGCACCCGGGCCGCGGCTCCGGTGACGGTGACGGTGAGAGCAGCATCCCGTCCCCACGGCGACGCGGTTCCAGCGAGGTGCCCGAAAACGTCACCAGGGCGCAGGAGATAACCGCCGAGGAGGCGCGACAGGGCCGCCCGGGTGGAGACCCCGGTGGATCACAGGGCAAGCCCTCCGGCAGCGACGACGGATACCGCACCCCCAAACCCGGCACCCCCGAGTACGACCGCCGGGTGGAGGATCTCGCCGCCGACCCGGCTCACAACGGCAACATCAGCGCGAAATCCCGCAGAGAGGCGGAGGTTGGGCTCGAGGCGGAGGCGCAGGGCAAGATCCCCGGTCCGATTCGCCGTGCCGAGCTCGACAACTCGGATCCGGCATTCCAGAAGGATCAGGGTGAATTCATCGACGCCAACGAAAACAACTGGGACGTCAAAGCACCTGCTGATATCTTCCCCGCCGGGCGGCACGCCGGCCAGCCGATGCCCGAGGGCATGAAGGGGCGCTATAATGGCGACGATTTCGAGCAGAAGCTCGCCGACGAGGTAGCCGGCGGACAGCATGTCCTCATTGACACCAAGAATCTGTCGCCGAGTGCCGTGGCTGATCTCAAGGGGCGGGTCGCCGGTCGAACGGACTGGGACGGCAAGGTGGTGTTTGACAAATGAGCAGGTACAAGCGGAGCGGCGCTGACGTGATCCGCTGGCCGGACAGTCCCGACGCCAGGGAGGCACTTGAGGAGTGGTTCGGCGCCGTTTCTTCGGGCACTTCTTCATACCTGTCGGGCGACTTTCTCGATTTTCGCGGTGCAGATCTCAGCAACCTCGACCTGGCGGGCGCCTACCTGGCCAATTCGTGCCTGATCGGCGTTCGATTCGAGGACGCCAACCTCGGCGACGCGAACCTGAACAACTCCGAGCTTCAGGACGCCGACTTTTCCTTCTCCGACCTGGCCAAGGCTGAGATGGTCGGCTGCTCGGCCAGGAACGCGCGGTTCCGCGGAGCGCGGCTGTTTTCGGTGGAGTTCGACGACGCCATCCTGGAGGGGGCCGATCTCAGCCACGCGATCCTCAACTCGGCCAAGCTCTACAAAACCGATCTACGCGACGCCAATCTTGAGTTTTCGAGTATGCGGTGGTGCACTCTCGGCGGCAAGAACATGCCCGCGGTGCTGAGCGGTGCGAGAATGTTCGGCTGCCAGCTCGAGGGCGCGAAGGGCGCCGTTGTCGGCCCGGTCTTCGTCGATCAGGGCGCCACCCTGTCGCTCGACGGTGCCGAACTTGAGGCATGGTTCTCGGAACAGAATGCGGAAAACATACAGGTAGTACCTCGGGCGTAGTGGACGTCATCGCCATACCCCGGTCGCCGGCGCAGGCCGATGGTCGGCGTGCCCCACGACCCGACCTGACCCGTACGCTGGGTGACCGTGAACCGCACCGTCTTCGGCCGTCCGCTGCGCTCCGTCGCCTTCGACGTCCTCGTCTCCGGCGTGGTGGTGCTCTTCGCCCTGGCGGGCGTGGTGAGCCAGCCCGGCGGCTGGCGGGCCACGCTGGTGGGCTGCGCGATGGCGGTCGCCCTGCTGTGGCGCCGGGTACACCCGTCGGTGGTGGCCGCCGTGGTGGCCGTGCTCGCCCTGGTCCAGGTGATCGCCGGCTGGGGGCCGCTGGCCTTCGACCTCGGGGTGCTGGTCGCCCTCTACAGCGTGGTCAAGTACGCCGACCGGCTCCGCGACGGCGTGCTCGCCGGGATCGTCGCGGCGGTCGGGGTGCTGCTGGCCGCCTCGCAGGCCGCCGGCAACATCGCCTGGTGGGCCTCGGCCATCTGGTTCGGGCTGGTCACCGGCGGGGTGTGGCTGGTCGCGCTGAACGTGCGGACGCGCCGGCTCTACGTGCTCAGCCTGGAGGAACGCGCCGCCACCCTGGAACGCGAGCGGGAGGCCGAGGCCCGCGTCGCGGTCGCGGGGGAGCGGGCCCGGATCGCCCGGGAGCTGCACGACGTCGTGGCGCACAGCATGGCCGTGATGATCGTCCAGGCCGACGGGGCCCGGTACATGCTCGACCGCGACCCGGAGACCGCCCGCACCGCCGTCAAGGTGGTCGCGGACACCGGCCGGCAGGCGCTGGAGGAGATGGGCCGGCTGGTGGGCGTACTGCGTGAGCCGAGCCGGGCGGAGCCAGCCCCCGCGCCCGGGGCGGCCGACGCCTCGGACGGCGCCGCCGACCCGGAGCGCCGGCGGCCGGCGGTCGCCGAACTGCCCACGCTGCTGGACCGGTTCCGCGAGGCCGGGCTGCGGGTGCGGCACACCGTCGCCGGCGAACCGGCCGCGCTGCCCCCGGGCCTCGACCTCACCGTCTACCGGGTGGTGCAGGAGGCGCTGACCAACGTGCTCAAGCACGCCGGGGTCGGCGCGAGCGTCACGGTCACCCTGGAACACGCCCCGGAGGCCGTCGTGGTCCGGGTGGTCGACGACGGGCACGGCCGCCCGCCGGTCGGTCCCGCGCCGTCCGGCGGGCACGGCCTGGTCGGCATGCGCGAGCGGGTCGGCGTGTACGACGGCAGCCTCGTCGCCGGGCCGAGGCTGGCCGGCGGCTGGCGGGTCGAGGCGCGACTGCCGCTACCGTCGACTCCCGGGACGGAGGCGATTGCAGCATGACGGTCCGGGTGGTGATCGTGGATGACCAGGCGCTGGTCCGCGCCGGGTTCCGGATGGTGCTGGACTCCCAGCCGGACCTGGAGGTGGTCGGCGAGGCGATCGACGGCGCGGACGCGCTGCGGCTGCTCGCCCGCACCGAGGTGGACGTGGTGGTGATGGACGTTCGGATGCCGACCATGGACGGGGTGGAGGCGACCCGCCGGATCTGCCGGGACCGCCCCACCGGCCCGCCCCGGGTGCTGGTGCTCACCACCTTCGACACCGAGGCCGACGCGTTCGCCGCGCTGCAGGCCGGGGCGAGCGGCTTCCTGCTCAAGAACGTGCCCCCGGAGGAGCTGCTCGCCGCCATCCGGGTGGTCGCCGCCGGCGACTCGGTGGTCGCGCCGTCGATCACGCGCCGGTTGCTGGACCGGTTCGCCGACCGGTTGGGGCCCGGGCCCACCGAGGACCCCCGGCTGGCCCAGCTCACCGAGCGGGAGCGGGAGATCCTGCTGCTCGTCGCGCAGGGGCTGTCCAACGCGGAGATCGCCGGCCGGGTGCACGTCGCCGAGGCGACCGTGAAGACCCACGTCGGGCGGATCCTGGCCAAGCTCCAGCTCCGCGACCGGGTGCAGGCGGTGGTGCTGGCCTACGAGAGCGGGCTGGTCACGCCGGGGGGCTGAGGCGCGGGTACGACCTGGGTCGTACGGGTCCGCCCGGTCGGGGACGACCCGGGGTGTACCGACCTCGACCGCGCGGGTGGACGCCGCCGCCGGTGGGGCTGCATAGCGTCGGAGACGTCCTGGTCACCGACTGCACAGGGAGCCACCGCATGTCCCTCGCACCACCCGTTCCGGCCCGTACCGGCGTCGCGGTCACCGCCCGCGGCCTGCGCAAGGAGTACGGGCGCGGCGCCGCCCGGGTCGTCGCCCTCGACGGCGTCGACGTCGACTTCGCGGCCGGCCGGTTCACCGCCATCATGGGCCCCTCGGGCTCCGGCAAGTCGACGCTGATGCACTGCCTGGCCGGCCTCGACAGCCCCACCGCGGGCACCGTCCGCCTCGGCGACACCGAGACCGCCCGCCTCGACGACAAGCGACTCACCCTGCTGCGCCGGGACCGGATCGGCTTCGTCTTCCAGAAGTTCAACCTGCTGCCGGCCCTGACCGCCGAGGAGAACATCGTCCTGCCGCTGGCCATCGCCGGCCGGCGACCGGACCCGGCCTGGCAGCGGCAGGTGGTGGCGGCGGTCGGCCTGGCGGACCGGCTCGGCCACCGGCCCGCCGAGCTCTCCGGCGGCCAGCAGCAGCGGGTCGCCGTCGCCCGGGCACTGGTGACCCGTCCCTGGGTGCTCTTCGCCGACGAGCCGACCGGCAACCTGGACTCCCGCTCGGGAGCCGAGGTGCTGCGGCTGCTCCGGGAGGCCGTCGACGCCCTCGGCCAGACCGTGGTTATGGTCACCCACGATCCGGTGGCTGCCGCGTACGCCGACCGGGTGGTCTTCCTCTCCGACGGCCGGCTGGTCCGCGAACTGGCCACCCCGACCGCCGAGCGGATCCTGGACGCGCTCGGCGGCCTCGACCCGGTCGCCCCGGCCCGGGGGCGGTGACCGCGATGATCCGGCTGACCCTGCGCTTGCTGCGCGCCGACGCGGTGCGGCTGCTGCTCTCCTCCCTGGCGATCGTGCTCGGCGTGGCCTTCGTCGCCGGCACCCTGATGGTCACCGACGGGATGCGGGCCGGCGCCTACGACCGGGCCGGCGCGTTCGACCGGCACACCGACCTCGGCGTGTACGGCGGGACGGACCCACTCCCGCCCGTCCTGGTCGACCGGGTGCGCGCGGTCGACGGGGTGACCGCCGCCGAGGGGGAGCTGACCGGCTCCGCCGGGGTGGTCGGCTCCGACGGCCGCCCGGTGCTCGGCTACGCGGTGCTCGCCTCGATCCCCACCGACCCGGCCCTGCGCTCGTACGACCTGACCGCCGGCCGGCTGCCGGACCGCCCCGGCGAGGTCGTCCTCGACGCGTCCACCGTGCGGAAGGAGGGTTTCGCCCTCGGCGCGCCGGTGCGGGTCGGCGGGGCAACGGGCGCGGCCCGGCCGTACACCCTGGTCGGCGCCGTCGACGTGGCCGGCACCTCCCGCGACATCGGCGGCCCCTTCATCGGCCTGGTCGGCGCCGACGCGCTGGCGGTGACCGGGGAGCGGGGGTACGGCCGGATCATGGTGGCCGTCGCCCCGGGTACGTCCTGGGAGGCGGTGGCCGAGCGGCTGGCCGGGGTGGCCGGCGGCGGGGCGACCGTGCAGACCCGCCAGCAGATCCTCGACGCCGCGGTGGACGACGCGGTCCGCGACCTGGAGCAGTTCGGGATGGTCCTGCTGATCTTCGCCGGGGTCGCCGTGGTGGTGGCGGGGTTCGTCATCGCCAACACCTTCGCCATCGTGCTCGCCCAGCGGACCCGGCGTACCGCCCTGCTGCGGCTGGTCGGCGCCACCCGGGGGCAGGTGTTCCGGGCCGCCCTGCTGGAGTCGGCGGTGCTGGGCCTGGCCGCCTCGGCGCTCGGGGTGCTCGTCGGCGCCGGCCTGGCCGCCGGGCTGGCGGCGGCGCTGTCCGCCCTGGACCTGCCGGTCTCCGGCGGGGTCACGCTGACCGGGTCGACCGTGCTGCTCTGCGTGGCGCTGGGCACCGTGATCACCGTGGCAGCCGCCTGCGTGCCGGCCTGGCAGGGCACCCGGGTTGCCCCGGTGGCCGCGCTGACCGACGCTGCGGTGCAGGTGACCCGCCGGGCCGGCCGGGTCCGGCTGGCGGTCGGCGCGTTCGTCTTCGCCGCCGGGGTCGCCGCGCTCGCGGTCGCCGCCAGCGTCGGCCAGATCGTGCTGGTCGCTCTCGGCGGGGTGCTGACCTTCTTCGGCATCGTGCTCTACGGCCCGGTACTGGTGCCCATTCTGGTCCGGCTGCTCGGGGTGCCGGCCCGGCTGCTCTTCGGCGCCACCGCCGGGCTGGCCGTGGCCAACGCCGTGCGCAATCCCCGCCGGGTCTCGGCCACCGCCACCGCTCTGGTGATCGGGATCGGCCTGGTCTCGGCGTTCGTGGTCGGTGCCGGGAGCGTGAAGGTGGGCATCGAACGCGCCGTCGACGCCCAGATCGGCGTCGACTACCTGGTCACCGGCATCGGGGGCGACCTGCCGGCGCCGCTCGCCGGTGAGCTGGCCGCGCGGCCGGAGCTGGGGGTGGTGCACGAGCAGCGCAGCCGGGTCGTCGACGGGCTGGAGGTCCGCGCTGCGCATCCGGCGCTGGTCGCCCGCAGCCTGACCGGCACCGTGGCGGGCGACAGCGGCGACCTTGGCTCGGGCGCGGTGCTGGTGCACCGGCAGCTCGCCGAGGCGCGCGGCTGGACCGTCGGCTCCCCGGTGACGCTCGCCGGCCGGTCCTTCCGGGTGGCCGCGGTGGTGACCGCCGACGAGGCCGCCCCGGCCGGCGCCCCGGTGCCCGAGGGACACGTGGTCGACCTGGTCGACGACGACTTCGCCCGGCTCTTTCCCAGCGAGCGCGGCTTCCTGGCCGAGGTGGACCCCGCCGACGGGGTCTCCGCCGAGCAGGCCCGGGCGGCGATCGAGACGGTCGTCGCGCGGTACCCGACGGTCAACCTGATGGACCAGGCCGCCTACAAGAAGATGCTCACCGGCACGGTCGACATGCTGCTGGCCTTCGTCACCGCGCTGCTCGGCCTGGCTGTGGTGATCGCCCTGGTCGGCGTGGCGAACACGCTGAGCCTGTCAGTGGTGGAGCGGACCCGGGAGAACGCGGTGCTGCGGGCGGTCGGCCTCACCCGGGGTCGGCTGCGGGCGATGCTGGCCGTCGAGGCGGTGCTGATGGCGCTGGTCGGGGCGGTGCTCGGCATGGCGCTCGGCACCGGGGTCAGCGCCGGGGCGATGGCCTTCGTGGCGAAGATCGGCGGCGACTTCACCCTGGTGCTGCCCTGGGGCCGGCTCGCGCTGATCCTCGCGGTGGCGGTGCTGGCCGCCCTGCTCGCCTCCGTGCTGCCGGCCCGTCGGGCGTTGGGCCGGCCGGTGGTGGAGGCGCTGGGCGCGGAGTGACCCGGGTGCGGCCGGTTCCGGGCGGGACCGGCCGCGCCCGCAGGCGTCAGAGCCGCTCCACGACCGCGCCCCAGCAGCGGTCACGGGTGTCGAAGACGGTGATGACGCAGAGGCCGAAGTCCTCGGCGTCGGTGTAGTCCGTGCTCGGCCGGTAGCGACCGCTGCCCAGTGCCCGGCCGAGCCGTGTGGGTCGCCGTCAGCGGCGAGCGAGTGGTGCGGTGCCCTCCGGGGGTGCCGAGGTGGTGCTCGGCGCGGGTGAGGTGCTGGTGGGCTCGCCGGCCGTCGGGGAGGTGCTCGTCGTGGGGCTCGTTGACGTGCTCGGCGGCGCGGTGGTGGGCTGCGGCTCGACCGACCCACTCGGCCCTGGCGAGGGGCTTTCGGAGGCCGTGGCCGAGGGCCGCGTGTTCGGCTTCCGGGTGCGGTCCGGCCGGCTCGGCTGCTCCAACCCGGTCTCCTCGGGGGCCGCCGGCAGCTCCTCCTGGTCGCTGGGCACCGCGGCCGGCGACGGGCTCTTGATGTTGGTCGCCCCGTCGCCGATGTCCTTGGCCGCGCCGAGCGCCGTGCCCAGGGCGGTGAGCGCCACCAGGACGGCCGCCAGCGCGCCGATCAGCGAGCCACGCCGACCCTGGCGCCGCCTCGACGCCACCGTGCCGGCCGGCGGCAGCACCGGGACATCGTCGCGCGTGGTGGGGGTGGGGGCGGCGGCGCCCCGCAGTGCCGGGGGGACGAAGGCGGTCGTCGCGGCGCCGTCGCTCAGGGCGGCCCGGGCCGCTGCGGCCATCTCCGCGCCGGTGGCGAACCGGTCGGCCGGATCCTTGGCCAACGCCCGCGACACCAGCGCGTGGACCGGCGCCGGGATGTCGTCCGGCAGCGCCGGCGGCTCGTCGTCGAGGTGCCGCACGGCGACCTGGAGCGGATTGTCGCCGGTGAACGGCGGGCCGCCGGTGAGGCAGCAGTACGCGACCGCGCCCAGCGCGTAGATGTCGGTGGCGGCGGAGACGGGCCGGCCGGAGGCCTGCTCCGGCGCCATGTAGAGCGCCGTCCCCGGCACCGCGTTGGTGCTGGTGATGCTGGTCATGTTGGTCGACCGGGCGACGCCGAAGTCGACCAGGACCACCATGCCGTCCTCCTGCACCAGCAGGTTGCTCGGCTTGACGTCGCGGTGCACGATCCCGCCGGCGTGCGCGGCGTGCAGCGCCTGGGCGGCCTGCGCGACGACCGACATCGTCTCGGCCACCTCCAGCTGGCCGGCGGCCTCGATCCGCCGGGACAGTGGCTCGCCCTCGACGAACTCCATGACCAGATAGTCGGCCCGCCCGCCGTCGTCGAGCTGGTCCTCGCCACAGTCGAAGACCTGCACGATGCCCGGGTGGCGCAGGGCGGCCATGATCCGGGCCTCGGCGCGGAACCGGGCGATGAAGTCGGGATCGGAGACCAGCGCCGGCAGCAGCACCTTCACTGCGACCCGGCGGCCCAGGATCAGGTCCGTGCCGCGCCAGACGTCGCCCATGCCGCCGGTGGCGACACGTTCGTCCAAGCGGTAGCGACCGCTGAGCACGACCTCCGATGACAACACCCGCATACCGTACCCAGAGTCAGACGAGGAGGACGCATGGCGATCTCCCCGTCGCATCGACGGCGGCGTGGTGCTCGTCCCGCCGTCGCGGACGGGCCGACGGACGAGGGGTGACGGCGCCCGGACCCGCTGTCACAATGACCGCGGGGCGAAGCCGTAAGCTGGGCGAACCGGCCGACGCGGGACGCGGGCACCGCGGCAACCTGGCCGGTAGCGTCAGGCGGCCGAGTTCTGTCACACGGACTCGCCGTCCGTTCAGGTAGATATTTCTCACTCTTTCCCCGACCGGCGGCGACTTGTCCACCCGCCGGTCCGCTCCTACCGTTAGCGCAACTCAGCCCACGGTGCCGGTACGGCATCCGCGCCGGCCGCCGTATTGTCGCGGCGTGTGTCAGACATACCGCCCGGGCCACTCGGCGGGGCGCGGTGGGGTCAGCGGGGGGCTGATGGTGCGCGATGGGGTCCGGCTGCCGGACCGGAGGTGCGTCACCCACGTCCAGCCGGCGACGGGTCGGGCGGGACGGCGGGGAACGGCGGGCGTATGACCGGTGAGCTGACCGACGCGGTCGTCGCGGCGCAGGCCGGGGACGAGGAGGCCTTCCGCTCCCTCTACCGCAGCCTCCAGCCCGGCCTGTTGCGGTATCTCACCGCCCTCGTCGGCGCGGACGCCGAGGATGTCGCCTCGGAGACCTGGTTGCAGATCTCCCGGGACCTGCCCACCTTCACCGGTGGCGAGTTCCGGGCCTGGGCGGTGACCATCGCCCGGAACCGGGCCATGGACCACCTGCGCCGCCAGCGTCGCCGCCCCTCCCTACCGGTGCCGGTGCAGGCGTTGAACGAACTGGCGGGGGACCTCGACACGGCGGAACGGGCCGGTGAGACGATCGGGACGGAGGCCGCGCTGGCGCTGATCGCGACGCTGCCACCGCGGGAGGCCGAGGCAGTGCTGCTGCGGGCGGTGATCGGGCTGGACGCCGAGACCGCGGGCCGGGTGCTCGGGCGACGCCCCGGTGCGGTCCGCACCGCCGCGCACCGCGGCCTGCGCCGGCTGGCCGCGCTGCTGGAACGTCACGAGCTGCCCCAGCCGTCGGGTGGCGACGAGCGGCCCGCCCCGCCCCGCCCTCGGCGGGGCCGGCAGGCGCCGAGCACGTCCCGCGCCGAGCGGGCGGACGGATGACGTGAGGGGAGACTGGATGGGACTTCCGCCGATCCGACGGCTCCGAGCGGCTTGCCGACCGGGCCGAGGCCGAGCTGCTGCTCGACGCGGCCCGGGCCGGCGGCCTGCCGCCCCCGGGTGACGACCCGCTCGCCCGGCTGCTCTCCGCCGCGGCCGCCCCGCCCCGCCCGGGTGAGCTGGCCGGCGAGGAGGCCGCGCTGGCCGCGTTCCGGGCCGCCCGCGCGGCGGGCCCGCCGACGCCCGCGCGGTCGTCGCGCCGCCGTCGCCGGATCACCACCGGCATTGTCGCCTGGGTCGCCGGCATCGCCGCCACCGTCACTGCCGGCGCCGCCTTCGCCGCCGTTACCCTCGACCGTCCCGCCGAGCCGCCCCGTCCGCCCCGTCCGCCCGTCTCCGCACCGGCCGGCACCGACACCGACCCGGCCGCGCCGTCGTCGGGCGGCGGGCCCACGACCGGCGCACCGGGTGCGCCCTCCGGGCGGCCCGGGGTTTCCGGGAAGCCGGCCCCCGACGGAAAGCTGGCAGGGCATTGCCGCGCGTACCTGGCGAAGTCGGCGGCGCAGCGCGAGAAGGCGCTGCGCACCCCCGGGTTCGCCGATCTGGTGGCCGCCGCCGGCGGCGCCGGGCAGGTGGAGGCGTACTGCCAGCGGCTGGTCCCGGAGCGGGCCCCGGACGCCTCGCCGAAGGCGAAGGTGAAGGTGAAGGCGGCCCCGGCGGAGCCCACTCCGGGCGCCCGGCCCAGCCGCAAGGGGGTAGTCGAAAAGGCGTAACAGAAATTTCTTCCCGCCCGGGTCGGCGGATCCATCTGCTAGACAGAAGATGGTGAGACACGGGGGCCTGGCCGGTACGGCCGCGTTGCCTGTGCTGGCGGTGCGGCCGGATCCCCGGGTCGGGAGGAGACCATCTCGTGGTGACGTCCCCGGAGCTCGACCGGACGACCGTGCTGCGGGAAAAGGCAGCCGCCGCGGCCCACCTGGGCCGGATCTGCTTCAAGACCGGGCCACCGGTCCTCACCGGCGTCGAACTGGAATGGACCGTGCACGACGCCGCCGACCCCGCTCGACCGGTGGACCGGGAGCGGCTGCGGGCGGCCCTGGGGCAACACAGCCCCGTCACCCTGGACGACACCAGCCCCGCCCAGCCGCTCCGGCACGGCAGCAGCGTGACCGTGGAGCCCGGCGGGCAGGTGGAGGTGTCCACCGCGCCCCGGCCATCGGTCGCCGCGCTGATCCTGGCCACCGAGGCCGACATCGCCGAGCTGAGCGCGCTGCTGGAGCGCGCCGGCCTGGTGCTCGGCCGCAGCGGTATCGACCCGTGGCGGGCCCCGCAGCCGGTGGTCGAGACCTCCCGCTACCGCGCCATGCGTTGCGTCTTCGACCGCCGGGGCCCGGCCGGGCGGACCATGATGTACAGCACCGCCGGCCTGCAGCTCTGCCTGGACGCGGGCGAACCGGCCGAGCTGGCCGCCCGCTGGGCCACCGTGCACGCGGTCGGGCCGCCGCTGGTGGCCGCGTTCGCCACCGCCGACCGGCACGCCGGCCGGCGGACCGGCTGGGCGTCCGCGCGGATGGCCGCCTGGTTGGGCATCGACCCGGCCCGCACCCGGCCGGTCTGGTCGCCGCAGCGGCCCGACGAGGACCCGGTCGCCGCCTGGACGGAGTACGCGCTCGCCGCGCCGCTGCTCTGCCTGCGCCACGACGGTCCGGACTGGACGCCGCCGCCGGGGGTGACCTTCGCCGACTGGATCGACGGGGCGTTGCCCCGGCCGCCGACGACGGACGACCTGGAATACCACGTCAGTACCCTCTTCCCGCCGGTGCGCCCCCGGGGCTACCTGGAGGTGCGGTACCTGGACGCCCAGCCCGGTCCGGACTGGACGGTTCCACTGGCCGTGCTGAGCGCCTTGCTCGGTCGCGCCGACACCGCCCGGTCGGCCCGCGCCGTCGCCGGGCCGGTGGCCGACCGCTGGTACGCCGCCGCCCGGTACGGCCTGGCCGACCCGCCGCTGGCCGGGTCGGCCGCGGCCCTGCTCGACCTGGCGCTGGAGGCGCTTCCCCGGCTGGACCTGCCGCCGGGAACCCACGAGGAGACGAGCCGAGGAATCCGGCGGCGACGGGCCGCCGCGGAGAGGGGGCACCGGTGACCACCACCGAGCAGCCGGGCACGCAGGCGGAGCGGCTGCGCAGCCGGATCGCGGCGGAGCTGGAACGGACCCGGGCGCGTACGGCCCTGCTCACCGAGGCGGTGGATGACGCCGACCTGACGCGCCAGCACTCCCCGCTGATGTCGCCGCTGGTCTGGGACCTCGCCCACGTGGGCAACCAGGAGGAGCTCTGGCTGCTGCGCGACGTCGGCGGCCGCCCGCCCGTCCGCCACGACATCGACGACCTGTACGACGCGTTCAAGCAGCCCCGCAAGGACCGCCCCTCGCTGCCGCTGCTGCCGCCAGCGGAGGCGCGCGGCTACGTGTCGACGGTCCGGGACAAGGTGTACGACCTGCTGGACGGGATCCGCTTCACCGACCGTCCGCTGGTCGCCGAGGGGTTCGCCTTCGGCATGATCGTGCAGCACGAGCAGCAGCACGACGAGACCATGCTCGCCACCCACCAGCTGCGCTCCGGTCCCGCCGTGCTGGACGCGCCCCCGCCGCCCGAGCCGCGCGTGCGGGTCGCCGACGAGGTGCTGGTGCCGGCCGGGCCGTTCACCATGGGCACCTCCACCGACCCGTGGGCGCTGGACAACGAACGTCCCGCGTACACCGTCGAGCTGCCCGCGTACGTCATCGACGCCGCGCCGGTCGCCAACGGCGCGTACCGGGCGTTCATCGCCGACGGCGGGTACGACGACCCGCGCTGGTGGAGCGAGGCCGGCTGGCGGCACCGCACCGAGGCGGGCCTGACCGCGCCGATGCACTGGCGGCGCGACGGTGACGGCTGGGCGTACCGGCGGTTCGGGCGGTGGTCGCCGGTGCGCGACGACGAGCCGGTGGTGCACGTCTGCTGGTACGAGGCGCAGGCGTACGCGGCCTGGGCGGGCAAGCGGCTGCCCACCGAGGCGGAGTGGGAGAAGGCGGCCCGCTGGGACCCGGCCACCGGCCGCTCCCGCCGCTACCCGTGGGGCGACGAGGACCCGACCGGCGAGCACGCCAACCTGGGCCAGCGGCACCTGTGGCCGGCGCCGGTGGGCGCGTACCCGGCCGGCGCCTCGCCGCTGGGGGTGCACCAGCTGATCGGCGATGTCTGGGAGTGGACGTCGAGCACCTTCCGGGGCCACCCCGGGTTCGCGGCCTTCCCCTACCGGGAGTACTCCGAGGTCTTCTTCGGCGACGACTACCGGGTGCTGCGCGGCGGTTCGTTCGGCACCGACCGGGCGGCCTGCCGGGGCACCTTCCGTAACTGGGACCACCCGATCCGGCGGCAGATCTTCAGCGGCTTCCGCTGTGCCCGCGACGTCCGACCAGAGGAGGCGCACGGGTGATCGGCGGCATCGCCTGATGTGCCGGCACCTGGCCTATCTCGGGCCGCCGGTGAGCCTGTGCGCCCTGCTGTACGACCCGCCGTACTCGCTGGTCCGGCAGTCCTGGGCGCCGCGGGACATGCGCGGCGGCGGGACCGTCAACGCCGACGGCTTCGGCGTCGGCTGGTACCCCGGCGACGGCGACCCGGTGCGCTACCGGCGGGCGCAGCCGATCTGGGGCGACTCCACGCTGCCGGTGCTGGCCGCGGCCACCGTCGCCGGCGCGGTGCTCGCCGCCGTGCGCTCCGCCACCGTGGGCATGCCGGTGCAGGAGAGCGCCGCCGCGCCGTTCGCGGAGGGCCGGTGGCTGTTCAGCCACAACGGCGTGGTCCGGGGCTGGCCCGACTCGGTTGTCCCGCTCGCCGACCGGCTTCCCGTGCGCGATCTGCTCACCCTTGACGCCCCGACCGACTCCGCCCTGCTCTGGGCGTTGGTCCGGTACGGGCTGCGGGCCGGGGCCGACCCGGCGGAGGTGGTCGCGGAGACGGTCGCGGGGGTGTCGGAGGCCGCGCCGGGATCGCGGCTGAACCTGCTGCTGACCGACGGGCGGACGGTGGTGGCCAGCGCGGCCGGGCACGCCTTGTCGGTGCGCGCCACCCCGGACGCAGTGCTGCTGGCCTCCGAGCCGCACGACGACGACCCGGGCTGGCGGTCGGTGCCGGACCGGCACCTCGTGGTGGCGACCTCGACCTCGGTGCGCGTCCGCGCCCTGACGGGAGCGTGACGCCGCAGCAGTGTCGCAGGTGGAGACAGGGAAGTTCGCCGAATGGAGGGGACAGCTCATGAGCGCGGAGCCACTGGAGATCTACCTCGAGGAGCAGGACCTCGGCCGCAGCCTGCGGGAGGACGTACGGGTGGGGCTGACCGCCGACCCGAAGTGGTTGCCACCGAAATGGTTCTACGACGCCCGGGGCAGCGAGCTGTTCGAGGAGATCACCCGGCTGCCCGAGTACTACCCGACCCGGGCGGAGCGGTCGGTGCTGGCCGAGCGGGCCGCCGACGTCGCCGAGCTGACCGGCGCGAAGACGCTGATCGAGCTGGGTTCCGGCTCGTCGGAGAAGACCCGGCTGCTGCTGGACGCCTTCACCCGTCGGGGTGGGCTCGGCACCTTCGTGCCGCTGGACGTGTCGGTCAGCGCGCTGCGCCAGTCCACCGAGCAGATCGCCAACGACTACCCGGGCCTGCGGGTACGCGGCATCGTCGGCGACTTCACCCGCCAGCTCGACCGGCTGCCCACCGGCGGCCGGCGGCTGGTGGTCTTCCTCGGTGGCACGATCGGCAACCTGCTGCCGGCCGAGCGGGCCGAGTTCCTGCGCGCGATGCGGGCGGCGCTGGAGGCGGGGGACTGCCTGCTCATCGGCACCGACCTGGTCAAGGACCCGTCGGTGATCGTGCCGGCGTACGACGACGCGGCCGGGGTCACCGCCGAGTTCAACCGCAACGTGCTGCGGGTGGTCAACCGGGAGCTGGGCGCCGACTTCGATCCGGAGGCCTTCACCCACGTGGCGCGCTGGGACCCGGTCCGGGAGTGGATCGAGATGCGGCTGCGGGCCGACCGGGCGATGCGGGTCGAGGTGATGGACCTGACGGTCGATTTCGCCGCGGGCGAGGAGTTGCGCACGGAGGTGTCGGCGAAGTTCCGGCCGGAGGGGATCGCCCGGGAGTTGGCGGCGGCCGGTTTCACCGTTGGCGAGTTCTGGACCGACCTCGACGGTCTGTTCGGGGTGAGCCTCGCCCGGGCCGACTGAGCCACGGCCCACCCGCCCGCTTCCGACGGTCCCCGCGTGAACCTCCGTAGACGGCCGCGGGTGACGTGGGGCACCCGGCCGGGGGCGTGGCCGGCGCGGTCGGCTAGGGTGGTGGGCGCGAAGGGGAGTAGCCCCCAATGTCGTGGTCGACATACTGGTGCGTTCCGCATCCGGCCACGCGGCCCCACCTCGGTGGGGCGGGCGAGACCTTCGACTCAGGCTGTAGCAGCCGGGTCGAGGGCGCCCCCGTACCTCCTCCCGGCCTGATCGGGAAAGGCTCTCATGGACGGTTTTCTCGCCGCGCTGGTGATCAGCTTCGGCGTCATCTTCGTCGCCGAGCTGGGGGACAAGTCCCAGCTCATGGCCCTGACCTTCGCCACCCGCTTCAAGCCGGTCCCGGTGCTGATTGGCATCACCATCGCCACCGCGATCGTGCACCTGGCCTCGGTGGCGATCGGGTACGGCCTGCACGCGGCCCTGCCCACCGGTTGGATCTCGCTGATCGCCGGTGTGGCGTTCCTCGGCTTCGGTGCGTGGACGCTGCGCGGCGACAAGCTCACCGAGGAGGAGAAGCGCAAGGCGGAGAAGACCGGCAAGTCGGCCATCGTCATGGTGGGCGTCGCGTTCTTCCTGGCCGAGCTGGGTGACAAGACGATGCTCGCCACCATCACCCTGGCCACCAAGTACGGCTGGTTCGGCACCTGGCTCGGCTCCACCCTCGGCATGGTGGCCGCCGACGCGCTCGCCATCCTGGTCGGCCGGCTGCTCGGCCGGCACCTGCCGGAGCGGGCCATCCGGTACGGCGCGGCGGTGCTCTTCGCCATCAGCGGCCTCTGGCTGATCCTGGAGGCGGTTGACCAGCTCTGACCCGGCGCCGACTAGCGCCGGCGGGGGCGGGTAACGCCCCCCGGTGGCCCTGGACGAGATCCTGCGCCACGGCGACCGGATCGCGGTCGCCGTGGTGGAGACCTCCGGGGCGGTGGTGATCTTCGTCGGTGCGCTCTGGGCGGCGCTGCGGTTCGTGGTCGAGGGACTGCGACACCGCAGCGCCGCCGTTTTCACCCCGATCCGGCTCTCCCTCGGCCGGTTCCTCACCCTCGGGCTCGAATTCCAGCTCGCCGCGGACATCCTGCGTACCGCCGTGTCCCCGACGTTCAATCAGCTCGGGCAGCTGGCGGCCATCGCCACCATCCGGACCGCGCTGAACTACTTCCTGCGCCGGGAGATCGCCCAGGAGCAGCGGCAGGTCGGCGAGGCAGGGGCGGACGCGGGGAGGGGGACGTGAGGGCCGGCCTCGCCAGCGTGGCGACTGCCCTCGCGCTGTGCTGCGGCGCGGTCGTCCTGCTCACCGCCGGTTCCTGGCATGCCGCGTTGCGGGTGCTGCTGGACCTGCTCGTCGCCGCCGGCCTGCTCCGGCTCGCCGTGGGAAGTGGCTGGAGGTCGCTGGCGGCCGCGGCGGCGGTCATCCTGCTGCGCCACCTCCTCTGGGCCGGGCTTGCCGCCGGTCCGCCCGCCCGGTCGCCGACTATCGCCGCCGCGCTGCGGGTAAGACGATCACGGCCTACCGTGAGCGGCAGGACGCAAAGCGAACATAACGGGAGGATAGCCCCATGAGCAGGCATGACGAACCCAACGAATACGGCTTTGCCGGTGAAACCACCGCTCCCGAACCGCCGCCGGGTGGCCGGGCCGACGAGCAGGACCGCGCCGAGGCCGTCGCCGTGCCGGGCGACGACCTGACCGAGCCGTACGCCGACGCGCTCCAGGAGACCGAGGAGGACGACGAGGACGACGAGGACGACGAGGATCGGACCCGCGAGCGGCGGTGATCGCCGGGTACCGCCCCTGACGCGGTTGCGGCGGCGGGCCCCACCGGGCTCCGCCGCCGCGACGTCGGTGGGGTGAGGCCGAATTTCTGCCTGGCCAGAAGGGGGCCAGGAATCCTGCGCACCATGCGCCGGTGTCGAGCGTTAGCAGAGACAGGGGTCTTCGCACGTCGGGTGACCCAGTCGCGTCGCGGGATGTTCGTGCCGGCCGGGGGCTGCATCGTCCATCGGAGTCCTCCGCGTTTGTGGCGGGATTGCGAGGATTCAGGCCTCCGGGGATGTTCGATCGCTTACATTCGTTTGGTCACGTCATGGCAAGCCTGCGACGAATAGATCCTGTCATGTCGTTTGGGGAGTATTGGGGGATTCCGTGCAGTTTCACCGGCTAGTTGTCCCGGCGGAACGGAGAGCGTGATGGACGTACGCACCTACCTGCGCCTGCTCCGCCGACACTGGTGGATCGTCCTGGTCACGCTGATGGTGGCGGTCGGCTCGGCCGCGCTCATCACAGTCCGTACGCCACCCCGGTACGTGGCCTCCGTGACCTTCTTCGTCACCACCCCGAGCCAGGGGGTCACCGACGCCTACCAGGGCAGCCTATTCCTGCAGCAACGCGTGAAGTCATACGCGGACCTGCTGCGCAGCGACCGCCTGGCGCAGAGCGTGGTGGCGGAGACGCCGGTCGGCCTCACCGCGGACGACGTGCAGCGCCGACTCAGCACCTCCACCGAGACCGACACAGTGCTGCTGCGTGCCACGGTCACCGACACCGACCAGACCCGGGCGATGAAGGTGACCGAGACGCTCGCCGCGAAGTTCGTCGAGCTGGTGCAGAAGGTCGAGACGACGACCGAGGGCCGACCCGCCCCCATCAAGATCGAGGTGGTCAACGGCCCCCGGGTCAGTGCGAAGCCGGTCTCCCCGCAGCCCACCCGTAACCTGATCATCGGCGCGCTGGTCGGGCTGCTGCTCGGCGCCGCGCTGGCCGTGCTGCGCGGGCTGGTCGACGTCCGGCTGCGCGACGCCGCCGGGCTGCAACGGGTCACCGGCAGCCCGCTGCTGGGCGAGGTCCCGTTCGAGGCAGGGGCGAAGTCGGCGCCGCTCATCGTCGGCGACGCGGCGACCTCCGCGCGGGCCGAGGCGGTCCGGAAGCTGCGGACCAACCTGCGGTTCGTGGACGTGCACGAGCCGGCCCGGGTCATCGCCGTCACCAGCGCATTGCAGGGCGAGGGCAAGACGACCCTGTCCTGCAACCTGGCGATCGCGCTGGCCGAGGCGGGCTGGCGGGTGCTGCTGGTCGACGCCGACCTGCGCCGGCCGAAGGTCGCCGACTACCTGGGCCTCGACGGCGGGGTCGGCCTGACCGACGTGCTGGTCGGCGACGTGCAGGTCGGTGACGTGGTGCAGCGCTGGGGCGACAGGTCACTGCTGGTGCTCCCCAGCGGGTCGGCCCCGCCGAACCCGAGCGAGCTGCTCGGCTCGAAGGCGATGGCGGACCTGTTGCTCGCGCTGCGCGAGTCGGCGGACATCGTGGTCATCGACACCGCGCCGCTGCTGGCCGTCACCGACGGCGTGGTGGTGGCGGTGCAGGCCGACGGCGCGCTGCTCGTCACCCAGCAGGGGCGCACCTCGCGGACCCAGGTCGCTGCGGCGGCCCGGTCACTGCACTCGGTCTCGGTACGCCTGCTCGGCTGCGTGCTGAACATGACCAAGGTGGCCAAGGCCGACGCCTACCAGTACGAGGCCTACCGGATCGTCCCCACCGGCACGCCCTCGGTCCCCGCGGACCGGGCCTCGGCGACCCGCCGAAGCAAGTCGAACGGGGGCGACGGCGTGACCGAACGTGCGCAGGAACTCACCCGGCTGCGCCGATGAGTGCCACCACTGGTCGCATCGCCCGTTCGGTCTCCTCGGCGCAGCGCCGGAAGTCGACCGGCCGGCCGGCGATGGGATCACCGAGATTGTCGGCGTCCGGGGCGGCTGGTTGCCGCCGTCCCCGGGCGCGGGCGGCGGCCCGCACCACGGCGCGCAGCGGTGCGTCGGCCAGCACCACGGCGCGCAGCGGCGCGTCGACCCGCTCCGCCAGCGGGTCGGCCGCCGCCAGCCGCCCGAACTGGCGCAGCGTGAAGGTCCGGTGCAGCGTGCCGGGGGGGTGGGTGCCGGCACTGGTCACTCCGACCGGCCGGTCCCCGAGCAGGCGCCGGACAATGTACTCCGCCATCGGCGACCGGCACACGGTGGCGTGGCACACGATGAGCACCCGGTCGACCATCTCGGTCCCTCTTGTCGGCGTCGCGGAAGGCGGCACCGCGACGGCGGTGCCGGGGTCGCCGACTGCCGCGCCGGTCCCGCCACCGAGGGGGCTTCGCTCATGAGGATCGGTATCCTGTCGTACCACTTCCCGCCCGAACCGGCCTTCATCCCGGGCAGCCTCGCCGAGGAACTGGCCGCCCGCGGGCACGAGGTGCGGGTCCTGACCGGCTTCCCCGACTATCCGGGCGGGCACGTGTATCCGGGCTGGCGGCAGCGCTGGCGGCACCTGACGCGCAGCGAGCGGCTGACCGTACGGCGGGTGCCGCGCTACGCCGGCGGCGACGGCTCCACCGGCGCGCGGATGGCCAGTCACCTCTCGTTCGCGGGCAGCGTGGCGATGGTCGGCCGTCGCTACCTGGCCGACGTGGACGTGCTCTACGTCTTCCAGCTTCCCGCGACGACGTTCGCCACCGCCGCGCTGCTGCGGATGCTCGGCCGGGTGCCCACCGTCCTGCACGTGCAGGACCTCTGGCTGGAGGAGGGCGTCGTCGGCGACGGCGCGCAGCGGCAGCGCTGGCCCGGACGGCTCGCCACCACCATGCGCCGGGTGCTGCGCGAGGCGGACGCCCTGGCCGTCACGGCGCCGTCCATGCGGGACCTGGTGCTCGCCGGCGGCGTCGACCCCGACCGGGTGCGGGTGGTGCTCAACTGGACCGACGAGCGGATCTTCCAGCCGGTTCGGCCCAGCCGCGCCGCCCAGGGATTCGTGCGGCGTGACGGCCGGTGCGTGGTCATGCACGCCGGCACGATCGGGGTGCGGCAGGGACTCGAGACGGCGGTCCGCGCGGCGGCGGCGCTCGACGGCCGAACGGACCTGGTGCTGGTGGGCTCGGGCGCGGAGGAGCGGCGGGTGCGGGGGCTCGCCGCCGAGCTGCGGGCGGAGAACGTCCGCTTCGTGGAGCGTCGATCACCGGTCGACATGCCGGAGCTGTACGCGGCCGCCGACTACCAGCTGGTCATGCTCCGCGACCTGCCCGAGCTGCGCGGCACCGTGCCCGGGAAGCTGCAGGCGGCGCTCGCCTGCGCCGCTCCGGTGATCGCCTCCGCCGGCGGGGACACCGTGGAGCTGGTGGAGCGCGCGCGGGCCGGGCTGTCCTGCCCGCCCGAGGACTGGGCCACGCTGGCCGACCGGTTCTGGCTCGCCTCCACCATTCCGGCCGCCGCGCGGTCGGAGATGGGGCAGCGGGGGCGCGAGGTGTACCTGCGGGAGATGTCGCTGCGGGCGGGCGTCGACCGGGTGGAGGACCTGCTGAACCAGGTGGCAGCCGCACGGCATCGCGGGTGACCCCGAACGATCCTGGCAGAACACCTTCCGTGGCCCTAAAGGGGTGAAGTCGCAGGTCAGCGTCGTTGTTCGTGCTAGAGATTCGATGAATCGTCGCTTCTGTCCGGTGCGAAGCAGAGAGTGGTGTCACCGAGAGCGGTGTGTCGCGTCGGAAAGCTGGATAACGGAGACGTAGCGGCCGGCAGCGGCACCGTGAGCACCCGGGCCACCGGGCGGAAACCGGCCGCGTCGTACATCCGGCGGGCCGGATTGCCGTCGGCTACCGACAGGCCCACCCGGGGCAGCCCGGCCGCGCAGGCTCCGCGCAGCGCGTGGCCAAGCAGCGCCCGCCCCAGCCCCCGCCGCTGCGCCGCCGGCACCACCCCGAGGTTGAGGATCCAGGCGCAGACGTCCGCGGTCCACGGCACCGGCCCCGCGGCGAGGACGTGACCGGCGCTGCGCCCGTCCGGACCGACCACCCGCGCCGATGCCGGCAGCAGCGGCGGCACCGGCTCGGCCCGCTCGAACATCGCCCGCACCTCGGCGGTGTCGCTCGGCTGCCACCGCCCGTCCGGATGGTCCGGCCCGTACGCCGCCGCCAGCCCCTCGGCCAGGTCGTCGTCCCAGCCGGCGGGGGCCAACGACCAGCCGGCCGGCAGCGTCGCCGCCTCCGGTACGTCGATCAGGTCGTGCCGCATGTCCGTGGCCGCCCTGCGCAGGGTCAGACCCCCGGCGACCAGCGCGCCGGCCAGAGCATCGTCCGGCGTCTCCAGCCGTGCGCCCGCGAGGTCCCGGCGGGCCTGGGCGGCGAGCCGGCGCACGTCCGATCCCGGCAACGGCGTCACCTCCGTGGCCACGCGCCCCCCGTCGTCGTCGTGCAGCCGTAGACGGGCCAGCGGAGTGCCGTCGTCGGTGATCAGGAGGTGGTGGTCGGGTGCTTCCGGGGCGGGATGCAGCGGCATCACCGCACCGTAATGGCGGGCTCTGGTTTCCTCCACCGGGTTCCGCCCGCTGTCCGCGGTGGGTGTGGCCGCCGTGCCCGGCTCCGGGCGCTTGATCCCTGCGCCGGCCACACCCTCGTCGTCGGCAGGCTCCGTGCGTCCGCGCCGGGCCCTTTCGAGGTACGGGGATGGGGTGGGCGTCGCGGGCGGTCTCGTCGTCTGACGACGTGGCGTCCGATGGCACCCCGGATGTCCGAATCGCCGAGCGCGTCGATGTTCGAATTTGCGATGTCTGCGCGGGCTGTCCCGTGACCGGCGGCACCGTCAGCCTGGAATGGTGGTCGGGCCGGGGTCGTTACACCCTCCGTACGACCGCAGCAGCAGCCCCGCCGGCCTGGCCCGATGACGTGACGTGGCCCGGAATGACGGCGGGCCGGTGGTCGTTACACATGGTCCCGGCGCCGCGAGCCCCCGCTCGCGATGTCCTGCCGGACGAAGACTTTCCCTTTGATTCTTGAGCGCCTTGTCGTGGTGCTTGCCCGCGTGCTCGATCCCCCGGTCGAGTCGTGGTGCCGACCCCCGCATTGGAGCTTTCCTGATGAACACGATCATGCGTAAGAGCGTTCTTGGTATTGCTGGTCTGGCTTTCGCCGGTGGTGTGTTCGCCGGTCCGGCCACCGGTGCCCACGCCGCCCCGGCAGTGGACGCCAAGCCGGTCGCCGTTGCGGTGCAGGCGGACAAGTACGGTGTGCAGGGCGCGCAGTCCCGGATCGACCTTGGTGATGAGCAGATGAAGAACGTGAAGGCGATCATCGCCGCGACGAAGAAGTCGGGCCTGGACGAGCGGGCCGCCGTGATCTCGATCGCCACCGCCCTGCAGGAGTCGAAGCTGGAGAACCTGGGTCACCTGGGTGACCGCAACGACCACGACTCGCTGGGCCTGTTCCAGCAGCGCCCGAGTTCGGGTTGGGGCACGCCGGAGCAGATCACCGACCCCGAGTACTCGACGATGGCGTTCCAGAAGGGTCTGAAGCAGGTCGACGGCTGGAAGGACATGCCGCTCACGCAGGCCGCGCAGACCGTGCAGGTCTCGGCCTACCCGGACGCCTACGCCCAGTGGGAGCAGCAGGCCGCCGACCTCGTCGCCCAGCACTGGAACAGCTGACCCACCGCACCACCATGCTGGCCGGCACCCCCACCAGGGGTGCCGGCCAGCGGCGTATCCGGACCGGCCCGGTCAGGGGCACGCGGAGTACAGCCGACGGGTGCCCACCCCGGCGGCGTACGCGGCCCGGTCGCTGAACCGGCGGCCGAAGAGGAAGTCCTTCCAGACCGCGAAGGCCTGCTCCGCGCCCGGGCGCGGGCCGCCGGAGCGGTTGATGATCTCCCGTTGCGGTATGCCATAGGTCCGCCAGAGCCTGCCGCAAGACGACCGACGACACCTCGCCCAGCCATTCCGCTTGAGCGTCTGCTTCGCGGCCGTGATGACCTGCTTGGACAGTTCCCCGTCCGACACGTATGGCAGGCCGTTCTCCCTGGGCGTCTGGCGTGCGCGCAGCCCGTCGTTGAACACCACGCGGGCGCACCCGAACGCCCGAGACAGCGCGCCGCGCTGGCTGGCGTCCGGGTACACCCGGTAGTTGTAACGGAGCTGCACGAACCACACTCTCCCATTGGTTTGTGCCTGAACTCGAAGGTATTCGCACTGGTAGGCACTGCGTGTTTGCCCCGCACGTTCACTTGGTCTTCGTGACAAAGTTCCGGCACAAGGTGTTCGTCCGGTCAGGCCGCCCGGCTCAGACCAGTCCGTGCGCGAGCATCGCCTCGGCGACGCGGCGGAACCCGTCGATGTTCGCCCCGGCCACGTAGTCTCCGGGCAGCCCGTACTCCTCCGCGGTGGCCCAGCAGCGGTCGTGGATGTCCCGCATGATCCCCCGCAGCCGCTGTTCCGACTGGGTGAACGTCCACGAGTCCCGGCTGGCGTTCTGCTGCATCTCCAGAGCGCTCACCGCCACCCCGCCCGCGTTGGCCGCCTTGCCCGGGGCGAACCGCACCCCGGCCCGGCCGAGGATGCGCACCGCCTCCGGCGTGGTCGGCATGTTCGCGCCCTCCACCACCGCGACGCAGCCGCCGGTCACCAGCGCCGCGGCCTCCGCGCCGCCGATCTCGTTCTGCGTCGCGCATGGCAGCGCCAGCTCGCAGGGCACCTCCCAGACGGTACGACCGGAGACCGCCACCGCGTGCGGCACGTGCCGGGCGTAGTCGTCGAGCCGGGCGCGGCGCTGCTCCTTCAGCTCCCGCAGCAGCTCCAGGTTGATGCCCTTCTCGTCCAGCACGTACCCGGTCGAGTCGGAGCAGGCGACCACCCTCCCGCCGAGCTGGTGCGCCTTCTCGATCGCGTAGATCGCCACGTTGCCGGAGCCGGAGACCACCACCCGCTTGTCGTCCAGGCTGTCCCCGGCCTGCTTGAGCATCTCCTCGGCGAAGAAGACCGCCCCGTAGCCGGTCGCTTCCCGGCGCACCTGCGCACCCCCGTACGACAGGCCCTTGCCGGTGAGCACCCCCGACTCGTACCGGTTGGTGATCCGCTTGTACTGGCCGAACAGGTAGCCGATCTCCCGGCCGCCGACGCCGATGTCCCCGGCCGGCACGTCGGTCTGCGCGCCGATGTGCCGGTACAGCTCGGTCATGAAGCTCTGGCAGAAGCGCATCACCTCCCGGTCCGAGCGCCCCTTCGGGTCGAAGTCCGCGCCGCCCTTGCCGCCGCCGATCGGCAGCCCGGTCAACGCGTTCTTGAAGATCTGCTCGAAGCCGAGGAACTTGACGATCCCGAGGTAGACCGACGGGTGGAAGCGCAGCCCGCCCTTGAATGGGCCGAGCGCGCTGTTGAACTCCACCCGGAAGCCCCGGTTGACCCGGATCCGACCGCGGTCGTCCTCCCACGGCACCCGGAAGATGACCTGTCGCTCCGGCTCGCAGATCCGCTCGATGATCCGCGCCTCGGCGTACTCGGGGTGTCGGGCCAGCGCCGGGCCGATGCTCTCCAGCACCTCGCGCACCGCTTGATGGAACTCCGGCTCACCCGGATTGCGGGCGACCACACTGGCGAACACCGTCTCCACGGTCTCCGGCATACCGACACGTCCCTTCGTTTCCTGCTGGTAGCCCCGTTGCTATCGATATGCGGGCCAGTGCTCCGCCCTTCAGGGCGGGGGAGAAGGCCCGTGCGGGAGGGGCGCCAGGCCCGAGCGTGCCTTATACCGGGCGATTCTGCTGCTCGGTGTATTGACGCAGGATATTCAGCGGTGTGCCGTCCCACGGAGCTGGCGAAGTACGAACCAGACCAGAGTCCAGCTCGGTCTCGGAGTCGGCGTGCACCGCCCGCATGATCGCTTCGAGCCGGGACAGGCGCCGGTCGCCGATCAGCTGGTGAGCTCGATCTTGCGGTCACCGACCTTGCCGGTGCCCTTGGTGGCGTAGCGGGAACGTCGTCGCGTAGGCCGAGTGAGCGTGCGGACGACGAAAAATGCGGGTCCGCGAGTGGGAAAAGTTGTCCAGGTCTGTCATATACCAATGACACCATGTGCGGGTGCGGCTTCGTTATAACTATCGGATGTGCTCGGGTGGTGGTCAACCGCGCAGTTCGTGCAGATGTTGGAGTACAGGGCCGCCCGGTACGGGCGCACCTTGCCCGGGTGGACCGGTTCTTCCCGTCGACCCGGATGTGCTCCGGCTGCGGGCGTGTCAACGACACGATGGCGCTGAACGTCCGAGCGTGGGCCTGCCCGTGGCAGTCGCCACGATCGGGACGTCAACGCCGCGATCAACATCTTGGCCGCCGGACGGGCGGACAGGCCAAACGACCGTGGAGCGTACGTAAGACCGGCACTCGTGCCGGCACCGCGCAACGAATGTCGGCGTACCCGCCAACCGTCCCGGGATAGGGGCCGTCACCTATGTCCGGTTCACTGGTCGGCGTGGACGAGTCGATCTGGGACGCGGTGCGGGCCTCGCGGGGCTGGCTGGACGCCGCCAACGGCACCGGGCAGGCGGAGCTGACCTGCCGGATCCTCAAGCTCACCGAGGAGGCCGGCGAGGCGGCGGGCGCCTGGATCGGCGTGCTCGGCCAGAACCCCCGCAAGGGCGTCACGCACACCCGCGAGGACGTCGCCGCCGAACTCGCCGACGTGGTCTTCACGGCCCTGGTCGCCATCGAGAGCTTGGGGTTGGACGCCCGATCGGTGGTCGCCGAGTGCGCGTCCAAGGTCCGCGCCCGCACGTCCTGAAACCCCGTTCTCCGCCACAAGTCCGTGCGGTCGTACCGCCGTTGGGTTGTGCCGGCTGGGTCGCGGCCTCGTACGGGACGGCGGACTACATTCGAACCGTCTGCAAGAACAGGGGACGGTATTGATCCTCGAGGAGTGAGATCTCTCAAGTGAGTAGGCCTGCCGATCCCAGCACCCTGTTGACGTTGTCGTTGCGGCGGTTCTACGCCCTGAGCGAGAAGGAACGGGACGAGCTCAGGTTCGGGCGATCTGGATCGATGTCCGACGTGGCGTTCGGACATGGCATGCGAGCGGCGAGCTGGTTCGTTCTGCTCGCGCTGCTCACGGTGGTTTCGGCTGGCCCATGGCTGATCGCCTTCCAGCTCGGGGCGCAGGGTGTGGAGCGGGCGGTTGTGGAGAGCCTCATCGTCGTTCTCCTCATCACCGTGGCGATGGGTGCCTGGCACGGGCTGTTCCTGCTGGCATCGGTGGCGGCGAACCTGACTCCGGCGTTGCGGGGAAGTCGGCGGGCGGCGCGACTGCTCAGCTCAGGCTGGTTCGATACCGTCGCTCTCATCGTTGTGGTCGCGCTCGTGGTGGCCCTTCGACGTTCGGCCGGCTGAGCCCGTCCGGCGACGGGCGGGAGGTGACCGGACCCGGCACCATCACTCCCGGCCGGCCCGCTTACCCAGGAGCAGAGCGGTGGCGCGGCCAGGTCGACCCGGCGTTCGGCTCCCGGCAGCACCAGCGCGCGCAGGTCCGCGACGCGGGTCAGCCACTCGTCGTCCTCGGGGCGCGGGCGCCGCCGCCTGGTCACCCCTGCCCGGGTACGCGCGACATCCCACCCCCGTCGCCGGTTCGGTGGCCGCTCGGTCGGGCTGCCGTTGCAGACGGTTGGTGTCATCGGCGGGCTCCGCGCGGTACGTCCGGTTACGTGCAGGCCGGCGCTCGCCGCTCGGTATGCCTGGGTCCGCGCGGAGGCAGCGCGGTATGTCCGGTGCGCGCCGAGGGGCCAGCGGCCCGGTATGTCCGGAGTGCGCGGGAGACTTTGGCCGGCACGGTATGTGCGGGCTGCGCGGGGAAGCTCGGGCGGCGCGTCATGTCCGGTTCGTGGGGCCGCTCACCGTCCGGTTCGCCCCGACCGTGGCCGAGTGTCCTGTGACCGGCGGCATCGTGGGCCCGGAATGGTGGCCGGGCGGGGGTGGTTACATCACCTGGACGATCGCAGCAGCAACCCCCGCTGGCTTGGCTTGATGGTGTGGCCGGCCCGGGGTGTGGGTCCCCGGGAATGGTGGTGGGCCGCCGGTCGTTACACATGGTCCCGGCGCCGCGAGCCCCTGCGGTTCGCGATGTTCTGCCGGACAGAGACTTCCCCTCTTGTTTTTGTTGAGCGCCTTGTCGTGGTGCTTGCGCGTGTCCGGCCCCCGTCGGATGCGTCGCCGATCCCCCTCGAAGGAGCTACCCCCATGAACACGATCATGCGTAAGAGCGTTCTTGGTATTGCTGGTCTGGCTTTCGCCGGTGGTGTGTTCGCCGGTCCGGCCACCGGTGCCCACGCTGCCCCGGCAGTGGACGCCAAGCCGGTCGCCGTTGCGGTGCAGGCGGACAAGCACGGTGTGCAGGGCGCGCAGTCCCGGATCGACCTTGGTGATGAGCAGATGAAGAACGTGAAGGCGATCATCGCGGCGACGAAGAAGTCGGGTCTGGACGAGCGGGCCGCCGTGATCTCGATCGCCACCAGCCTGCAGGAGTCGAAGCTGGAGAACCTGGGTCACCTGGGTGACCGCAACGACCACGACTCGCTGGGCCTGTTCCAGCAGCGCCCCTCCAGCGGTTGGGGCACGGTCGAGCAGATCACCGACCCCGAGTACTCGACGATGGCGTTCGAGAAGGGCCTGAAGCAGGTTGACGGCTGGCAGGACATGCCGCTGACCGAGGCCGCGCAGACCGTGCAGGTGTCGGCCTACCCCGACGCCTACGCCCAGTGGGAGCAGCAGGCCGCCGACCTCGTCGCCCAGCACTGGAACAGCTGACCCACCGCACCACCATGCTGGCCGGCACCCCCACCAGGGGTGCCGGCCTGCGGCATATCCGACACGACCCCGCGGCGGCTGCCCACGACGGGGGGTGTGGCCCGCCCGAGTGGTGGCACCGGTCACCCGAGCTGGGTGGAACAGCGGACCGGGGTAGCCTGTTGAGTCAGGTGTCGGTGTGTCCAGTGTCCCCGGGCCTCACCTAATTGCCGCCGCGGAATACCGTCCGGCTGGAGCCGCGTCGCGCCACTCGCCGAGAGGCGACCTGCACACCGACACCCCAGCGCCGCCCCCGACCCACCCGGGCCGGGGGCGGCGCTGCTTGCGCACCTCCTGCGGCAGAATCACGGGATGAACTGGTCCGAGACGACCGGGGTGGTCGTACTGCCCAGCGGCGCGACCGTGCGCGGGCGCCGCGTCGGCGATCCCGCCTCGCCCGCCGACTTCGCCCTGCTCCTGGCCCCGGGCCCAGCGCCGGCCTGGCCGCACCGGCGGATCCGGTGGCCCGACTTCTGGCTGCCGCTGGACCGCGCCGACGCCCTCGATGCGCTGGGGGAGGCACTGCGCCGGGCGCACGACGGCGCGCGCGTCGAGGTCGCCTGCCGGGGCGGCGTCGGCCGGACCGGGACGGCGCTGGCCGCCCTGGCGATCCTGGACGGCCTGCCGGCGGAACGGGCGGTGAGCTGGGTACGGGAGCGCTACCACCTCCGGGCGGTGGAGACGCCCTGGCAGCGGCGCTGGCTGCGCCGGCTGGGGTGACCGGGGCGCCGGCTGTGGCACGGCAGCCGCGCCGCCGGACGGCGCGGCACCGGGCCGGCGGCTGACGACCGTCCCGCTGTCCACCCCTCGCCACCTCGGGCGGGTCACGGTCTCGCTGACGGTGCTCAGCGTGCTGGCGACGCTCTTCCTGGACGTCTTCCTGGTGACGTCCGCGGTGTCCATGCTGATGGCCGGCCGGTGGTGCTGATCGGGCAGCGGTGGCGGCTCCGGGCCGGCGCCGATGATCACCGGCTGAGCCGCTATCCGCCGACGTACTCGCGCAGGTGGCGGGCGGTGAGCGTGTCGCCGTGTGCGACGAGGTCGGCGGGGGTGCCGGTGAACACGATCCGGCCGCCGTCGTGCCCGGCGCCCGGCCCGAGGTCGATGATCCAGTCGGCGTGCGCCATCACCGCCTGGTGGTGCTCGATGACGACCACCGTGTTGCCGTCGTCGACCAGCCGGTCCAGCAGGGCCAGCAGTTGGTCCACGTCGGCCAGGTGCAGGCCGGTGGTGGGCTCGTCCAGCACGTAGGTGCTCGACTTCTCCGCCATGTGGATGGCCAGCTTCAACCGTTGCCGCTCGCCGCCGGAGAGGGTGGTGAGCGGCTGGCCCAGGCCGAGATATCCCAGGCCGACGTCGGCCAGCCGGTCCAGCACGGCTCGGGCCTGACCGCCGGGGAAGAACTCCCGGGCCTCGGTGACCGGCATCGCGAGGACCTCGCTGATGTTCTTCCCGCGCAGGGTGTAGGTCAGCACCTCGTCGGTGTATCGGCGCCCCTCGCACCGCTCGCAGACCGTGGCGACGCCGGCCATCATCGCCAGGTCGGTGTAGACCAGCCCGATGCCCTTGCAGGTCGGGCAGGCGCCCTCGGAGTTGGCGCTGAACAGGGCCGCCTTGACCCCGTTGGCCTTGGCGAAGGCGGTGCGGATCGGGTCGAGCAGCCCGGTGTAGGTGGCCGGGTTGCTGCGCCGGGAACCCCGGATGGGGGACTGGTCCACCACGACCACCCCGCTGCGGCGCGGCAGCGAGCCGTGGATCAGCGAGCTCTTGCCCGAGCCGGCCACCCCGGTGACGACGGTGAGCACCCCGAGCGGGATGTCGACGTCGACGTCGCGCAGGTTGTGCAGGTCGGCGCTGCGGATCGGCAGCTGCCCGGTCGGACGGCGTACCGGGTCGCGCAGGGTGACCCGGTGGTCGAGGTGGCGCCCGGTGAGGGTGTCGGAGCGGCGCAGGCCGGCGACGTCGCCGGTGTAGCAGAGCCGGCCGCCGGCCGATCCGGCGCCGGGACCGAGGTCGACCACGTGGTCGGCGATCGCGATGGTCTCCGGCTTGTGCTCCACGACCAGCACCGTGTTGCCCTTGTCCCGCAGGCGTAGCAGCAGGTCGTTCATCCGGGCGATGTCGTGCGGGTGCAGCCCCACCGTCGGTTCGTCGAAGACGTACGTCACGTCGGAGAGGCTGGAGCCCAGGTGCCGGACCATCTTCACCCGTTGCGCCTCGCCCCCGGACAGGGTCGTCGACTCGCGGTCGAGGCTCAGGTAGCCGAGGCCGATCTCCACCAGCGAGTCCAGCGTCTCGCGCAGGGTGGCCACCAGCGGCGCCACCGACGGGTCGTCCACGGCGCGGACGAACTCTGCCAGGTCGCTGATCTGCATGGCCGCGCACTCGGCGATGTTGCGCCCGGCGATCCGGGAGGACAGCGCCGCGCGGTTGAGTCGGGCGCCGCCGCAGTCCGCGCAGGTGGTGAAGGTGACCGCCCGGTCCACGAACGCCCGGATGTGCGGCTGCATCGACTCGCGGTCCTTGCTCAGGTAGAGCCGGCGCACCTTCACCGCCAGCCCCTCGTACGTCCAGTTGTTGCTGCCCATCTTGATCTTCGTGGCCGGCTTGTGCAGGAAGTCCTGCCACTGCTGCGGGGTGAAGTCCTGCAGTTTGGCGTCGGGGTCGAAGAGGCCGGAGCCGACGATGGTCTGCCAGTACCAGGAGTCGACGGCGAAGTTCGGCACCAGGATTGCCCCGTCGTTGAGCGACCGCTCCACGTCGACCATCGCGTGCACGTCCAGGTCGGAGACCCGGCCCAGCCCCTCGCAGGTGGGGCACATCCCCTCGGTGAGGTTGAAGCTGAACGCGCCGGCCGACCCGACGTGCGGGTCCCCGAGCCGGCTGAACACGATGCGCAGCATCGCGTACGCGTCGGTCGCCGTGCCCACCGTGGAGCGGGAGTTGGCACCCATCCGCTCCTGGTCGACGACGATCGCGGCGCTCAGGTTGCGCAGCGCGTCGACGTCCGGCCGGCTCAGGCTCGGCATGAAGCTCTGCAGGAAGGCGCTGTACGTCTCGTTGATCAGGCGTTGCGACTCGGCGGCGATGGTGCCGAAGACCAGGGACGACTTCCCGGACCCGGACACCCCGGTGAAGACGGTCAGCCGGCGCTTGGGGAGGTCGACCGAAACCCCGGTGAGGTTGTTCTCCCGGGCGCCTCGTACCTCGATGACGTCGTGGCTGTCGGCGGCGTACCGCGCTCGCTGCTCCATGGATTCAATCCTCTCATTGAGCTCCGTGTGAAAGCTTCAGCACGAGTTCCCGAGGTCGGCGGTGGGATGTGGCCCGGAAAGTCTCAAACGACGTGGCAGCCGATAGGGTGACCCGGTGAAGGACGGGCGGTTGCGGGTGGTCGATGTCGCGGCCACCGCCGGGATCTCCACCCAGCAGGTGCGCAACTACCTCGACGAGGGGGTCCTGCCGCCGGCCGGCCGTACGCCCAGCGGCTACCGGGTGCTCACCGCCGCACACGTGCGCGCGCTCGCCGTGCTGCGCCTGATGGCCGAGGGGCACGGCTGGGCGCGTACCCGGACGGTGATGGCCGCGGTCCACCGGGGCGACCTGGCGGCGGCGCTGGCGGCGCTGGACGCCGGCCACGCCGAACTGGACCGCGAGCGGACAGAGATCCGCCGCGTCCTCGGCGCCTTCGAGACGGTGGTGGTCAGCCCGCCGGTCGTGGTGCCCGCGCCGCGTCGCGGCGCGCGGATCGGCGAGGTCGCGGACCTGGTCGGGGTCCGCACCTCCCAGCTGCGGCTGTGGGAGGAGCGGGGGCTGCTGCGGCCCGCGCGCGAACCGGGCACGAGCTACCGGCTGTACGACGGCGCGGAGCTGCGCGCCGCGCAGGTCGTCGCGCTGCTGCGCCGGGGCGGCTACCCGTTTGAGATCGTGGCGGCCGTCCTGGCCGAGATGCGGACCACCGGTCGGCCCCAGCGGGTCCACGCCGAGCTGGCCCGGCGCGAGCAGGATCTGCACCGGCGCAGCCTGCGGCGGCTGCGCGCCTCGGCCACCCTGTACGACTACCTCGCCGAGATCGGGCTCGCCGGCCCCGGCTGATCCGCGCTCCGCCCGTCCACCTTGCCCGGCCCGGTCCACCGTCAGGACGACGACGCCGAGTCGCGGCGCACGTCGCAGCCGGTGCGTTGACCACGGGTGTCAACCTGATCTCGAAGCGCGGACGTGGCCCGCGCCATGTCGGGGGAGGAATCAGGATGACCACACTGCACAACCGTCGGGCAGCGTCGCCGGTGCCGTCGCGGGTGCTGCCCATCGTCGGGGCGGTGCTGGCCGGCGTGACGGTGCTGATCGTCGCGCTGGCCACGCTGATCGGCGGCTTCGACAAGACCGCCGGCGGCGAGGTGGGCGTGGTGCGCAACGGAGGCTGGTTCGACAACAACCGGGTCCGGCAGGTGATCCCGGCCGGCTCCGCCCGGACCTGGACCGGCCTCTACTCCACCATGCACCGATACCCGGCCCAGCAGCGCTTCTACACCGTCACCGCCGACTCCTCCCGGGGCGACCGCACCGGCGTGGACGTGGTCAACACCCCGTCCAGCGACGGCGTGGAGATGGGCATCGAGGGCACCATCTACTTCACCCTCAACCTCGACCCGAAGGTGATGGCGGAGTTCGACACCAGGTTCGGCACGCGGCAGTTCCGCGGCGTCGACGGCGAGCTGCGCTACGCCTACGACGGCGACGAGGGCTGGAGCAGCTTCCTGGACGCCATCGTCCGCCCGGTGATCGACAACGACCTGCGCATCCAGATCAGCAAGTTCCGCTGCGCCGAGCTGGTCTCCAGCTGCGCCCTCGTGCAGAACGGGGCGCAGCGTGCGCCGGCGGCCACCCCGGGCGACCCGGACGCCGCCGGGCAGGCCAACAACACCAACATCGCCAAGGTGCAGGAGGCGGTCAACGAGAGCCTGCCCAAGGACCTCGCCGAGATGCTCGGTGGCGCCTTCTTCGAGGGAATCAAGTTCAACCTCGCCCGGGTCACCCTGCCGGCCACCGTCCAGGACGCCGTCAACAAGGCCCAGGCGGCGTACGCGGCGGTGAGCGAGGCCCAGGCCAAGGTGGCCCAGGCCAGGGCCGAGGCGGACGCGAACAAGACCCGCCAGCAGGGCTACGACGCCTGCTCCGCCTGCGCCCAGATCGACATCATCAAGGCGTTGCCGCCGGGGGTCACCACGTACGCCCCGGGCGCCGGCGCGACCGTGCCACTGAAGTAGTGCGCGCCCTGGTCCTGGCGCTGGCCCTCGGTGTCGCGCTGGGCGTGGTCGGTCTGACGTACCTGCTGCTCACCGCCCTCACCGCCCGGCGCGGGCGGCGGGCGCGCTGGCAGGTGCGGCACTACGGGCGGGACGGGGCGACCCTGGTGGTGGTGGCACTCGTCCCGTCCGGCGGCCGGGCGCTCGACGAGCAGGTGGTCGACCGGATCCCGGACGGCGACCCGGAGTGGACGACACGGTTCCTGCGGGCCCGGGAGGTTGCCGAGGAACGCGCCTTCCACCTCAACGACGGCGCGACGGGGCTGCCCGGTGGGTGAGGGCGTACCGGTGGCACGGTTGGTTGTCGGTATGGTGCCTGACCATGAGAGCCCGGGTCCTGGCCGCCGCCACCGTCGCCGTACTCCTCAGCACCGGGACGGCCGTCCCGGCGGACGCCGCGCCGCCGGCGGCGCTGGCCCCCGGCGTCGCCGCGCCCTGCCCGAAGCTGGCGGCACCGGCGGTGACCCGCCCGCCGCGACCGACGCCACCGGAAGCGGTGCCTGAGCAACGCACGGTGGGCGGGGAGGCGCTGGCCACCCCCGGCCTGGTCGTCCCGCCCGGAACGCCCGCGCCGCCGCCGGTCACCGCGACCTCCTGGCTGGTCGCGGACCTGGACAGCGGCGAGGTGCTCGGCGGCTGCGGCCCGCACGAGCACGCCACCCCGGCGAGCGTGCAGAAGCTGCTGCTGGCCGCCACCATGCTGCCGAAGCTGGACCCGAAGCAGGTGGTCACGGTGACCCGGGACGACCTGGACATCGAGCCGGGCAGCTCCGCCGTCGGTCTGCTGGTGGGCGGCCGGTACCCGGTGGAGACGGTCTGGCTCGGACTGCTGCTCCAGTCCGGCAATGAGGCGGCGAACCTGCTGGCCCGGCTCGGCGCCGGCAGCGCGCAGGCCGGGGTACGGGAGATGAACGCCGAGGCGCGCCGGCTCGGTGCCCTCCAGACCCACGCGGTGACCCCCTCCGGCCTGGACGGCCCGGGCCAGTTCACCAGCGCGTACGACCTGGCGCTGATCGCCCGGGTCTGCTTCGCCAACCCCGCCTTCCGGCGGTACGCGCTCACCGAGCGGACTCAGATCCCCGCCCAGCCCGCCCTGCGCAAGCCCGGTTTCCAGATCCAGAACGAGAACCGCCTGATCTACGACTACCCCGGGGCGCTCGGCGGCAAGACCGGCTTCACCGAGCTGGCCCGGCACACCTACGTCGGCGCCGCCGAGCGCAACGGCCGGCGGCTGGTGGTCACCCTGCTCAACGCCGAACGGCGTCCGGTACGGGCCTGGGAGCAGGGGGCGCGGTTGCTCGACTGGGGCTTCTCGCTGCCCACGGACTCGTCCGTGGGCAGGCTGGTGGAGCCGGGGGAGGTGACCGGGGACGGCGGGGACGGCCCGACCCCGTCGGTGGGCCCGGACGCCGGCGCGGCCCTGGCCGCCGACCGGTCGCCCGGTGGCGCGCCGGACTGGCTCGGCGGCGCGGTGGTCGGCGGCTCGGCGGGACTGGTCGGGTTGCTCGCCGCGCTGCTGGCGGTCGGGCGGCGGCGTCGCCGGTCCCGGCGGCGGGCGGCCCGATGGGATTGACGGGCGTCGACAACCGGCCGACACCTCCATAGACTCCGGTCTTCTGGTGCCACGAGTCCAGGGAGGACCCCACGTGTCGAGCGAACCCCGACCGCACGCCATTCCGCCGCGGTTCCGCGCGGCTCCGACGCTGCGCCGCCTCGCCGGCGTGACGCTGGCCTCGGCCGCGCTGGTCGTCGCCGGCGGCACCGCCGCAGTCGCCGCGCCGGGCACCGACGCGTCCGCGCCGCCGCGGACGACCCACGGACCGTGCGCGTACACCGCGACGCCCGACGAGCCGGCGGCCCGGCCGGTGCCGCTGCCCCCGGACCCGCGGCGTACGCCCGACCGGGGCACCGTCCGGGTCACCCTGCGCACCAACCAGGGCCCCATCGGGCTGACCCTGGACCGGGAGCAGGCCCCGTGCACCGTGCAGAGCTTCCTGCACCTGGCCCGGCACCGGTTCTACGACCACGCGCCCTGCCACCGGCTGACCGCGTACCCGACGCTCAAGGTGCTCCAGTGCGGCGACCCGTCCGGCACCGGCGAGGGCGGCCCCGGCTACCGGTACGCCGACGAGCTGCCCACCGACCTGCCGCCGGCGCCGACCGACCCGACCGGCGTCCGTCGGCTCTACGCCCGGGGCACGCTCGCGATGGCCAACGCCGGGCCGGACACCAACGGCAGTCAGTTCTTCCTGGTGCAGGCCGACTCGGCGCTGCGCCCCAACTACACCGTCTTCGGCTCGGTCGACGAGGCCGGCCTCGCCACGCTCGACCGGATCGCCGCCGGCGGGATCGCGTCCACCCCCGAGGAGCCGGCGCCGGTCGACGGCGCGCCGGCCCAGCCGGTGGAGATCTGTCAGGCCGCCCGGCACTGACGCCGGCGCGGGCGGGGCTGCGGGTGCGCCGTCCCGCCCGACACCTGGCCGCGGCCCTTTCTCGACTCCTGACCGCCGGTGGCCAGGTCGGGATCGTACGGCCGGGCCCGGCGGTGATTTCCCGGATCGGCGGACCGGACCGCCCGCGCCTCACTACCGTTCGTCAGAGTGAGAGTTCGCAGCCGGATCGTCGCTGCCCTCGCCGCCGTCCTGCCGCCGGCGGGCACACCGGCCGTGGCGAACGCCACCGGGACCGCCGCCGTCAGCACCGGGCCGTGCCCGCCCGTACCGTCGGTATCCCGGCCGCCGCGGCCGGCACCGCCCCCGGCGGACCCCGCGTGACACCCACCGCCCGGGCCCGCCCCGGTGCCGCGCCGCCCAGCCACCGGCGGCGAGTGGCCCGGGCGGTGGCCCTGCTGCTGGCGGTGGCGGCGGTCGACGGCTGCCAGCGCCCGCCCGGTCCGGCGCCGCGGCCCAGCGCGGTCACGCCGTCGCCGACCGGCGTGACAGCCCCGGCCGACTTCGTGCTGCTCTCCGAGGTCGACCCGAGCATCGCCGTGGACATCCGGTACGCCACCGCGCACAACTTCGTGGGCCGGCCGGTCGACGGTTACCCCGAACCGCTCTGCCTGCTCACCCGGACCGCGGCCGAGGCGTTGCGCCGGGTGCAGACGGCCGCCCGCGCCCAAGGCCGCAGCCTGCGGGTGTACGACTGCTACCGACCCCAGCGGGCGGTCGACGACTTCGTCCGTTGGGCGCAGGACCCCGCCGACCAGCGCATGAAGGCCGAGTTCTATCCCGGGGTGGACAAGTCGAGGCTCTTCGACGACGGCTACCTCGGGGCGCCCACCGCGCACAGCCGGGGCAGCACCCTCGACCTGACCCTGGAGCCGGTGCCGGCGCCGCCCGGGGCCACGTTCACCCCGGGGCAGCCGCTGGTGGCCTGCACCGCACCGGCCGGCCGGCGCTTCGCCGACGGCGGCGTCGACATGGGCACCGGCTTCGACTGCTTCGACCCGCTGGCCCACACCGACGACCCGCGCGTCACCGGCACGCCACGGCAGAACCGGCACCTGCTGCGTCGGTTGATGGAGCAGGGCGGGTTCGTCAACTACGACCGTGAGTGGTGGCATTACCGCTACGCCGACGAGCCGTATCCGAACATGTACTTCGACTTCCCCGTCGCGGTGTCGTCGCTCCCGCCGCGCTGAGCCACGGGGGTGCCACCCGAGGCCGGAGCGTCCGCGGCGGATGCCCCGGCCGGTCAGCTCAGCGGATGCCGCGGGCCTCGAAGGCCGCGCGGGTCGCCGCGGCGGCGGACGCGCCGTGCAGCCGCTGGACGGCGGCGACGGTGGCCAGCGCCGCGTCCCGGAACGTGGTGTCCCGGGCGAAGGCGAACTGCGCCTCCACGATGGCGGTGGTGGCCCGGCGGTCGCCCAGGGCGGCGCGGATGTCCCAGAGCGCCCGGGACCAGATCTCGCCGTCGGCGTGCACCTCGCCCCGCACGTCGCGCGGGTAGACCTTCGCCTCGTCCAGTCGGCGCAGGCAGTGCGGCGCGGTATGGGTGTAGGCGACCGCGTCCCAGTCGGCGACGCAGGCCTCCGGGGTCCCGGTCGGCGGATCGGGCGAGGTGCGGAGGCATCTCGTGATCCCGTCGAGGGCGGACCGATCCGCTGGGATTAGGCTCCCCGGCGACCCCTGCCAACCCTCGGCGGGCACGCCACCGCCGTCCCGTCGCCGACGTGAAGGAGCCGTCGTGGAGCTCGAACGGATCGGCCCGCCCCTGCTCGCGGGGGAGCGGGAGACGCTGCGCGCGTTTCTCGACTTCCACCGGGCGACCCTGGCCATGAAGTGCCGGGGCCTGACCGACGAGGAACTGCGCCGCCGGTCCATGTCGCCCTCGACGCTCACCCTGCTCGGCCTGCTGCGGCACCTGGCCGAAGTGGAGCGGGCCTGGTTCCGGCGGGTGATCAACGCCGAGGACATCCCGCTGATCTGGTCGGAGACCGGCGACTACCAGGAGGCGTACGACCCGACCGGCTCGACCGGCGCGGAGGCGTTCGAGGTGTGGCAGCGGGAGGTGGAGCACTCCCGCCGGATCGAGCGGGAGGCCGATTCCCTCGACGTCACCGGGCACCAGGCGCGCTGGGGCGAGGACGTCTCGCTGCGGCTGGTGATGCTGCACATGATGCACGAGTACGCCCGGCACAACGGCCACGCCGACTTCCTCCGGGAGAGCATCGACGGTTCCGTCGGGGTGTGACGGGCCGACCGTCCCCGGCGCCGGGTCCTCCGGCCCTGCCCCCGGTCCCCACATGCGAGCAGCGTGGGAGGTGACCTACGGCGTAAGGAGGAGCCATGAAGGCACTCGTCTACGGCGGACCGGGTGAGCGGTCCTGGCAGGACATTCCCGATCCCCGACTCGTCGGCCCCCGCGATGCGATCGTCCGGGTCGACGCGGTCACCATCTGCGGGACCGACCTGCACATCCTCGGCGGTGACGTGCCCGAGGTACGTCCCGGCCGGGTCCTCGGCCACGAGGCCGTCGGTACGGTGGTGGCGGTCGGCGACGGGGTGACCAACCTGGCCGAGGGGGACCGGGTCCTCGCATCCTGCATCTCCGCCTGCGGAGTCTGCCGGTACTGCCGGGAGGGCAGCTACGGGCAGTGCCTCGGCGGCGGTGGCTGGATCCTCGGCCACACCGTCGACGGCGTGCAGGCCGAGTATGCCCGCATCCCGTTCGCCGACCTGTCCACCTACCGGCTGCCGGAGTCGGTCACCGACGAGGCGGCGGTGCTGCTGGCCGACATCCTGCCCACCTCGTACGAGGTCGGCGTGCTCAACGGCCGGGTCACCCCCGGCGACACCGTCGTGGTGGTCGGGGCCGGCCCGATCGGGCTGGCGGCCGTCCAGACGGCGAAGTTGTTCTCGCCGGCGCGGATCGTGGTGGTCGACCAGGCGGTGAGCCGGCTGGAGGCGGCCAAGCGGTTCGGCGCGGATGTCACGCTGCGGCCCGAGGACGATCCGCTGGAGGCGGTACGTGGCCTCACCGGCGGCCTCGGCGCGGACGTGGCGATCGAGGCGGTCGGTGTCCCGGCCACCTTCGAACTCTGCGTCGGCCTGGTCCGCCCCGGCGGGCGGGTGGCCAACGTGGGTGTGCACGGCGGTCCGGCGACCCTGCACCTGGAACAGCTGTGGATCCGCAACGTCACCATCACCACTGGCCTGGTGGACACCCGCACCACGCCCAAGCTGCTCGACATGCTGGTCGCCGGGCAGTTCGACACCGCGCAGATGGTCACCCACCGGTTCGCCCTGGCGGAGATCGAGCAGGCGTACGACGTCTTCTCCCGTCCGGCCGAGACCGGCGCGTTGAAGGTCGTGCTGACCCGTGGCTGACCGTTCGTGCCGGGAGAGGAGGCCAGCGATGACCGGCCCCACCGCACCTGCGGCCCTCCCGCCGCGGGTGCGGTGTCCGGCTCAGTGCCGGCCGGTGTTCGCCGGGGCGGCCGCGCCGCCGGCCGGCCGGCCGGGTAGCGGCAGCCAGGCCAGCACGTCGCGGATCTTGTCGTCCCAGTACGCCCAGTCGTGGTCGCCGCGGGAGAAGTCCACGGTGACCGGCACGCCCCGTGCCCGCGCCGCCTCGACGAAGCGCAGGTTGTCCTCGTACAGGAAGTCCTCGGTGCCGCAGGCGACGTAGAGCGCGGGCGGGTCGACGCCGGCCCGGCCGACCAGCGCCACCGTGTCGTCGTCGCTGCCCGGCACCTCCCGGTCGCCCCAGACGGTGTGCCAGACGGTCGGGTCGACCGGCCTGGTCGGGTGGTCCCGCCGGTGGGCGACGTCCAGCGCGCCGGAGAGGCTCGCGGCGGCGGCGAACCGGTCCGGGTGGCGCAGCGCCCACTTCAGCGCGCCGTACCCGCCCATCGACAGCCCGGCCACGAAGGTGTCCTCCCGCCGTGGGGAGAGCCGGAAGAACGACCGGCACACCTGCGGCAGCTCCTCGCTGAGGAACGTCCAGTAGCGGTTGCCGTGCGCCTCGTCGGTGTAGAAGCTCCGCTCGGCGCGGGGCATGACCACGGCCAGGCCCAGCGGGGCGACGTACCGCTCCACCGAGGTGCGCCGCAGCCAGATGCTCTCGTCGTCGGTCAGGCCGTGCAGCAGGTACAGCACGGGCGGGTCGCCGTCGGCCCCGCCGCCCGACACCCCGATCTCGGCGGTGGTGGCCTGCGGCAGGATCACCATCATCGACGTGTTGAGGCCGAGCGCCTCGGAGAAGAAGTCGCAACGGACCAGTGCCATGGTCTCTGACCGTACCGGCTCAGCCGGCCCCGCGCGGCGGGCAGGCGGCGGGAGCTCGGGTTCGCCAGTCCGGCAGCGGCATGATCGGCGCGATGGTCAGCCCTACCGGGTACCCGTCGAGCGCGAGCCGGCCAGCCCGGCCAGGTCGCGGGTCGGCACCCGCTCGCCGCTCGCGTCGTGCGGAGCCGGGGGTACGCCCACCGCCAGCGGCTCGTCGACGTCCACGCTGTCCGGCGGCATCCCGGCCGGTCACCCGTTCCGGGGCGGAACCAACGGCGGGCCACCCGAGGAGTCCGGCACCGGCTGGGGCATCGCGCCGTACGGCCCCACATCGCCGTTGCCCGGGCCGTGGAGCGGCCCGCCGCTGCCGGCCGCCGCCGCGTAGCGGGCCGCCAGCGCCGCGAGCAGGTCGCGCAGCTCCGGCGGGTCGAGCACGTCGAACCCGAGGTTCAGGCTGCCCAGGAAGCCGGCCAGGTCGTGCAGCGAGTTCGCGCCCGTCTCCAGCAGGCAGGTGGCCTCGTCGAGCGGCTCCAGCAGGCCGGCCGAGGGCGCCAGCAGCCCGGCGACCACACTCGCGGGCGCGTGCAGCCGTACCCGCGCGGGGTGCCGCCACGGCGCGGAGCCGGCGCCCCGCCGCAGCCGCCAGTCGACCTCGGCCTCCGGCACCGCCCGGGGCGCGAAACGGGGACCGTTCGGCGACCGCGGACGGACCCGGTCCGCGCGGAACGTCCGCCAGTCCGCGCGCTCCGGATCCCAGGCCAGCAGGTACCAGCGGTGTCCGGTGTAGACCAGCCGGTGCGGCTCCACCTCCCGACGGCTGGCGGTGCCGTCGCGGCGGACGTAGTCGAAGCGCAGCCGCTCCCGCTGGTGGATCGCCGCAGTGACCTCGGTCAGCGTCGCCACCGGCACGGTCGGACCGCCCCCGGCCGTCGAGACCGTGGCGGCCCGCACCGCGTCCACCCGGTGCCGCAGCCGGGACGGCAGCGACTGCTCCAGCTTGGCGAGCGCACGCAGCGAGGTCTCCTCGATCCCGGTGACGGTGCCCGCCGCGGCGGCCCGCAGGCCGACGGCGACCGCCACCGCCTCCTCGTCGTCGAGCAGCAGCGGCGGCAGGACGCTGCCCGGCCCGAGCCGGTAACCGCCCGCCGCTCCCGGGCGGGAGTCCACCCGGTAGCCCAGGGCGCGCAGCCGCTCCATGTCGGCGCGCACCGTCCGGGTGGTTACGCCCAGCCGGGCGGCGAGCTCACCACCCGGCCAGTCCCGCCGGGACTGGAGCAACGACAGCAACCGCAGCAACCGCACCGACGTCTCCACCATGCCGGACAGTCTGCCCGCCATCGCGGAACCGCACCTTCCGCAATCCTTCGTAGCGTGCGTGGCAAGGAACCGATCGAGGAGAGGGACCACCATGCTGCGAGGCATCGCCACCGTCAACTTCTGGGCCGACGACCTGCCTGCCGCGAAGACCTGGTACGCCGACCTGCTCGGCGTCGAGCCGTACTTCGAGCGGGCCGGGGCCGACGGGAACCCGGCGTATTACGAGTTCCGGCTCGGCGACCACCAGCACGAGCTCGGCCTTATCGACAGCCGGTACGCCCCGCCCGGAACCGCCGCCGGACCGGGCGGCGCGGTCGCCTACTGGCACGTCGACGACCTGCCGGCGACCGTGGCCCGGTTGCTGGCGGCCGGCGCCCGCGAGCACGACCCGATCCGGGAGCGGGGCGCCGGATTCGTCACCGCGTCCGTGGTGGACCCGTTCGGAAACGTGCTGGGGGTGATGACGAACCCGCACTACCTTGAGATGCTTCAGGCGGGGCGATCATGACCAGGGGGTGACGACGGACGGCACGCTGGAAGGGCTGGCCCGCAACCCGGCCATCCCCGCCGACCTGCTGGACCTGCTCGTCCGCCACGCGGACGCCCCCCTGTGGGAACTCGCCGGCCGGGACGACCTCACCCCCGCCCAGCGGAGGCTGCTGGTCGCCCGGGGGCGGGTCCCGGGTCGCCCTCGCCCTGGACCTCTGCCTGGTACGGTCGCCCGCCTGCGCCGACGGCGGCGCATCCCGCGCTCCGCCCGCAGATCCCAGAGGGCCCGCTCGACGGCCTTGACCGAGGGTGGTGGAGGCCGCCGCCGCGAACCCGGCACCGCCCCGTCGGCGATGCGCCGCCTGTTCACCCCACCGGCAGCGAACGGCGTTCCTGGCATCATGACCGATCACGTCGGCCTGCTGCGCAGGATTCTGAGACTCGCGCTCACAGGCAGCAACCCGGAGTACCCACCGGGGCCAGATCCAGCGTCAATCTGAGGGCCGGACTCAACCCGTACCAAGAACCGTCGACGTCAGCGGGTGACGCACCCCCAGTTTCATCCACCCACCAGCGGTGCGCCAGCACCATGACCATCTGAGGGGGCCCCGACGCAGCAATGCGTCGGGGCTACCCGACTGCGTCGCCACGCGCAGCACCACGACGACATTGAACTTGAAGGTTCAGCGTCGTAAGGTGAACTACATGGTTCACCAACAGGTCCTGGATCGGGTGTTCGCCTCGCTGGCCGATCCGACCCGCCGAGGCATTCTGATCCGGCTCGGCGAGGGCCCGGCCACCATCGGCGAGCTCGCCGAGCCGACCGGGATGAGCCTGACCGGCATGAAGAAGCACGTCCAGGTGCTCGAAGATGCCGGACTCGTCGTCACGGAGAAGGTCGGCCGGTCACGCCAGTGTCGCCTCGGTGTTGCGCCGCTGGATGAGGCGATGGCCTGGATCGGCTTCTACCAGCGGCTCTGGGCGCGCCGCCTCGACGGTCTCGACGCCTACTTCACTCTCCAGCCCGGCCCGAAGGGACAGGATTCATGACTCTTGACATGCGGATGACGCGGCAACTGCCCGCGACACCGGAGGAGGTTTTCGACGCGTACACGGACGCCGAGAAGCAGAAGGTCTGGTTCTCCATCCTCGACGAGCAGCCCGGCATCGTCGAGATCGAGGTCGATCTGCGAGTCGGCGGACAGCAGACTGCGGTGTGGGGGCCCAGCCCCGACATGTTGTTCCGGGAGACGCAGACGTTCGTCGAGATCGACCGTCCGCACCGGCTCGTCACCGAGTCCAACGGCGCCAGCCCGGACGGCATGACCATGACGACCCGCATCGAGGTCACTTTCGAAGAGAAGGACGGCGGCACCCTGATGACCGTCGTCCAGAGCGGCTTCCCGGTTCCCGAGGTCCGTGACTTCTTCGTCGGCGAGGTGTGGGCAGGTGCATTCGCCCGTATCGAGGCGTTCCTGGCCCGTGAGGGCGGAACGGAGCTTGCTGATGTCGAGTAGGCCGTCGCGGGTGGCGGTCGTCGCTGTCGGTGGCGTGACCGCCGTGGTGGTCAATCTCATCGTCTACAGCACCGGGCGAGCAGCCGGCGGCACGTTCCGATTCACCTCCTCCAGCGGACCGGCCGAGGTCGACGCGGTCACCGTCGCTGGTTTCAGCGCGGTACCGCTGCTGATCGGCCTTGCTGCCGTCGCCCTGCTGGCACCTCTTGCTGCCTGGGTCATCCAGGTCGCCTTGGTCGCCGGCCCGGCGCTGGCGGTCGGCACGATCGTCCTAATGACTCTGCCCACCGACTTCGACACCGCGAGCAAGGCGACACTGGCCCTCTGCCACCTGACACTCGTCCCCATCATCATCGCCGCCGTGGTCGCCATCGGCCGGCAGGCGCGGCCCACCCGCGCCACAAAGCCACACCAACCTGAGCCGCACGGCACGTGAAAGGAATGCCAGCGACGTGTCCCGCTCTCCGCAGTTCGATCAGGCCACAGGAGCCAGAGCTGTTGCGTAGTCGGGCGGCAGGGCTCTGAGCGCCGTGAAGAGCAACGAAATCCCGGCATTCGCGCCGCTACTCAACGCGGTCGAGACCGTGCTGGGCGGTGCATGCGAAGCTCGGCCGGCGGGGAACTGGCGGCACCGCATCCGGCCGCCGACTGCGTGTGTGAGACGCCCTGGATCTGCCGATGAGCGGTAGATCGATGCGTAAGCTGGCTCACCGCAGCGCCGCTGCAAGTTCGGCGGCGTTCTCGAACGCTGGCGTCGCCCGTTCGATCTCGCCTTCACTGAGCACGACGCGTTTGACGCGGTCCAGCATTTCCGCCGCGGTCTCTGGGTCGTGCAGTACACCATCGCCAGTTCGGCGCGGTAGATCAGGGCCTCTACCTGCGCGACCGGGTCGTTCTCGGATTGCGGGCGGGCCAATGCGCCGTCGAGGATCCGGACGCCCTGTCGGACGTCACCCCTGGAGTCGGCCTGCACGACAGCGTTCGCCAGAGCCTTGGCCAGACGCCCTTCAGGCAGGGTCGCCACCATGGGAGCAGTAGTGGCATTCCGAACGACACGGATCCAGTTGCCGCCTGGGTCGATGACGCTGAATCCGCCCAACCCGTCGTAGTTCTTCCGCGCTCTTGGTCGGGTCATTCGCGGTGTACCGGACACCAGTACCTTGCCGTACGCGGCGCGCATGCCGGCGGCGAACGCCCGGTGCAGTCCCTCAATGTCCGAGCTGAGTACGAGGCAGGAACCGGCTGACTGATCTGGCTGGAATCCGGCGATCTCGAAGAAGTGTAGGTGCAGGTCTTCACGCTGCAACGCCACGTATGGGTTGGGTTTGCGCTGTTTGTACGTCGTCCGGAATCCGAGAACCTCGTAGAAGGCGACGACGTCGTCGATGGATGCGCAAGGCAGCAGCGGAACGGTCACCTCGTTGGCCATGCCTCCTTCCTAGCCGCCGCAGCGTTCCCGTCGCACATGGAAATAGCCGACCGTCCTGTTCGGTCATCCGATCGGCCGACGGGCCAGAAAGGGGGCCGGCCGACAGCCCCTGGGTTGTTCGAGGCTTGCAGCGGCGACGGCGCAGAGATACGGTCCACGCCGTGATCGCTCCTGCCGATGTGCCCAGGTGATCCGCTCGGTCCGCCGCGTCCCTGACGTCGTTGACGCGGGCTGATCCGGCGTGGGCCGCGCCCCGGTCAGCAGGCGATGTGGCAGCGGTACCGGGTCCAGCATGGGCCGGATGGCGCTCAATCCGAGATCAGGCACACGGATTTGCCGCCGAGCGGGCGCCACGGTCCCGTGTCGCCGCGATGTGGGGCGGACGCCCGGTCGTACCGATGTCAGTGCGTTGGAACGGGTGTGGGCGCGCAGTTGTCGGGTGGTTGGGCGGTGCGAATGCCGGTCAGGGTCTGCATGGCGTGTCGTTCCTTGTTCGACAGCTCGGCGAGGATTTCCGAGGCGCGGGTCAGGTGGTCTGGGTCGCCGGTTTCTCCGGCGGTCGCGATGTGGTGGGAGACCTCGGTCCACAACGGAGCGACCTCGGCGTAGAGTTGGTGGCCGAGGTGGAGGTTGTCGTCGTCGACGATCGTGGCGCATTCGGCGAGGAAGTCGCGGTACATTGCGCGAAACAGGGCGCCGCCGGTCCCGCCCCGTTCCATCAGCGTCGCGGCCAGGCTGAGGTCGCGGTGCGGGTCGCTTGAGCGGTCGAGCCATCGTGCCACCTGCCGGGCCGCCTTGCCGATGCCGCGGTGGCCGAGGTTGGCGATGGGCGGGTTGAGAAAGGCGTGCGCGTTGCGGAGGATGGCTGCCCGGATGGCGTCGCCCAGGTCGGTCCGGGCCGCAGAGCCAGCCACGGTGTACGAAAGGTTGCGGGCGGTCATCGGTCCGCGTTCGTTGCGGGCCTGTTCCAGGCTCGTCAGCGTGGTTGTCACGGTACCGCCCTGCTGGGCAGTGTCGATCAGGTAGGCGTGCGTGTCGTCGTAGCCGTGCATCGCGACGAAGTGGGCCCCGAAGTGGACCTTCGTGGTGAAGTAGTCCAGGTGGTAGGAGTCCAACTGAAGGCCGACCGGGCGTCCGGCGTCGAGGGCGGCAGCGACGTTCTGCCAGGCCCGGCGGGGCGAGGCGGTCTCCTCGGTGTGCAGCGTCAGGCCCAGCCGGTTGGCCAGCGTCCGGGTAATCGTGAACGGCTTGGTGCGGCCGCCGAGGAACGGAAAGTCCATGCTCTTGGCGTCCCAGTAGACGAAGCCCAGGCCTTCGCCGAGGCCGAACAGCATGGGCTCGGACAACTCGAGGCCTTCGTGGCGCAGCAGAGCGCCAAGCGCGGTGGTCTCGCAGTGCTGACCGGCGGGGAACGCCACCTTCTCGATGATCATCTGGTTTTCCGATCTGTTGGTCGGGCCGGGCCGGCCGGGGACCGGACCGGCCAGGCGATCTCCGTGCGGAGCGCGGCCGTGGGCATACCGGGCGCGGGCGAGGTGAGGTAGTGCTCCTCGACCGGGCCCGCCAGAGCCCGGTCGTGCTCGGCGATCCAGCGGCCCAGCGACCGGTAGGCGGTCTCGACGTCGTCGTAGCCGCCCTGATGGACGGTCGCGGCGAGCAGACAGCCCGGCAGTTGCCCGGCTGCGATCGTCGCGGTCGGCCGGGGCGGGCGGACTACCGGCACGAACAGCTCCACGTCCAGCTCCGCCGCGTCGAGGTCGTCACTGAGGTAGCGGGTCCCAGCCGGCCCCGCCGGGGCGATCCCCTGCTCGGCGAGGCCCGCGAACAACCGCGCGTACCCGGGCCCCAGCGCTTCGGCCAACCTGCTCAGCGGTGTACGCACCCGCGCATAAGCAATCGGCTGGGCGTCACGCCACCGCTCGTACACCTGCAGCCAGCCCGGCACGCGCTCCGGCTCGGCCAGCACCGCGCCCAACTCCCCGGCGATCCGCTCCAGCCGCGCCGCCCGCGCGGCCACGCGCTCCCGGTGCCGCTCGATGGCGGCGCGTGCCCGCTCCGGGGTGTCGGCCACCAGAATCTCGGCGATCTCGGGCAACGGCACCTCCAGCTCTCGTAGCCGCCGGATCAGCCCCGCCCGCGGAAACTGGTCGACGCCGTACCACCGGTAACCGGTATCCGGATCGACCCGCGCCGGAACAAGCAGACCCAGCCGGTCATAGTTGCGCAGCACACGAACGGACAACCTGGTCGCCCGCGCGAACACCCCGATCGACATCAACCCCGTCATCTCCGCCTCCCAACAGCCTTGACCCTCCCCCTGGGAGAGGGTCAACCCCGACCGACCGGCAACGGAACAGATCATCGTTGAACCCGGCTGGCCGGCCCAAACCCAAAGCACCTGCCGACCGAGCCCCTCGGCAAGCCCACCCAATCCGCACATGCCGCCGACCGTGCGCCACGCTCCGTGACGAGATGCGGTGAGGTCGAACCGTCGGTCGTGCCGAGTTGAGTGCGTCGCGGTCCGGAATCCTCGCCGGTCGCGGGCCCGACCTGCCTCGCGCACGATCCGATGGTTCCTCCGCGTGGCTCGATCGTCAGCACCCGCCAACCGCGGTCAGCGCCGGAGTCCTTCGGGTGCGTCGGTGCTGGACACCTAATCGGTTGGCACCACACCGCCCAACCGCACTACCGTGCCAGCCGTGCCCATCCATGATGACGAGATCCGAGCCACCGTCGGGCAGGTGCGCCGCCTGGTGGCGGCCCAGTGCCCGCAGTGGGCCGACCTTCCCGTGACACCCCTACCCGACGAGTTGGAGGGCACCGACCACGTACTCTTTCGGATCGGCAACGAACTCGTCGCCCGTATGCCCAAGATTGCCTGGGCGGTCGACCAGGCCGATTTTGATGCGCGGTGGCTGCCCTTGCTGGTGTCCCACCTGCCTGTGCGGATTCCAGTTCCGCTTCACGTGGGCGAGCCGGGCGCGGGGTACCCGTGGCGGTGGACCGTGGTGCCGTGGGTCGTGGGGAGCACGCCTCCCAGGCTTGGCTGCGCCGACGTACTCCTGGCCCGCGACGTGGCAGCCTTCGTTCGCGCCCTGCACGGGGTGGATCCGGCCGGAGGTCCGGTCAAGCCACCGGGTTCCCGCGGGTCGGCCCTGCTCCACGCCGATGAAGGCGTCCGCCGTGTGCTGCCCCGGCTCGCCGAGCATGACGACGGCTTCGATGTGACCGCGGCTGAGGCGGCCTGGGAGGCCTGCCTGGCTGCTCCTGACTGGGACCGGGACCCCGTATGGATCCACGGTGATCTGCAGCCGGGCAACCTGATCACCGACTGCGGCCGACTGGCCGCGGTCATCGACTTCGGCGCACTCGGTGTCGGCGATCCGGCGCCGGACGTGGCTCCGGCGCTATGGACCTTCACCGGCGCGGCCCGGGAGGCCTACCGGGAGGCAATCGGGTACGACGATGCTACCTGGCTCCGCGCCTGCGGCTGGGCCCTCGCACCGTCGTTGACCGGCATCGACTACTACCGGCATACCTTCCCGCGAATGGCCGAGCATGGCCGCCGAATGGTCCGCGCGGTGATCGCCGAACTGGCGTGAGTGCCACTGCCAGCCGAATGGCGACGCGCGCTCAGCGGACCCGCGCACGTGCCCGCGACGGTCAGCCGGCGTCCAAAACGTCGCGCAGCCTTGCCGCGAACTCCTCGGGCTTGCCCGCGTAACCGGACTGACCACCGAGGAAGCCGCCGTGGTGGCTCGGGAACACCGCGGCCTCCTGGCCGAGCAACGCCGCAGTGCCTACGGCCGTACGCGCGGTGTACGTTCCCGCTGACTCCTCGCCGACCGCGATCACGATCCGGGTCGGTGCCGCAGTGAGCACGCTCGCCTCGGGGCGGTAGTCGGTGATCGCCCACGAGTTCTTCGACAGCAGCGGATCGTCGCGGGTGCCGTCGTCGCCGGTCGGCATGCCGAACATCGCCGGGTCAGGCTGGGGCTGGGCGAAGTAGGCCTCAGTGAACTCGCCCTGCCAGGACGTCATCGCGATGAACGCGGCCATGCCCGCGCCGGTGCCCTTCGCCTGGTACGCCTCGTGGAAGGCGGCCCGGGCGCGCTCGGCGGCCGTGGCGTCGGGGAGCACGGCGTTGATCGGCGGCTCGTGCGCTACCAGCGTGACGACGTCGCCGGGGTGGGTAGCGACCAGTTCGAGTGCGGTCACCGCACCGCCGCTGGTGGCGAACACATCGACCGGACTGGCGCCGAGCGCCTCGATCAGCAGGTGCAGGTCGGCCGCCTGATGCTGCGGCGTGTGGTCGGACCGGCCGTCCTTGCGGATGCTGCGGCCCAGGCCGCGCGGGTCGTAGGTGACGACTGTGCGGTCTGTGAAGTGTGCGGCGAGCGCTTCGAAGCCCTCCGCCGTCATCGGCTGGCCGATCATGAGCAACGCAGGGCGCCCGCCGGACGGGGGTAGCGGGCCCCGGACGTCGTAGACCAGGTCGACGCCGGGCGCGGCGAGGGTGTGCGTCTGCGTTCTCGTCATGCCGGTGAGACTACGGCCGGCGGGAACGGATCGGGGGCAAGGCGCGCGGGTCGCAGCCGGCAAGCAAGCGTCCCGCTCACACCGAACGCCCCGGGGTTGACGTACGGCAGACGTAGGCGTAGCGAGCCGGGGACATGCCGATGACGCTGGTGAAGTCGCGGACCAGGTGCGATTGATCGCTGTAGCCGAGTTCGTGGGCGAGTAGATCCCACCGCACCTCGCGCTGCCGAGCCACCCGCTCGGCCGCGTTGACCAGCCGGTACCGGCGGATCGCCCACTTTGGGGTCACGCCAACGCATTCCGAGAACAGCCGCTGCAGGTGCCGGATGCTCCAATGGCACGACCGTGCCAGATCGGCCACCCTGACGATCGCCTCGTCGTCGCGGACGCGCTCGACCGCAGCGGTCGCGGCGAGCTGCTCGGCCGATGGTGCCGCCAGCCGATCCGCGAAGAACGCCGCAGCCTGGGCGAACCGCTCCTCGTCGGTAACGGCGCCCCGAACGGCGGCGGCGAACTGGTCACCGGCCGGGCCGAACACATCCCTGACCGCGACGCCACGGTCGGTGAGCGTGTTGACGGGCGCACCGAGCACGTCCCGGAATGCGCCTGGCCGGAACATGACGCCGAGTGCCCAGCCACTGCCACTGAGATCGCGGACCCAGGTACGCCGCAGTGGGCCCATGACGGTGGCGTCCCGCGCTTCGATCACCACGTGGACCGCCGGGAGCGTCAGAAGTCGCTGGTGGTGGGTAACCCCGTCCGGCAGATCCCACTCGACATGCCAGAACAGGTCGAGGTGGGCCGCGAGCGGGCCGGGCACCGCAGACCTGCTCCGCCGGAAGGCGCGCAGGCTCTCCTGCGGACGCAGGATGCCTCGCGAATCCTCGACGGCCGGCCGCGCCCGCTGTGGCTGGCGCGTTTGTTCAACGCCGCCGGCCGGCTCCCGCCTACCATCGCTGCTGGTACCGCTTCCCAGGAGGATGTTCATGCCCGCAGACGCAGCCAATCTGGCCACCGTGATCGACAAGACAACGACGCTCCTCGCCGGGATCCAGCCCGACCAGCGCACGCTGCCGACCCCGTGTCCAGACTATGACGTGGCGGCGCTCACCGATCACCTGGTCGGATGGCTGCGGATGTTCGCCGCCCGGGCCACCGGGGTGGAACACCACGACGACCCGAACTCATACCGATGCGGTGTCGACCCGGCTGCCGAGTTCGCCGCCGCAGGTGGGCAGGCGGTCGCGGCGTTCCGGTCCGGGGCTGTCGATCGGCCGCTGCGCATGACGTCGTCCGAACTGCCCGGCGCCATGGTGCTCGGGATGATGTTGATCGAGTACGTCGGGCACGGTTGGGACCTCGCGGTCGCGACAGGCCAACCGGTGCCGTACACCGAACTGGAAGCGCAGGCGGCGCTCGACGCGGCCTGCGGCATGCTCATGCCCGCCTACCGAGGCCCGGGCAAGACCTTCGGCTACGAGGTCGAGGTCAGCGCCGAAGCGTCCGCCGTGGACCGGCTGGTCGCGTTCATCGGCCGAGACCCCGATCCGCGCCCCGTTCCATAACGGTACCTACCGTCGCTACATCGACGGCACCGCCACAATTCCGGACCACCCCTTCGAGGCCGCTAGGGGCAGACAGGACCGACGCGGTGCTGCCATAGTCACCGGGTGATCCAACCCGACGACTGCGAGCATCTCGACCTGTCGGGTTGGGGCCGCCGGCATCGCGTTCGGAGGCCCCAACCGCGACGACTCACTCGTTGTGGAGCACCTCGGCGATCGTGAGCCGGGCCGCGCCGCGGGCCGGGAGCAGCGCGCCGAGGAGCGCGATCACGACGCCGGCGAGGGCCATGAGCGCGAGCGTCGGCGCCTGCCACACCTCCAGCACCGAATGCGGGATGGCGACCCGGGCCGCGTCGGCGGCGATCGGCACGATGTACCGGTGCGCGACGACCCCCAGGGGGATGCCGAGCACACCGCCGGCCCCGCCGACGACGGCCATCGACGTCAGCACCATCGTGACGACCTGGCGTGGCGTCATCCCGATCGACTTGAGCATGCCGAGGTCGCGGCGGCGCTCCCGGACGTTGAGCACGACCGTGTTGAAGACGCCGAGCGCCGCGACGGTGGACAGCAGCAGCGAGAGCACCGACGAGAAGCCGATCACGGTCACCGCAAAATCGCTGAGCTGGGACGTGTCCCACGCGTCGATCGCCGGGTCGGCCGCCGTGACCGCGGCGACGTACGCCGCGACATCGCCGCCACGCTTGAGCTGGACCTGGTAGTACACCTCATCTGGTTTGACGGCGCGGTCCGGCGCGAGTTCGGTGAGGACGCGCCAGTCCACGAACATGCCGGGCGGTCCGGGCGCGCCGTCCATCGTCTCGCCGATCACGGTCAGCGCCGTCCGCCGTCCGCCGAGCTCCAGGGTGAGCTTGTCCCCGACGTTCAGTCCGCGCTCACGCATGAGTTCCGACGGCACGACTGTCTCGTGCACCCGCGTCATCCAGCGTCCGGCGGTGAGCTCGTCCTGGTAGCCCATCGACGAGAAGTCGCCGCGGACGAAGTTGACGGTCAGCGGCTGGGTCTGCCCGACGGTAGGGACCAGCAGCTTGAAGATGGGGGTCACCCGGGCGACATCCGGCAGCCCGCGCAGCAGCTGCTCGACCTGGGCGTCGGTCCGGGTGGTGGTGGCCTGCGGCCCTGTGGGCGGCAGCTGACCTTCGGGGGCGATCCGCGTCCGGCCGTCGGACGGCTGGACCCCGATCTGCCCCGAGGCCCGGTCCTCGATCGTGGAGATCCGGGTCAGGGTGTCGGCCAGCCCGGTCGCGAACGTCACGGTGGTCACACCGAGCAGGACGGCCGCGACGGTGAAGGCGGTTCGACCCGGTCGCGCGAACGGCAGGCCCAGCCCGAGGGTGACCGGACGCGACAGCCTGACACCGGCAAGCCGGCGCTGAATTCGGGTCCCATGCCCGGTCCGTGGGGCGCTGCCGGCGCTGATCGCCTCGGCGGCCGACAGCCGGCGTGCCCGGACGGCGGGCACGAACGCCGCGAGGGCGACGAGCATCGGCACGCCGATGAACCCGGCGACCCAGATCCAGACGCCGACGCTGATGCCGACGTCGAGCCCGAGACCCGCGAACCCGTCGCTCAGCAGCGGCTGGGCGGCGAGGGTGCCTGAAACGGTGCCGAGGACGCAGCCGGCGAGGGCGGGAATCGACACCATGACGAGGTAGACGGCGACCACCTGACGCGGTGTGAACCCGAGTGCCTTGAGGATCCCGATGTGCCGGAAGCCGGAGACGACCGCGCCGCTGACCACGTTGCCCACGATGACGACCGCGACGATCAGTCCGAGCATGCCGAACGTGGCGAGGAGCGGCACGTACACGCCGATGTCCGAGGCGACCTTCTCCTTGACGGCGAGGTACGGCTGCGCGGCGATCAGCGCGCCCGCCGGCAGGCCGGCCGTGACGGCGGCCAGGTCGGCGTGGACCGCGGGCTTCGTAGACACGTCACCGGTGAACCGGTAGAGCATCTGAACCGACGTGGGGTGCAGCGCGGTCATCTGTTCCGGTGACACCCAGGCGTCGGCGGTCTGGCTGAGACTGTGGGCCCGGCCGACGACGGTGAACTGCTTGCCGCTGAGGGTCACCTCTCCGCTGCCAGGTGGGAACCCATTCGAGTCCGGGCCGGGTGGTGGCTGGTTGAGGACGATCTCGCCGGGGGCCGTGGGCCAGCGCCCCTGCCAGAGGTTGAGACGGTCCACCGAGCCGCCCGGATCGGCGCGCCCCACGACGGTCAGCGGACCCCGTGGGCCCGGCCCGCCGCCGTCGGTGAGGTCGAGCGTGACCTGCCCGAACGGTCCCGCCGCCGCCGCCACGCCGGTCCGCTGGCCGGCGAGCTGTGCGTCGGTGACCTTGGCCGGGTCGTACACGGCGATCGCGTGCGGGCCGTGCTGCTTGGCGAAGGCGTGGTCGAATGGCGCCGAGGTCGCCTCCAGCAGGGCCAGCGCCACGACGATCGTCGTGGTGGAGAGCAGGACGACCAGGCCGATGACGAACGTCTGCACCCGGCGTCGCCGGACCGCGGCCCGCGAGGCCCGCCACACGGCGCTCATGCGCGTTCCAGACTGCGTTCGCGGGTGATCCGGCCGTCGGCCAGCTCGACCACGCGGCTCGCGCACCGCGTCGCGAGCCGCTCGTCGTGGGTGACGATGAGCAAAGTCTGTCCGATCTGGTTGAGGTCCAGCAGCAGGTCCATCACCTGCTCGCCGGAGCGGCTGTCCAGGGCGCCGGTCGGCTCGTCGGCGAGCAGCAGTGCCGGACGGTTCATGAGGGCCCGGGCCACCGCGACGCGCTGGCGCTCGCCGCCACTGAGGGCCGCCGGATACGCGTTGCGCCGGTCGGCGATGCCGAGTTCGTCGAGCAGTTCCATGGCCCGCTTACGTGCCGGGCCTGCCTTGGTGCCGGTCAACTGGGCGGCGAGCGCCACGTTGTCCAGCGCCGGCAGGTCGTCGAGCAGGTTGAAGAACTGGAAGATCATGCCGATCCGGTGCCGCCGGAACAGGGCCAGCTTCGTTTCGTCCAGCTGGCCCAGCTCCTTGTCGTGGACGCGCACCGACCCGGATGTCGGCCGGTCCAGCCCGGCGATCATGTTCAGCATGGTGGACTTGCCGCAGCCCGACGGGCCCATCACCGCCACCGCCTCGCCGGTGCGGATCTCGAGCGACACGCCGTCCAAGGCGGTCGTGTCGCCGTACTCTTTGCGGACGTTGTCCAGCCGCACGACGTAGGTGTCAGTGGTCATGACAGCAAGCTACGGTCGCCGGTACCGCTCGGTCATCGGTCCTGGGATGTAACCCGCCGGAGCCGTCATCCCAGGGATGTACGCCGGCTGGACACGGGGGATGATGTGGCACCGATCCCGTGTCTGCGAAAGTGATGTGGTGGGATCGGGGGCGGTGTGGCTGGTCAGCGCGCTCGTCGCCGCGTGCGCGACCGCGGCGTGGCTCGGTGTCGCGCTCGTCCGGGCGCGACGCCGGCACCATCGGGCGCTGGAGGAGCGCGGTTGGCTCCTCGAGCGGGAGCATGAGAGCGCGGCCCGGACCGCCGTGGAAGCCGAACGTGCCCGAATCGCCCGGGAGCTGCACGACATCGTCAGCCACAACGTGAGCCTCATGATCGTGCAGGCCGCCGCCGCGCGCGAGGTGCTCGCGACCATGCCCGACGAGGCTGCGGTGGCGCTGTCGGCCGTGGAGGGCGCCGGACGGACCACGATGACCGAGTTGCGGCACCTGCTCGGCCTGCTGGCGCCCGCGGCGGACGGCACGGATGGGGCCGACCTGGCGCCGCAGCCCAGCCTGAGCAGGCTCAGTCCGTTGATCGACCGGATCGCGTTCGCCGGCCTGCCGGTGGAGGTACGGATCTCTGGTGAGCCGCGGCCGCTGTCGTCCGGGATCGATGTCACCGCGTACCGGATCGTGCAGGAGGCGCTGACGAACGCGCTGAAGCACGGCGCCGGCGGGAAGGCGGAGGTGACGATCCGCTACGCCGAGCACTCACTGCGGGTGGAGGTGCTCACCAGCGGTCCCAGCGTGCTGACGGGCGACCAGCCTGCGCCGCGCGGCGGAGACGGCGCCGGGCGGGGATTGCTGGGGCTGCGGCAGCGAATCGCCGTCTACGGTGGCGATCTCGACGCCCGCCGGCGGCTCGGCGGCGGGTACCGGGTCCGCGCCCGCATCCCGGTGGAGCACCCGTGACGGCTCAGCCCAGCCCTTTCAGCCCGCCCGAATCCGCGCCTCCGTCATTGCCTCGTGTGCTGATCGTCGACGACCAGGAGCTGATCCGCACCGGCTTCCGGCTGATCCTCACCGCCCGAGGCATCGACGTGGTCGGCGAGGCCGCCGACGGGGCCGAGGCGGTGGCGGCCGAGCGGCGGCTGCGTCCCGACGTCGTGCTCATGGACATCCGCATGCCGGCGATGGACGGGCTTGAGGCGACCCGGCGCATTCTGGAGCACAGCCCCCGCTGCCGGGTGCTCATGCTGACCACGTTTGACCTCGACCGGTACGTCTACGCCGCCTTGGCGCTCGGCGCGAGCGGCTTCCTCCTCAAGGACGTCACCGCAGACCACCTCGCCGCGGCGGTACGCCTCGTCGACACCGGCGACGCGCTCCTCGCGCCCTCGATCACCCGGCGCCTCGTCCAGCGCTTCGCCACCGAAGACCAGCCTGCCGGCGACGGATCGCCGCTCGCCGTCCACCGAGATCTCGCCGCGCTGACTCCGCGCGAACTGGAGGTGCTGACGCTCCTCGGCCGCGGCCTCTCCAACACCGAGCTGGCCCAGTCGCTGACCCTGAGCGAGGCGACGGTGAAGACCCACGTGGCGCGGATCTTCGCCAAGCTCGCCCTCCGCGACCGTGCGCAGGCGGTCGTCCTGGCGTACGAGACGGGCCTCGTCACGCCCGGCGACGCCTGATCGCACCCGATGGATGTGCGGGCGCGAGCAGTCCTACCTCGACACCCGGCTGGGACACCCGGTGGGTGATCGAGCGCACCATCGCCTGGTACCACGGCATGGGCGGTCGCAACGCACAGCTCGACCTTGTTCCGCGCCGCCCACTGCCGGATCTTGACGCCCTTATGGGCGGAGAGGTTGTCCAGGATGATGTAGATCGGGGCGCCGTCCGGGCGGCCCGGATCGACTTGAGTGTGGCGAGGGTGTTCGCCGTCGGGTGACGCCCCACACCTGTGCCAGGCGGCCCAGGCCCGAACAACTCGATCCGGTCAGCTGGAGCGGCATCCCGCCAGGGTGACAGGTCAGCGGTGTTGCCTCGAACAGCTTTCGGCCGGGTACGAGGGTGACCGGGCGCCGAGGACGTCCCGGCCGGACCGCGAGCGGTGGTTAGGCTAATTACATGCTCGCCGGATCCTTGCCCCGTCGTGACCGATCGGCCGGCGTCCTCGCAGGCGGGCTCGCGGGGGAGGGGCCTGGCGCGTGGTGAGCGGGCCGGTGGTGCCTCGCCAGCGGGCTGCCCCGGCCGACGGCCCGGAGTCGCGCGGCGTGGCCGGCTGGTGCGCCCGGGTCGCCGAGTCACGCCCCTTCGAGATCCTCATCATCGTCGTGATCGGGGCCAACGCCCTGATGCTCGGCATCGAGACGTACCCCCACCTGGGTGCGGCCGGGCCGGTGCTGCGCTGGCTGGAGTGGAGCTTCCGGGCGGCGTTCGTGGTGGAGATCGCTGTCCGGGTGCTCGCGTACGGCCGTCGGCCGCAGGACTTCTTCCGGCACGGCTGGAACGTCTTCGACCTGGCGGTGACCGTGGCGATCTTCCTGCCCGGCCTGCACGGCGATTCGGCCCTGCTGCGCGTGGTGCGGGTCGCCCGGGTGCTGCGGCTGGTGCGGTTCTCCCCGGGGTTGCGCACGATCGTGACCGCGCTGCTGCGCAGCCTGCCAGGCGTCGGTGGTTTCCTCGCGTTGGCGGCGGTGACCCTGTACGTCTACGGCATGGCGGGCTGGTTGATCTTCGGCAAGATCTACCCGGAGCAGTACGGTGACATCGGCCGGTCGCTGCTGACGCTGTTCGTGCTGCTGTCGCTGGAGACGCTCCCGGATCTGATCGAGCAGGGCATGGCGGTGTCGCCGTGGACCCTCGTCTACTACGTCAGCTATGTGCTGATCACGGTGAACCTGCTGCTCAACATCCTGATCGCGGTCATCGTGAACTCGATGGAGGAGGCGCGGCGGCTGGAGATGACCGAGCGGCTCGCGCCGGACTACGACGAGGACGGTGACGGCGTACCCGACGAGGTGGACCGCATCGCGATCAGTCAGCGGTTGGACGACCTGCGGGCCGTGCTGGCCGAGTTGGAGCGGGAGTTGCGGATCGACCGGGACGAGGGGCCCGCCCGCGGGCAGCACCGGCGCCGGGTCTCCGAGCCGGGCTGACCTGGCGTGGCCGCGGTGCCCGTGGGCACCGCGGCCACGCCGCGTGGTGGGTCAGCTGGTGGGCAGGACGGCGCTGCCCTTGAGGAAGTTCTTGGCCGTGCCGTTGGGGGTGTAGTTGTTCTCGACGTTGCCGGCGGCGTCGACGGAGAACCAGTGGACGGTGGTGCCGACCGGTACGGTCAGCGTCTCTCCGCCCTCCCGGATGCCGGCGGAGGCGTAGAGGGTGGACGAGTAGGTGGGTGCGGTGCCGCCGAGGGTGTAGAAGACGGCGGCGGGCTCGTTGACCTCAAAGGTCACGTTCACCATGCCGGGGGTGGAGCTGGGCTTCACCGCGAGGCTGCTCTTCGGCCGCTGGTGGTCGTTGGCGAAGTCGTGGGCCACCCGCATGAGCTCGACCAGGCCGTTGGAGAACTCCATCGTCTCGGCGTGCGCCTCGTCCCAGGTGGGCTGGAAGGAGGTGCCGACCTCGAAGTTCCAGGCGTAGATGCCGTACTTGTACCAGAGCATGTCACCGGAGTTGCCGGCCGCCGAGTAGAGCACGTCGGAGATCGGTCCGGTGCGGGCCGGGGTGACGGCCATGTTGCGGTGCCGCTTGATCGCGGTGAGGATCCGCGACGAGGCGCCCCAGAAGAACGACTCCTCGGCCAGCGTCGGCCGCGGCGCGGAGACCCGGCCGGCGTCGGCGTACGCCCCGGGCGACCACATGAAGTAGTTGCCGGAGGAGTGCAGGTTCATCGAGAACTTGATGTTCGGCCGGGAGGCCAGCCAGTCGAGGTTCTTGTTCTCCGGCTCGGACAGTTCGCTCGGCCCGGCGTAGGTGCCGCTGGTGCAGTTGTCCGAGGCGCCAGAGTACCCGTCGAAGAGGCTGTACTCGGTGTAGTTGCGGTTGTTGTCCACGCCCCACGAGTTGCGCGACAGCGCATCGGCCGACCCGGTCAGCGGGCAGTGGTTGGTCATGTTCTTGCGCTGCGAGTTGAAGTCGTAGAAGGAGTAGTGGCCGCCGTCCGGGTTGATCGACGGGGCGATCCAGATGTCGAGGTTGTTGAGCAGCTGCTTGGTGCGGCCATCGTGGGCGTAGTTGCGCAGCAGCCGCTCGGCGGTCTCGACGGTGACCAGTGGCGGCACCCACTCGCGGGCGTGCTCCTGGGCGTAGGCGAGGACGCCGGGCTTCGACCCGTCGCGCGTCTTGCCGATCCGGATGGCGTACACCGGGTGGGGGTCGCGGGAGACGCTGGCCGGCGCCTTCAGGCCGTCGGTGAGGGCGGTGCGTGCGGCCGGCGCGACCACGCCGGTGCCGGTGCTGCCGCGGTAGGTGTAGGCCTGGACCAGCGATCCGGCTGCGGCGTTGAGTGCGGCGACGACCTGGGTGGCGGTGCTGGTGGCCGTGCCGGCCGCGTTGGTGGCCAGGTCGACGCGGATCTCCGTCCCGGTCACGGTGACCGCCAGCGGCCGGTTGGCCGCGCCCGGGTCGGCCAGCGTGACGGCGATGTCGTTGCCGCCCTCATGCCCCCAGGCCCGTGAGTCGATCGCGACGCGGCTGGCGTTGGCGGTGCCGAGGACGGTCTGCGCCTTGCGCCGGTAGCCGTTGGTCTTGTATGGCAGCTCGACGATCTCGGCGAGGCTCGGGTACGCGGCGGCGAGCTGCCGGATCCGGGCGTACAGGTCGGTGGGGGTGAGGTAGCTGGCGACGAAGTCCTTCTGGTAGCCGGCACCCTCGGGGTCGTCGGCGGGGATCGGCAGCCATTCCTTGACGGTGACGGTGGCGACGTCGCCGGTGGGGCTGGTGATCTGGATCCGGTCGGGCCGGGTGGTCACCGTCGAGGCGCCCCGGTGGTAGAGGTAGACGCCGGCGTCGACGAAGCGGCTGATGGTCTGGGTGCCGCCGGAGCCGATCGCGGTGCCGGGGCCGCTGTCGCGCGCGACGGTGAGCGCGCTGGTCGAGGTCTGCCCCTGCGCCCACTTGGCCTCGACGGAGAGGATCTGGCTGGTGCCGGAGGTGTAGTAGTCGGCCCGGATGATCTTCACGTCGCTGGCGTCGGAGTCGGCGGCCAGGGTGGCGGTGAAGGCGCGGTTCTCGGCGACGTGTTGGGTGATCGTCGCCTCGCGTTCGGCGACCCGGTTGGCGGAGTCCTCCGGGCTGAACAGGACCTCGCCCAGCCGGTACCCCATGGCCTCGAGGCTGGCGGCCTCGTTCGGGGTGACCACGGCGTGCGCGACGATCCCGTTCTCCCTACGGGAGACCTCGTGGTCCAGGTCGACGCCGGTGGCGACGAGCCGGTCCAGCTCGGCGGTGTCGGCGAGCAGTACCTCCACCACGCTGGTCTCCTCGCCGGCGAGCCGGCCGAGGTCGGCGGCCTGGCCGGCAGACCCGGCGGGCGCGGCGGCCTGCGGGGTGACCGCGGAGGCGGGACTGACCAGCAGGACGGTGGAGACGGCGGCGGCGACGGCGGCGGGTACTCGCCGTCGCCAGCGCCGGTTGGGCAGATGGGGCATTGGCATGGTGGCCCTTTCTCGGCGGTGCGGGAATTGCCAGAAGGTGCGGGCGGCGCGGACAGGGGAGGGCGCCGGAACGATCGGGCGTGGCGGTGTTCCCGGTAGACGGTGACGGAGACGTGATGGGTGGCCGCAAATGCGTCCGAAATGGATTCCGGTGCGGCCCGAGCTACCGGTTGGCCCATCCTGAACTGGGCTCATCTGGTCTGTCAATGATCGGCCGGGGTGCGGAAATGGGTGACTGAGCGGTTGCGACAGGCGTAGGAGCGGGCCGCGTGCATCTCCCACAGGTGTCCGATGACCGGCCCCGGTCCGGTTCGTAGGTTTCGTTCCAACTGCCGCACCGGCGGCGCACGTTCTTCCCGGTCCACGCCGGGGCGTGGCGTTCCATGGCCGGTGCGGGGAGGAGGAGCCGCAGATGCACGGATCGAGGATGGGCTGGCGGGCGGCGGTGGTGGCCGCGGTGACCCTGGTTGCCAGCGTGCCGGCGACCGGCGCGCTGGCGCAGCCCACGAGCAGCGGGTCACCGACCTCGGTGGTCGTGGCGGGCGGGGTGACGCAGCCGGTGTTCGGCTACGCCGACGCCGTCCGACAGCGGGTCTTCGTGACCTCCGACGTCGACACCGACGGCGACGGGGAGCTCGACAAGGTCGCCATGGACATCATCCGTCCGGCGGCCAGCGACCAGGGGTTGCGGGTGCCGGTGCTGATGGACGCCAGCCCGTACTATTCGACGGTTTGTCGGGGCAATGAGAGCGAGTGCAAGGCGGACCTCGACGGCGACGGCCTGAACGACAAATGGCCGCTGTTCTATGACAACTATTTCGTTCCCCGCGGGTACGCGGTGATTCTGCTCGACATGATCGGCACGAACAATTCGACCGGTTGTCCGGTGACCGGTGGTCGGGCGGACAACATCAGCGCCCCGACCGCGATCGACTGGCTCAACGGCCGCCGGAAGGGCTTCGACGCCGCCGGAGGTGAGGTGGCCGCCGACTGGCACAACGGCCACACCGGCATGATCGGCAAGTCGTACGACGGCACGCTGGCCAACGCGGCGGCGGCGAGCGGAGTGGACGGGCTGAGCACGATCGTGCCGATCTCGGCGATCTCCAGCTGGTACGACTACTCCCGCAGCAACGGCCTGGTCACCCGGGCGAACAACTACTCGGGCAGCCTGGCGAACACGGTCACCAACCCGGCGCGGCGGGCGTACTGCGCGCCGGTGCGGGCCCAGCTCGGGCAGGACGGTGACGACGCCACCGGCGACTACAACGACTTCTGGGCCGAGCGGGACTACCTGCCGGACGCCGGCAAGGTCAAGGCGAGCGTCTTCGTGGTGCACGGCATCAACGACGACAACGTCCGGGCCGACCACTTCAGCAAGTGGTGGGCGGCGCTGGCCGAGCGGAACGTGCCGCGGAAGCTGTGGCTGACCGGCACCGGGCACATCGATCCGTTCGACTTCCGCCGGACGGAGTGGGTCGACACGCTGCACCGCTGGCTGGACCACTGGCTGCAGGGCGTCGACAACGGGATCATGAACGAGCCGATGGCCGACCTCGAGCGGCTGCCGGACGTGTGGGAGACCGCGCGGACGTGGCCGCTGCCCGGCACCCAGCCGACCCAGGTGTGGCTGCAGCCGGCGACCGACGGCGGCCCGGGCGCGCTGTCGGTGAAGCCCGGTCCCGGCAACAGGTCGGCGACGTTCCAGGACACCCCGACGATGACCCAGGCCAACGCGATCCGGCACCCGTCGGACCCGCTGGCGAACACGGCGAACCGGCTGGTGTTCCTGTCGAAGCCGCTGCAGGCGCCGCTGCACATCTCCGGCACGCCGATCGTGAAGATCAACGCCACGGTGAACGGTGCGGACACCAGCTTCGCCGGCCTGCTGGTCGACTACGGCACCCGCGAGCGGTTCAGCACCGCCGGTGACGGCGTCCGGACCCTGACCACCGAGGACTGCTGGGGCGCGGAGACCAACTGGGGCGGGCACGCCGAGGATGCCTGCTACCGGCAGGTCGCGAAGAACGTCGCCAGCAACCCGCAGGAGCTGGTGACCAAGGGCATCGTCGACGGGCTCAACCTCGACTCGCTGCGCGTGTCGACGCCGCTGGTGCCCGGCGCGAAGAACGAGGTCGACGTGGCGCTGCTGCCCGAGGACTACGTGTTCGACGCCGGCCACCAGATCGGGGTGGTGCTGCTCGGCTCGTACTCCGGCTACAGCAGCCGGGCGAAGCAGAGCCGGGCTGACATCACGGTTCACTTCGACCGCAGCCGGATCCAGCTGCCGGTCGTCGGCGGCCGTACCGCGGCCGTGGCGGCGGGCCTGTAAGGCAGGGCACGGGGTGGGGCGCCCGGAACCGGGCGCCCCACCCGCGTCTCCGGGCGGCCGGTCAGCGTTCCGGCCGGTAGTGGCCGGTCAGCCGACCCAGCTTCAACGCCAGGTGCAGGCAGAGCCGCTCGTTGCCGTCCTTCAGGTCGGTATCGGCGAGTTGCTCCACCCGTTGCAGCCGGTAGTAGAGGGTGGTGCGGTGCAATCGGAGCTGGCTGGCGGTGGCGTGGGCGTTGCCGGCCAGGTCAAGGTAGGTTTCCAGGGTTTCCAGCAGCACCTGGTTGGTCTCGTCGCGCAGCAGCCGCTCCAGGCCGGGGTGCACCCCGGCCACGCCCAACTGCTGGGCGTCCATCCGGGACAGCACCCGGTAGATGCCCAGGTCGGCCCAGGCAACCACCGAACCGAGGGCGGGCAGTTGGGCGCCGACCCGGGCGGCCTGGAGGGCCTCCTCGTAGGAGGCGACGGTGTCGTACAGCCGGGGCCGGGGTGCGCCGACGCCGACCACGGTCCGGGCCACCGACGCCAGGCCCTGGCTGGCACTGCTCAACGTCTGGCCGAGGCGGCGGGCGGCAGCGTCGGCGGAGACCCGACCACTGCCGCGCCCGCAGCACAGCAGCAGCACGCCGTGGTTGTGGCGGACCAGGTGCAGCGCCTCGCGCGGCCCCACCCAGCGGCGGGTGGCGACGAGGGTGTGCTCCAGCGCGATCCGGGCCGGTTCGTCGACCGGCTGCCCGCCGGTGCCGACCAGCTTGGCGACCAGGGCGGTGACCTCGCCGTCGCCGGCGATGACCCCGTCGCTGAGCAGCGACCGGACGGCCTCGCAGCGGGTCTCCGGGGCGTCCGCCAGGAGGGTACGGGCCGCCTCCGCCTCCCGCTGCGACGTCAGCTCGCCGAGCAGGTTCTCCCGGTAGAGGGCCAGGGACAGATCGGGCATGGCCTCGGTGACGGTCGCGATGTCGGCGTCGGTCATCCCGCCGCTCGCGTCGATGAACCAGACGAAGCCCAGCAGCAGGTCCTGGTGCCGGATCGGCACGCAGACCCGGGGGAGCAGGTCCAGCTCGGGGCAGGCCGCGGTGCGCACCGGGGCCCGGGCCTCCATGATGCCGGCGTCGCGGAACCAGGCGATGACCTCGGGCGTGGTGTGCCGGCGCAGGATCGACGTACGGCGCACGTCGTCGAGGAGCCCGGTGTGTTCGCTGTAGACGACGACGCGCTGCCGCCGATCCTCGATCAGCGCCGGCCGGTTGACCCGGGCCGCCACCGTGTCGACGATGCGCTGCAACTCTGTGTGCACGTGAATTCTCCCGGTCATCCCGATGCCCCCCGCAGCATCGTTGGAGATCGGGTCCGGCTCGCGGGTTCGGCAGGACCGTTCGCTTACCTTCTGATGATGTTGGCCGGTGCGCAACCGGCCGGCCGGGTGGAGATCTCCTCCTGCACGTGTCGGAAAGCGCCGGTGGACGTGCCGACATCTGCACGGTGACCGGCGTCGGGGCCGCTCCTAGATTCGGACCGGGGAGTGATCACGCACGGCCGGCAGCCCGCTGACTGCGCTTCCCCACCCCCTCCCCTCACGATGAGAGGTGACTCGATGCGCCTTCTGCCCACCAGACGTGCGGTGCGGCGATCGGTGCTGGCCGCCGCGTTCGCCACCACACTGGTCGCGTCCACGGCGGCCGGCCCAGCCGTCGCCGCCCCCGGCGGAACGACCGGCGGTAGCGCACCGTTCCAGGTGCTCGACCCGCAGCGCTGGCAGAACCCGGACACGATGACCTGGGACGACTACCGTCCGGTGCCGAACCGTAACTGGGCCGACCCGACCGTCAAGGGTTCGGTCCGCAACTTCAAGATCGCTCTGGTCACGCTGGACTACGCGGACCAGCCGTTCGAGATCACCAAGCCGGCCGGGTCGTCGGTCTTCGGCAACCCGCAGGCCAGCGCGGCGAACATCCCCCGGGAGAACGTCGGCGGGTTCTACACCGACTTCCTCAACAAGCCCGGAGACCTCAACCGGGGCCACACCCTGCACGAGTACTGGATGCAGGACTCCAACGGCCGCTACGGCGTCGACCTGACCGGGTTCGGCCCGTACAAGATGCCGTCGAAGTCCTACCAGTACGGCATCGACAACGGCTTCAACCCCGGCGCCTGCCCGACCGGGGAGACCTGCGCCCGCAACATCCGCACCGACGGGCTGGGCGCCTGGCGGGCCGCCGTGGGCGAGGAGGTGGCAAACTCGTACGAACTGGTGTTCATCCTCTCCGCCGGCCAGGACGAGTCGTCGACCTGGCAGGAGTTCGGCCAGATGATGTTCCAGAACAAGGAGGACGTGCCGGACGCCTGGGGTCCGCCGGACCCCAACATGCCCAACTACGCCCGTACCCGCTACGTCGACTGGACCTCGTGGAAGGCGGCGGCGACGATCTGGCCGAACGCCGGCGGCGGCTCCTCCACCCAGGCGGAGAGCTCCGGCATGGGCGTGTACGCCCACGAGCTCAGCCACCTGCTGAGCATCGGCGACAACTACAACAACCCCTACGGGGTGCCGCTGCGCCGGGCGTACACCGGCATCTGGAGCATGATGTCGCGCGGCTCGTTCAACGGTCCGGGCGGCCCGCACACCCGCTGGCAGATCCCGCCGGTCAACGGCGGTTCGATGGGCTCCCTGCACACCGTGCGGGACAAGCTGAAGATCGGTCTGCTCGGCGAGGAGCACGTGCTGCGGCTGTCCCGGGAGACGCTGGGCTCCTCCGGCCTGGTGGTCGCCGACGTCACCGCCCGGGCGGTGGACGCCGGCCCCGGCGGCCTGACCGGCATCAACATCGCGATGAACCAGGACCGCTCGCCGGCGTGCAGCACCAGCACCGACCCGCTCTGCGACGGGGGCCGGTTCAACAACTACACCGTCGAGGTGGTGGACCGGCTGGGCGCCGACTCGTTCACCCCGGACAACGGCGTGCTGATCAGCAAGACCAAGAACACCGACAGCGCGCCCTTCCAGTGGGTGATCGACGCCAACCCGCAGGACATCGACATGGTCGACTTCTACCGGCCGGACGGCACCCCGCAGAAGATCACCATGGGCGACTACCGGCAGCTGTCCGACGCGCTGTTCCACGCCGGCGCCAACTCCGACAGCGAGTACGAGTACGTCGACGAGGCCAACCGGCTGCACTTCTACGTGCTCAACCTCCGCCGCGACGGCGACGAGGTGCTGTCGTACACGGTGGCGGTGCGCTCCCTGGACGGCGCCGGCCCCAGCACGCGCGGGGTCGCCCTGTCGAAGGGTTCGCTGATCACCCGCGGCAAGCCCGCCAACGGGGGCGCGACCTGCACCTTCGACCTGACCAACACCGGCGAGTACGCCGCCGCCGAGCAGCAGCATCCGGAGGACGTCACCGACAACCTGAAGTCCGACGTCTACCGCCTCTCCGCCACCGTCGGCGGCGACGGCTGGCGGGTGGAGCTGCCCAACGAGCTGGCCACGGCCGAGTTCGGGAAGTCCATCCCGGTCGACGTGTCGGTCGGCGCCACCGCCAACGCGACCGCGACGACCCTGGTGCAGCTCACCGCCACGTCGGAGAGCGACCCGACCAAGACCGTGACCAGCCAGTGCCGGGTCGAGCGGCCCCGCGCGCTGCTCGGCTGAGCACGTACACCACACGGCCCGGGGCGGTGCGACGTCACCGCCCCGGGCCCCGGTCCATTCTGGGAGGACGCATGCGGCGGATGCTGGCGGCGCTGTGCATACCGTCGTTGCTGGCCGGTGCGCTGACCGGCTGCGGCGACGCGGAGGAGGCCCGGTCGGCGATGACCGTGCGGGTGCTCGTGCGCGACATCAACATCCGGCCGGTGGGCGTCGACTGTGCCGGCACCGGCCCGTACACCCACTTTCACAACCGGGCGCCGTTCCGGGTGGTGGACCCGGACGGCCGCACCCTGGCCGAGGGCGCGTTGACCGGCGGCCGGTCGGTGCCGGCGTTCGAGGAGGACCTGGAGGTGCAGAAGGTGCCGACGTACTGCGAGTTCCGCATGCCGGTCGAGGTGGCGCGGCGGGACGCGTACCGGCTCGTCGTCGACGACCGGGCGCCGATCGCGCTTACCCCCAACACCAGCGAGGGGCCCGCGCTGGTCGCGGTGGTGCCGTCATGATCACCGGCGTACGCCTGGCCGCCCTGGCCGTGGCCGCCGTGCTGGCCGTCACCGGCTGCTCCACGCCGGAGGAGCCGTCGCGGCCCGAGCCGGTCGCTGGTGGGGCCGCGGCGCTGCCCGGTCCGGTGCCGGCCGGCCTGGCGCTGCGACCAGCCCCGTCCGGTGTGCCCGCCGCGCCCGCCTCGAGCGGCAGACTCACCGACGGCAGCCCGGTCGACCTCGCCGAGCTGTGGGCGGACCGGCCGGTGGTGCTGGTGTTCTTCAGCTCCTGGTGCAGCCCCTGCGAGCAGCGCCAGGACGCGTTGAGCCAGCTTGCCCGCGACCACCACGACCGGGTGGTCTTCGTCGGGGTCGCCGGCGAGGACAAGCCCGCGGACGTGCAGCGCTACCTGCAAGCGCACCGGGTGGAGCATCCGGTGGTGCTCGACGACGACGGCCGGATCGCCATGTCGTACGCCGTCCGGGAGCCACCGGCGGTGGTGCTGGTCGCCAAGGGCGGGACGCTGCTGCGCGGGTGGACCGGCGGGGTGGACGCGGCGACCCTCGACGCCAAGCTCAAGGAGCTGGTGCTGGCTCCGTGACCGGGCCTCAGATCACCGCGATCGCTCTCCCTGTAACAGGACGCGGGAAACGTCCCCGCGTGCCATGCGGGCCAGATGCTTGCTGCCGAAGATCGTGAGGGGCGCGTCGGGAGGGGCATGGCCAGGACCTGGCCATGCCCCTCCCGACCTTTTGGTAGAGCCGGCCGCTGGCCCGGGTCAGACCCGGGTGAGTCGAACGGCGTCGGCGATGATCAGTCCGCTGGCCGAACTCCACCGGCTCACGGCCACCCGGTTGGCATCGCCGGCGGGGAGCGCGAACGTGCCGAGGGAGCGCCACTGTCCACCGGCTGCCCGCTGGTCCACGTAGACCGTCTGGTTGCCGGTCGTGGTGGCGACGATGTACGGGGTCGCGCCGTTGTAGCCGGAGTTGGCCGGCCACCAGGCGTCGACCCGGTAGTTGCCTGTCGCCGGGACGTTGAACTTGTACCAGGCGGCGTCGCTGGCGGCGACCGGGTCCGCGTAGCGGTAGTCCGCCCCGTAGCGCTGTCCGGAGTACGACGAGACACCCCAGTTGGCGCTGGCGGTGAACCGGCCCGCGGTGGCGTTGTCCACCACCGAACTCCATGCCGTCCCGCCGCCGGCCATCTTCGCGGCGACGTCGGCCCGCATCACGTTCAGGTCGATGAAAGACGGGTCGATCTTGCCGGTGGTGCTCGTCTCCCGGTGGCCCCGGGCGTAGCTGGCGTCCTTGCCGAGCCGGGTGAGCACGGCGGCGGTGGCGGCGATGGACGCGTTGTACTGCGCCGCCGTCATCTCCTGATTCACCCCGTTGTAGTCGATCTCCCAACCGATCATCAGGGTGTTACCGTCGCCGGCCGGGATCGGCCCGCTGCCGCCGCTGGTGCCGGCATGGTTGCACCGGCCGGCCGAAATGACGTGGAAGACCCCGTGATAGTCGACGAGGGCCTGGCAGAGCGGCCCGGGCAGGTCGGAGCGGCCGTTGATGCAGATGTTGAGTGCCGGGTGCGGGTTGCTGGCGCTGGAGGTTGCCGCGGTGTGGTGCCACAAGACGCCGATGGGATCGAAGGAACCGGGGCGCATCCGGTTGAGCCAGTCGCCCTCGACGACGACCTGGACGCCGGCGGCCCGCAGGACGTCCACCAGCCAGGGGACGGTCGCCATCAGGACGGTCCGAGCAGATCGGCCAGGCACTCGACCTTGGGCGCGGCGTCGGCCGGGGCCGGTCGGACGGCGGTGGTCAGGGCGGCGGCGGTCAGCAGTGCAGGGATGCCGAGCACGCCTCGACGCCGCAGACGGATGGATCGTGATGTTGCCATGGCGCTCCTTCAGCTGTGGCAGAGGGGACGAGGGATTGATGATCGCGATGACGGGCAGGCTATATCGTTACAGCCGTCGATGTCGATACCTTTCGTCATCGATGTTGTTGCTGAAGGAATTTGGCATCTCAGGCCAGACTGGCCCAAGGGCCACGGACTTGCCCGCCGGCGTTGATCGTCGAATATTCGTTGCGGCCCCCGGAGGCCTCGCCTACCGTCAATGCGCAACGTCACGCCGATCAACCCGGGGAGCCCGCCGTGCAGCAGCACGCCAGCACCGAGACCATGCGGTCCACGCCGCGCGGCGGTGCCATGCTGCCCGCCGGCGAACGAGCCCGGGGCCAGCTCCAGGGCCGGTGTGGCTGGCGACGAGGGTGGCGGCGCGGATAGCGCCAGCGCGACACGCGCAGCCGCCCACCCCACCGGGGTACGGGCGGCTTTTTCGTCGCCCGGCACCCGCCCGAGGGGTGTAGCTCAACTGGCAGAGCACCGGATTCCAAACCCGACGGTTGCAGGTTCGAGTCCTGTCACCCCTGCGTCATGTCCCGGCACCGCCGGCGACGTCGCTTCTTCTCAACTCCACAGTGGATGGCATGAACACGATCCCGGCCGGCGCCGCAGGCGCGTCGGCCGGGGGTACGACACGGGGTGGAATCACCACCCACGCACGGGCCGTTGGAGCAAGCTGGCAGCTCACCCGGTTCTCAGCCGGGAGGTCACGGGTTCGAGCCCCGTACGGCCCACCAATGTGGCGGTACGCGAACCGCCCCGCTGCGCCGGGAGTGCTCGGCATGCAGCTCCTGACGGCCGCCCCCGTACTGTGGTCGCCATGACAGCTGCCCTGGTCGGAGCCGGTTCTGCGGCACCCATCAAGATCCTGCTGGCCGAGGACCAGGGGATGATGCGCGGGGCGCTCGCCCTACTGCTGGACCTCGAAGAGGACATGGAGGTCGTGGCCCAGGTGGCCGAGGGCGACGAGATCGTGCCGGTCGCACTGAAGATCCGGCCCGACGTCGCGGTGCTGGACATCGAGCTGCCCCATCGTAGTGGGCTGGACGCCGCCGCCGAGCTGCGTACCCAACTGCCCGACTGCAAGGTGCTCATCGTTACCACGTTCAGCCGTCCCGGCTATCTGCGCCGGGCGATGGAGGTCGGTGCGATGGGGTTCCTGTCCAAGGACGGCCCGGTCGACCAGTTGGCCGCGTCGATCCGGCGGGTGCTCAACGGTGAGTCGGTGATCGACCCCTCGCTGGCGGCTGCCGCGCTCAGTGCGGGACCGAGCCCCCTGACGGCCCGGGAACGGGAGGTGCTGGTGGCAGGGCTGGGCGGCGCGACAGTGGCGGACATCGCGGCGAAGCTGTGGCTGTCGGAGAGCACCATCCGCAACTACCTGTCGTCGGCCATCGGCAAGACCGGCGCCCGCAACCGTACGGAAGCCGCACGGATCGCCGACGAACGGGGCTGGCTCTGACCAGCTGACGGCTGGCCGTCGGCAGTGACATTTGTCCTGCCGGAGTCCGGATATCTTCTTCTACAAGGGGTCCGCCCTGCATTCGTAGTGTTCTCGGCATGACGAAGACACACGAGGCGGCACCGGTGGTGGCCTTTGCCGGCGCGGTCCGGACGTTCGGGGAAGTGCGAGCTGTCGCCGGTCTCGACCTCACGATCGGGCGGGGCGAGCGGGTCGCGCTGCTCGGCCGCAACGGCGCGGGCAAGTCGACCTCGATCAGCCTGCTGCTGGGCCTGGACGAGCCGACCGCCGGCGAGGTACGGCTGTTCGGGGAGACCCCGCAGCACGCGGTACGCGCCGGTCGGGTCGGTGCGATGCTCCAGGGCACCAAGCCCGTACCCCGCGTCACGGTGCGGGAGTTGGTGACCTTCGTGGCCAGCAGCTACCCGAATCCCATGCCGGTCGACGAGGCCCTGGAACTGGCCGGGCTCGGTGAACTCGCCGGCCGGCGGGCGGACCGCCTCTCCGGCGGCCAGGCGCAGCGGGTCAACTTCGCCGTCGCCCTCGTCGGTGACCCGGACCTGCTGGTCCTCGACGAGCCGACCGCCGCGCTCGACGTGGCGGCCCGCCGCTCGTTCTGGCAGTCGATGCACGCGTTCACCGAGCGGGGCAAGACCGTGCTCTTCTCCACGCACTACCTGGAGGAGGCGGACCAGAACGCCGACCGGGTCGTCGTCATCGACCGGGGACGGGTCATCGCCGACGGCAGCAACACCGATATCAAGCAGGCGGTCGGAGCCAGCCTCGTCTCCTTCGACCTCCAGGGCCGTTCGGCGCCCGCCGGCCTGGCGTCGCTGCCCGGCGTGCTCTCCGTGGCAACGCGCGACGGCCGGGTGCAGCTACGGACCGCCGACTCCGACGCGACCGTCTACGCCCTCGCCCAGCTCGGTCCGGTACGGGGACTCGAAGTGACCTCCGCCGGACTGGAGGACGCCTTCCTGACCCTCACCTCGCCCGCCACCACCTCCGCTTCCGTCTCCTCCGCGCCGACCCAGAAGGCAGGTTCGTGATGTTCGGCCAGATCGCCCCGGTCAACCAGTACGTCAAGCTGGAGCTTCGTCGGACATTCCGGGACACCGGGTTCGTCATCTTCGGCATTGGCACCCCCGTGCTCATGTACCTGATGTTCACCAACGTCGGTGGGAAGGCCGACGGTTTCTCCGGCTGGGCGGTCACCGCGATGGTGGGACTGGCCGCGTACGGTGCGCTGAGCGCCGGCCTGACCGTCGGGACGGCGGTCGCCGAGGACAAGGCCGTGGGCTGGCTCCGGCAGTTGCGGATCACCCCGCTGACCCCGGCCCAGGCGGTCGTCGGGCGGGCCGTGACCGGTTCGCTGATGGTCCTACCGGCGATCATGGTGGTGCTGCTCACCGGCGCGATCGTCAACGGCGTACGGCTCGGGCTCGGTCAGTGGGTCGCGCTGATCCTCCTGCTGTGGATTGGCTCCCTGCCCTTCACCATGCTTGGTCTCGCCAACGGCTACGCCCTCTCCGCCCAGACCACCAACGTGACCAACGTGGTGACCAACCTGTTCCTCGCTTTCCTCGGCGGTCTGTGGTTCCCGGTGTCGGAGTTCCCCGGCTGGCTGGCCGCCGTTGCCCGGTGGACTCCGGCCCACCGCTTCGGGCAGCTGGGCTGGGACACCGTGCAGGGTGCCGCGCCGGGTCTGGACACGGTCCTGGTGCTGGTCAGCTGGCTGGTGGTGTTCGGCGCGTACGCCGGCTACGCGTACCGTCGGGCCGGCCGCCGCGCCTAGCGGTGACCAGGGCTGGCGACCACTTCTGCCGCCAGGGTGGGGCAAGCAAACCTGAGTCAGGAGGGACAGGCATGAAGAAGCGCTGGTGGCCGACCTCGAACGTAGACGTCGACAAACTGCCGGAACTGACCAGCGGGACCGCCTTCCTTCCATGGCTGATGCTGACCGCCGGTGCCGTCGCAGACCTCGTCCGGGGTGAGATGTCCCTGCCCTGGCTGGGCGGTGCCGGCCTGTTGGCCTTCGTCGCCCTCTACGTCACGGTGGCGTACCGGGCGTTCGACCCCAGTCGCCGCGCGAACCGGACCACGCTGGGCCTGCTCGCCGCCCAGACCGCTGTCACCTACCCGCTCGCCCTGGGGTACGGCGGGAACTGGATCCAGTTGTTCATACCGTTGGCGCTGGTCTGCGGTGCCGTACTCCGTGGTCAGCACCTCGTCGTGGCGCTGACCGTCCTGGGCGGGTCGGCCGGCTTGATCTCCGGGGAGCGGGACCACGACCCGTTGGCCGCGATGATCAACGGCTACGGCACCTTCATCTCCGGCCTGGTGACGGCCGCCATCCTCGGTCTGGCCGCGACGACGGCGGAACTCCGCCGGACCCGGGAGGAACTGGCCCGGTCTGCGGTGGATCGGGAACGTCTGCGCTTCGCCCGCGACCTGCACGACCTGCTCGGACACAGCATGTCGGTCATCGTGGTGAAGGCCGAGGCGGTGCGACGGCTGATGGAGCGTAGCCCGGCGCAGGCAGCCGCCCAGGCGTCCGACATCGAGACCGTCGGCCGACAGGCCCTGACCGAGATCCGGGAAGCCGTCTCGGGTTATCGAGTGAGCAACCTGGCCACCGAACTGGACCGGGCCCGGTCGGCCCTGAGCACGGCGGGGGTAACGCAGGACGTCCAGCTCGCCGGTCCACCACTCGATCCGGAGACCGAGGCGGTGCTCGGTTGGGTGCTACGGGAAGCGGCGACGAACATCATCCGGCACAGCAACGCCACCCATGTCGAGATCGTCATGGTGCACACCCCGCAACAGGTCCGACTGGAAATCACGGACAACGGCACCAACCGGCCGTCGTCCCATCCGGCGGGCACGCCTGATACGACGTCCGGTAACGGGTTGAAAGGCTTGGCGGAACGCCTCGCCGAGGCGGGCGGATCGTTGGTGGCCCAGGTCGGACCACAGGGCGGTTTCCAGGCGATCGCCGAGCTGCCGAAACCGATGTGACCGGTGCTGGTCACGCCGGCCGCGACCCGCAGGCTGCCCGAGACCGGCTCGACCGCCCGGCGTAGTGACGACACGCGGTTGTGGCGCAGTGGTAGCGCGTCGCCCTGCCATGGCGAAGGTCGCCGGTTCGAATCCGGCCAGCCGCTCGGAACACGCTCGTCCCACGGGCACGGGCACGGGCACGGGCTGCGCGCTGGGGCGCAGAGAGGCCTTGCAAGCCACTCCCGCCGGGTTCGACTCCCGGGCGGTCCACGAGACATCCGCCGCCCCGCCCGGGGCGGCACCCCACGACACCAGGAGACGACGATGGCATTCACCCCGCTGCCGGGCACCAGGGCGCCGGTACGGGTCTGGACCGACCCGTACGGCATCGAGCCGCAGGCCGCACAGCAACTGCGCAACATCGGCGCGCTGCCCTGGGTGCAGGGCGTCGCGGTCATGCCGGACGTGCACTTCGGCAAGGGTGCCACGGTCGGCTCCGTCATCGCGATGCGGCAGGCCGTCTCGCCCGCCGCGGTCGGGGTGGACATCGGCTGCGGGATGTCCGCGGTGCGTACCTCGCTCACCGCGGCCGACCTGCCCGACAGTCTGGCGCCACTGCGTGCGGCGATCGAGGCCACCATCCCGGTCGGCTTCGCCAAGCGCGACGACCCGGTCAACCCGCGCCGCATCCGTGGCCTGGAGCAGGCCGGCTGGGACGACTTCTGGGGCCGGTTCGGCGCCCTGGACCGGCGGGTGTCCCAGCTGGAGAGCCGGGCCCAGCACCAGATGGGCACCCTCGGTGGGGGCAACCACTTCATCGAGGTCTGCGTCGAGCAGGGCGGCCCGGACGCCGGCCAGGTCTGGCTGATGCTGCACTCCGGCTCCCGCAACATCGGCAAGGAACTGGCCGAGCGGCACATCGGGGTGGCCCGGCAGCTGCCGCACAACACCGACCTGCCCGACCGGGACCTGGCGGTGTTCCTCGCCGGCACGCCCGAGATGGACGCGTACCGCCGGGACCTGTGGTGGGCGCAGGAGTACGCGCGGCGTAACCGGGCGGTCATGCTGGCGCTGCTCTGCGGCGTGGTCCGCGAGCAGTTCCCGCACGTGGCGTACGGGGAGCCGATCTCGTGTCACCACAACTATGTGGCGGAGGAGAGCTACGACGGGGTGGACGTGCTGGTGACCCGCAAGGGCGCGATCCGGGCCGGTCGGGGGGACCTGGGCATCATCCCGGGGTCGATGGGCACCGGCTCGTACATCGTGCGGGGCAAGGGGAACCCGGACGCGTACTGCTCGGCGTCGCACGGCGCGGGGCGGCGGATGTCGCGGGGGCAGGCCAAGCGCACGTACAGCACCGCCGACCTGGTCCGGCAGACCGCCGGGGTGGAGTGCCGCAAGGACGCCGGGGTGGTCGACGAGATTCCCGGCGCGTACAAGGACATCACCAAGGTGATGGCGCAGCAGGACGACCTGGTCGAGGTGATGGCGCACCTCAAGCAGGTGGTCTGCGTGAAGGGTTAGACCACGACCGGCGTCCGTGGGGGGGCGGGCGCCGGTCGTACGCCCCGGTGGCTCAGCGGAGAGAGCGCCGGTCTACGAAACCGGAGAGCCCAGGTTCGAATCCTGGTCGGGGCACGGTCCGCAAAGCCGTACACGTGGGTTCATTCCCGCCTCGGTCTCCACCGATGCCATCCACTGTGGTGCCGCCGGAGGACGTGGGTCCAGCCGCTGCTCATAACGGTGGCCCGCCCGGTTCGACCCCGGGTCCGGCGACCTCACCCACACTGCCGATCGGTCAGGCGGTGGCGGCCAGGACGACCGGGACGGTCACCACGTGCGTCCGGGAGCCGTCGCGGGGCGACACCTCGTACACCTCGACCGTGCCGGGGCCGGCGGTCGCCAGCCGGTAGGCGACCGCGCCCCGGTAGTCGCCCCTGCAGCCGCTGCCGCAGGTGGCGGTGGTGAAGCCGGTGCCGACCACCCGCCCGGCGGAGTCGAGGACCCGGATCGAGACGGTCGCCTCGTACACGTCGGCGGTGCCGGCGACGCTGACCGGCCCGGCGATCCGCTGGCCGATCGCCGGCTCGGTGACCACGATCGGTGGCAGCAGGTCGGCCAGGTCGGTCCGGGCCAGCACGACGCCGGTCCCGGCGAAGGCCACCCGCCGCACGGTGGGGAACTGGGTGAGGGTCCAGACCACCTGGGCCCGCCGCAGCCGCAGCGTAGGGGCGTCGGTATCGGCGAACGACGGGGGAGCGGACACGGTGGCGGTGCCGTCGGCGATCCGTACCATCTCGACGCCGTCGGGAACCAGGGTGGCCAGGCCGGCGGCGGTCTCCGCCGGGGTGGGCCCGGCGGCCAGTTCGGTCAGTGCCAGGCGGGAGGTGGCGACGGTGGTGGGTCGGGTACGCCGGGTCGGCACCACCTCCCCGGCCCGGGTGAACCAGAGCTGCACGGTCACGCTTCCCGTGCCGGACGGGGTCGGTGTCCCGGTCCGGGGCGGGGTGACCGGCACGGGTGGCGGCGTGGCGGTGCCCTCCGGGATGCGACCGGTGGTGGCCGGAGGGGCGGCCACGGGCGGCGTGGCGGTGCTGGGCGCGGCGGCGCGGGGGGCCGGCCCGAGGGTGCCGGAGCGGGCGTCGGCGCAGCCGGCGAGCAGCAGGGCGAGCGCGGCGAGAAGGGCGGGCAGCCGGTTCACGGCTCTGCTCCCTGGTTGGTGTCGGGCGGGGTCAGGGGCAGCGCCAGCCGGAACGTGGTCCCGACGCCGGGCGTGCTGCGCACGGTGAGCCGGCCGCCGAGCAGTCGGGTGTTCTCCCGGGCGATGGCCAGGCCGAGCCCGCTGCCGGGACCGGAGCGGGCCGGGTCGGCCTTGTAGAAGCGGTCGAACAGGTGCGGCAGGTGTTCGGCGGCGATGCCCGGCCCCTGGTCGCTGACCTCGTACACCAGCAGCGGGCCGGCGCGGGCGGCGCACGCGCGGACCTCGCCCTGGCCGTGCGTGACGGCGTTGCCGACCAGGTTGGCCAGTACCCGTTCCAGCCGGCGCGGGTCGGTGCGCAGGACGGCTCCGTCGCCGGTGACGACGACCCGGCCGGCCCAGCCGTGCGCCGCGACCAGGTCGCGGAGCGGGGTGAGGGCGTGGACCGGTGTCAGGCTGACCGCCTCCCGCCCGGCGTCCAGCCGGGAGATCTCCATCAGCTCCTCGACCAGGGTGCGCAGCCGTACCACGTCGGCGACCAGCAGTTCGGCGGCCCGGCGGGCGTCGTCGGGCAGCGCGTCGAGCTGGTCGGCCAGCAGCGAGGCCGCCGCCACCAGGGCGGTGACGGGGGTACGCAGCTCGTGCGCGACGTCGGCGGTGAACCGCCGCTCGCGGGCCTCGGCCCGGGACAGGTCGTCGATCTTCGTCTGGAGCGCCTGCGTCATCTCGTTGAACGCTGCGGCCCAGTCGCTGAACTCGTCCCGGCCGCGCACCGGCAGCCGGGTCGCCAGCAGCCCCTCGGCCACCGCCCGGGCGGCCCGGCTGGCCCGGCCCACCGGTTCGAGGGTGCGCCGGGCCAGGGAGTGCCCGACCCCTGCCGCGAGCGCCACCACCGTCAGCCAGCCGACCGCGAGCGCGGTGCGTAACTGGTCCAGCCCGCCGATCAGGTCGGTCTCGTCGGTGACCGCGTACAGCTCGGCGGTGGAGCCGGGGATCCGCCCGCCGACCACGAGCAGGTGCCGCCCGGTGGTGCCGTCGAGGCGTTCGTACCCGAGCTGTCCGTCGGCGACGGCGGCTCGCAGCTGCGGGCCGGGGGTCGGGGCGTACGAGGGGTGGGAGGCGTGGGTGTCGCCGGCGACCAGCAGGACGTGCCGGCCGCTGCCCTCGAAGCTGGTGAGCAGTTCGGTGCGGCGGGCGTCGGTCAGCGGCACGAACTGTCCGGCCAGGACGAGCTGGTAGCGGGCGTCGGCCGCCGCCCGCTGCACCGAGCCGTCCAGCCGGGCCTGGCGCAGCATCAGGTACGACCCGCCGGCGAGCACCCCGGCGGAGACTCCGGCGACGAGAACGAACGCCACCGTCAACCGGCGGCGGAGCCGACCCGGCGGTACGGTGCCCGGGGCCATCGCGCCACCCTCCTGTCAGGCCGTGGCGAGCTTGTAGCCGACGCCGCGCACCGTCCGGACCAGCCGGGGCTCGGCGGGGTCGTCCTCGACCTTGGCGCGCAGCCGCTGCACCGCCACGTCGACCAGTCGGGAGTCGCCGAGGTGGGAGTGGTTCCACACCCGGTCCAGCAGCAGCTCGCGGGTGAACACCTGGCCCGGCCGGCGGGCCAGCTCCAGCAGCAGCCGGAACTCGGTGGCGGTCAGGGTCAGCTCCCGACCGGCCTTGCGGACGACGAAGCGGTTCGGGTCGATCTCCAGCCCACCCACCGTCAGGATGGTCTCCTCGACGACGGCGGTGGCCCGGCGCAGCCCCGCGCGGACCCGTGCCACCAGCTCCGGCAGGTCGAACGGCTTGCGCAGGTAGTCGTCCGCGCCGCACTCCAGCCCGACGACCACGTCGATGGTGTCGGTGCGTGCGGTGAGCATCAGGATCGGCACCGAGCTGGTGCGCCGGATCTCGCGGCACACCTCCAGTCCGTCGAGGCCGGGCAGCATCACGTCGAGGACGACCAGGTCGATCGGCTGGGCCCGCCAGGCGGCCAGCGCGGCGCGGCCGTCGACGGCGGTGGCGACCCGGAAGCCGGCCCGCCGCAGACCGAGGGCGGTGACCTCCCTGATGGAGGCATCGTCCTCGACCAGCAGCACGCGGCCGTCCATGACGTCCCCAGGGTAGCCCCGTGACGTCATCGGACGGCCCTGGCGCAACGGCCGGTGGCGGGGGTCCGGTCGACGCCCGGCCCCCGCCCCGACGGCTGGTCACTCCTGCCACTGGTGGGCGACGTCCAGCACGATCCGGCTGTGCGCGCCGGGGCCGGCGAGCACCAGCACCCGGAAGGGCAGCTGCGCCCGTACGCCGACGGCGAAGGTGCTGTAGCCCTCGAACGTGCCGCCGTACACCACGTCGCGCAGCGTCCGGTAGCCCAGCACGGTCGCCACGTGGTCGCCGGCCCGGTACGGGTAGCCGATCGCCGGCTCGCGCAGCTGCACCCGCAGCAGCGCCCCGCCCGCCGTGTACGGCGACAGCGCCAGCCCCTGCCCCTCGGTCCAGGTCTCGCCGTACGCGACGGAGAAGCCGTCGGCCGGGCCGTCGAACTCGAACACCAGCCGGTCCCAGCAGTCGTGCTGGCCGGTGCGGGTGCTCAGCAGCGAGGCGGTGCGCAGGTCGCCGCCCGACTTCTCGGTGCTGCCCCAGGTGATCCCGCAGTATGGCGCGCCGGTGACCGCTCGCGGCGCGGCCTGCGCGCCGGGCGTCGTGGGCCGCGCTGCCGCGGTGGCCGCCGTGGTGGCGGTGAGCAGGACGGCGAGCATGACCGCCGCCACCGCCCCCAGTGTCCTCTTCGATCGCATCGGGTCCTCCCTGCCGATTCCGTCCGGCCCGTTCGGTGGGCCGGTGGAGTTCGACGGTCGGGCGGGTACGCCACAGCCGTCCCACCGGGGCGTAACAGCGGAGTAACAGTCCTCAGCGGGAGGTGCGGGCCGCTGGTCCGGAGGCGTCCGCGACCGTCGCCGCCTCCCGCGGTGGCGACACCGTCGGCGGCTCGGCGAGGGCGCGCAGCGGGGAGCAGAAGATCGGCAGCCAGGTCAGCGCGGCGCCCGCGGCGCCGATCCAGAGCGCGGTGTGGACGCTCGCGTACTGGCCGAGCAGGCCGGAGAGCGCGGCGCCGACCGCGGTCGCGCCGAACAGCAGGAAGCGGAACACCGCGTTCATCCGCCCGAGCAGCGCGTCCGGGGTGGCGCGCTGGCGCAGGCTCACCCCGATGACGTTGCCGATACCGGTGCGCCAGGCCATGGCCAGCCAGCCGAACCCGGCCAGCCAGAGCGCCGGGTGGGCACGCACCGGGTCGGCCGGTTCCTGCTCTACGCGCGGACTACCTCGGCGGAGGCGCTGCTCGCCGGGGCGGGCTGACCGGGCGGCCGGCGCGGCGGGCTCGCCGGGCCCGTCAGGCCACCCGGGCCACCGTGCCGGCGGGCGGGGCGGGCACCGCGTCCGGATGCAGGACGGCGGGATTGTGACACCGTTCGGCCGGTTGACCGTGAGATCGATACATGTCAGTGTTTCATTCCCTGGTGTGACCGCCGTGGCCTGACCCCCGGGCCACGAGATCCCGTCCACCCCGACCTGACCCCGCCAGGGATCCGGCCACGCCCGCAGACCCCCACGAGGAGTTCGCATGAGACGTAGCACGCCGACGAAGGGCCTCGCCCTCGCCGTGTTCGCCGCCGTGACGATGACCCTGTCCGCGCAACCGGCCACGGCGGCCCCGCCGGCCGCCGCCCCGCTCGCCGCCCTCGCGGCGCCGGACATCTCGGTGACCAACGTCCAGGCCCACCTGACCCAGCTCAACACCATCGCCACCAACAACGGCGGCACCCGGCGAGCCGGCTCGGCCGGCTACACCGCGTCGGTCAGCTACCTCAAGACCAAGCTCCAGGCCGCCGGCTACACGGTCAGCGAGCAGTACTGCTCGAACTGCACCTACCCCGGCAACAACCTGATCGCCGAGTGGCCGCAGGGCCCCGCCGACCAGGTCGTCATGTTCGGCGCGCACCTGGACAGCGTCTCCGCCGGCCCGGGCATCAACGACAACGGCTCCGGCTCGGCCACCCTGCTGGAGAACGCGCTGGTGCTGGCCGAGCAGAACCCGTCCATGACCAAGCGGGTCCGCTTCGCCTGGTGGAACGGCGAGGAGCAGGGCCTGCAGGGCTCGAAGTTCTACGTCAACTCGCTCACCGCCACCCAGAAGGGCTACCTCAAGGGCTACTACAACTTCGACATGGTCGGCTCGCCCAACGGCGGCTACTTCATCAACCGGGTCACCTCCACCACCGCCGCGCCGCTCAAGGCCTACTGGGACTCGCTCAACCTCCTGCCCGAGGAGAACGTCGAGGGCCAGGGCCGCTCCGACGACTACTCCTTCCAGCAGGCCGGCATCCCCACCTCCGGCTACGCCGCCGGCGCCAGCGCCACCAAGACCTCCGCGCAGGCCAGCAAGTGGGGCGGCACTGCCGGCGCGGCGTACGACGGCTGCTACCACCGTTCCTGCGACACCACCAGCAACGTCAACGCGACCGTGCTCAACCGCAGCGCCGACGGCGTCGCGTACGCCATCTGGCAGCTCGCGGTCGGCGGCACCCCGACCAACGACTTCTCGGTCTCGGTGAGCCCGACCTCCGGCAGCGTGGCCCAGGGCAGCGCCACCACCGCCACCGTCGCCACCGCCACCACCGCCGGCAGCGCGCAGACAGTGACGCTCACCGCCTCCGGCGCGCCCAGCGGCGTGACCGTGTCGTTCAGCCCGTCGTCGGTCACCTCCGGCGGTTCCGCCACGATGACTGTCACCGCCTCGTCGACCGCCACCACCGGCACCTTCACCATCACGGTCACCGGCACCGGGTCGGTCACCCGCACCGCCACCTACAGTCTCACCGTGACCGGCACCGGCGGGTGCGCCGGCGCCCAGGTGATCGGCAACGGCGGCTTCGAGTCCGGCACCACCCCGTGGACCGCCAGCTCGGGCGTGATCACCAACTCGGCCAGCCAGCCGGCCCGGACCGGTTCGTACAAGGCGTGGCTCGACGGCTACGGCAGCACCCACACCGACACGCTGTCGCAGACGGTGACCGTGCCGGCTGGGTGCGCGACGTACACCCTCGCCTTCTACCTGCACATCGACACCGCCGAGACCACCACAAGCACCGCGTACGACAAGCTGACCGTCCAGGTCGGCACCACCACCCTGGCGACATACTCCAACCTCAACGCCGCCAGCGGCTACATGCTGCGCTCGTTCAACGTGGGCGCGTACGCCGGTCAGACCGTCACCCTCAAGTTCACCGGGACCGAGGACGTGTCCCTGCAGACCAGCTTCGTCATCGACGACGTGACCCTGCAGGCGAGCTGATTGGCCGGGGCGGGGTGGGCCCCCGCCCACCCCGCCCCCCACGGTGCCATCCGGCCGGCGGTGCCGACCCCGCCGGACCGTCACGTCGGTAAATGTCGTACCCCGGTCCCAGCATGGGAGCATGGCTGCCCCCGCGCTGACCCACCACAGTGGTCGACCCCGTTCCCTGCCGCTGCGCGAGCTGCGCACCCGACTGACCCAGCTGATCGCCATGGCCGAGCTGACCGACACCGTCACCCTGGTCACCCGCGACGGTGATACCCGCCCGGTCGCCGCGATCGTGCCCGCCGCAGCGGCCCGCACCGCCGCCCAGGCGCGGGCCGACGGTGAGCGCCTCGCCGCCGTCACCGCCGGCTGGGCCCGCCGCCTGGAGGAGGCGCACCGGCAGGGCGCCCGCCGGCACGCCGCCGAGCTGCGCGCGGTCACCGCTGCCCTCGCCGAGGCCTGGGCCGAGCTGGACCGGCGGGTCTCGCCGGGCGGCGACCGGGCCCTCGACCGGCTGCGCGCCGTGCACGCCGATCTGCTGCGCGACTGACCCGCCCCCGCAGGGCCGCCCGCCGCGCGTCAGCGCGTGACGTGCGGATTGCCGGCGGTCAGGCGCAGCGTGAAAGCGTCCGCCCCGCGGTGCATCGCGACGTGGTTGCAGGACTGGTGGGTGATCCACAGCCCGAGACCGCCCGCCGTCGCGCCCTGGGCGGGCAGCAGACCAGCGTACGGATCGCTCGGCCCGTCACCGCGGTCGTCGACGGTCACCACGATCCGATTCTCGGCGGCCCAGAGCCGGAACCGCACCGGCGGCCGACCGTGCCGCAGCGCGTTGGTCACCACCTCGCTCACCGCCACCGCCAGGTCGTCGACGTCGTCGACCTTCAGCCGGCCACGACCGGCCTCCTGCACCGCCTCGCGGGCCCGCGCCGGTGTCGGGTCGCCCAGCTCGACGGCCGGAGTGCCCGCCTGCAACGGGTCGGGCGCCATCGGCCGGTTCTCCCGCAGGTACGCCTCGGGCTCGGTGTAGCCCTCGTTCGGCATGTGCCGCCCGTCCGGCGTGGCCGTACGCGGGTGGGTGCGGGCCACGTCCGCCAGCATCGCGGCCGGGGCGGTCCGGGTGTCGTACGCGCACATGCTCCACAGTGGAAAGTCATCGTAGGCGTGGTTGATCGCCGACTCGTAGCGGGCCCACCAGTCCCAGGTCGGGCCGAACGCGGACGCAGGCAGCTCACCGATGATGCGGATCTGCCCCGCCCCGGCGGTGACGTGGTCGGCCAGCAGCTGCCGGTAGGACCTGATCGCCACCGTCGGCCGGCCGTACACGTCGCCGCCACCGAGGTACGACACCCCGGAGTCCGGTCCGAGCGCCGCGCGCACCAGCGCGGTGTTGCGCTCGCCGAAGGCGACCAGCGTCGGCTCACCGGCGGCGACCCCGCCGGCGAGGAAGGGCAGCACGACGGCGAGGAGCTCGTCCTCGGAGCCGTAGCAGACGGCCTCGTGGAAGTACCCGCGGTGCCCCGCGGCCGCGCCGGTCCTCATCGGGCCACCGCCACCCGGATGCGGGACAGTCCCAGCAGCTCGACTAGCCGGGCAGCGGGCGCCAGCGCGGTGCGCAGGACCACGGTCCCGCCGCGCCGCTTGGCGGGCCGGTGCAGGTGCACCAGGCTCCGGTAGTCGATGAAGCGCAGCTCGTCGGCGCGGACCACCAGTTCGCCGGTGGCGTCGTCGAGGTGGGCACGGGTGAGCGCAGCGCCGAAGGTCTCGTGGTTGGAGCTGTCGAGCTCGCCGGCGAGGACCAGATCAGCGGGCCCGACGTACAGGTGGAACAGGGTGGCGTCCGGGTCGGCCGCCGGGTGCAGGCAGGCCAGCTCCTCGATCGTCCGGTCGTCCAGCACCCGCCGGTCGTACCCGCAGGCGGCGCCGCTGCGCAGCGCCTCGCGCAGTCGCGGGACGTTCCGCCACCGTGCGGCGGCGATGCCCTCCGGCTCGGCGGTGACGTAGCGGACCCGCTCGCCGGCGTCGAGGCCGGCGAGGAGGAACCGCTGCGCCCGGGCGTCGAAGACCGCTGGGTCGTCGTAGGTCCAGCAGACGTGCCCCGGCGGCACGGACCCCACTGATCCGCTGGTCACGCTCGACGCCTCATGCCGGGAGTCTATGCCCGGCCGGGCCGGTCGGCGCAGTCCGACCGACCCCGGCGGGTGCCCCGCGTCCGGGCCGCGCCGGCACGAGTTCCTGCCCCTGCTGGCGTCGCGCGGGCTGCGTACCGGCCGGGTCGCGGTGGCCGGCCGGTTCTGGGCTTCCATCGCAGCAGGTGCGCGCGATCAGCGCCGCGCTGGCCGCCTGACCGCGCTGGCCGCCCGCCCGGCCGGCCCGAGGCCGGCGGAGCTCAGGTGGGCGTGGCGGCCAGGTCCGGGTGCTGCTCGTCCACGGCCGCCGGTCGGCCCATTCGCCGCCACGGGCCGCCCAGCAATGGGGTGAGCACGACCAGGACGTAGGCGGTGCCGATCGTGAGCAGGGTGGCGGTGGTGCCGAACCGGTCCGCGGCCAGACCGGCGCCGAGGGCGCCGAGCGGCATGGCGGCCCAGGCGCCGGCGCCGACGACCCCGTAGACGCGGGCCCGCATGTGCGCGGGCACCCGTTCCAGCTTGACCGCGCCGATCAGCGGGTTGATCGCGCCCGCGGCGAGACCGGAGACCGCGAAGACCGCCACCAGCACCGGCAGCGGCGGTGCGGCGGCCAGGGCCCAGAACGTCGGGCCGCTGGCCACCGCGAAGGCGGTGACGAAGGTGGCGCGGCGCGGTAGCCGGTGGCCGACGGCGCTGAACACCAGCGAGCCGACCAGCGCGCCGCCGCCCATCGCGCCGACCAGCAGCCCGAACGCGGTGGCCCCGCCGAGGTCGCGTTCGGCGACCACGGGCAGCAGGACGCTGCTCTTGGCCGCGTCGAAGAAGTTGGTGACGAGGACCAGCAGCACCACCGCGCGCAGCAGTGGCTCCCGGGTCAGGAACCGGACCCCGGTGGCGAAGTTGCGCCAGTAGCCGCCGGATTCCTCCTGCGCCTGGTCGGTGGGGCGCATGCTCCGGGGCACCAGCAGCGCGACCACCAGCGCGGAGACGGCGAAGGTGGCGGCGTCCACGGCCAGCACCGGCAGCGCGCCGATGGCGGCGACCAGCAGCCCGGCGACGGGTGCGCCGAGCAGCCGGGAGCCGCGTTCGGTGGCCTCGAACCAGCCGATCGCCCGCTCGATGGGCACCCGGGCGGCGGTCGCCGCCTCCGGCAGCAGCGCGGTCCGCGCGGTCTGGCCGGGCGTGTCGAGCAGCCCGCTGGCGAAGACCAGCGCCAGCAGCGCCCAGAACGGCAGGCCGACGGTGGCGTCGAGCAGCGGGACGGCGGCGACGGTCGCGCAGGACACCAGGTCGGCCAGGACGCTGGCCCGGCGGTAGCCGATCCGGTCGACCAGCACGCCGCCGAGGGCGCCGCCGAGCACCACCGGCGCGGTGGCGAACGCACCAGTCAGGCCGGTGGCCGCGGGTGAGCCGGTCTCGGCCAACACGTAGAGGGGCAGGGCGATGTAGGTGAGCATGTTGCCGGTGAGCGAGACCGTGTGGCCGACGAGCAGGCCGAGCAGCGGTCCCCAGCGGCGCGGTGCCGCGCTCACTGTGGCCCCCGGAAGGCCTGGTAGATCAGTGTGACGGTGCGGGCGTCGGGCCGGCCGGGGTCGCTGCGCGCCACCCAGCGCGCCGACAGTGCCTCCAGGTCGCCGCGCAGCTCCACGAGCTCATCCGGTGTCAGGTGGAGGAAGTGGTCGCTGCTGGCGGTGCCGCGTACCCAGGCGGGGTCGAGGGTGGCCTCGGCATCAAGGTAGTCCTGGAACTTCTCCACGTACCGCTGGAGTGCGGCCCGGCGCAGCAGGTCCGAGGCGAGCTTGAGCTCCGGGTCGGCCAGCACCGCGACCGGCTCCCAGGCGGTACGGGTGTGCGCCGCCCGCCACCAGCGTTCCCGGCGATTACGGGCGTGTTCGGGCGCCTCCCGGATGAAGCCGTGCTCGGCGAGCTTGCCCAGGTGGTAGCTGACCGAGCCGACCGCCTCGTCGACGATTTCGCTGAGCATGCCGACACTCTGCGGGCCGCGGACCCGCAGCTCGCCGAGGAGCCGCAGGCGGGTGGGGTGGGCCAGGGCGCGCATGGCGCGGGGGTCGGTCAGGTGCAGTGTCGACTCGTCCTCGGGCATGGCGACAGACTAGATGCACAAGACATGATGTACAAGATGTCTTGTCGATCGGCGACGCGGCGGGTGCAAACGGGTGGCTCAGGCGGGGCGGCGGCCCTTGAGGCGGCGGCCCAGCTCACGGGCGATCTCCCGGTTGGCGTCGCGCTCGGCGAGCGCCTGCCGCTTGTCGTACGACCTGCGGCCGCGTGCCAGGCCCAGTTCGACCTTGGCCCAGCCGTTGCTGAAGTACATGGACAGCGGCACCAGCGTCACGCCCCCGTCGCGCACCTTCTCCAGGATCCGGGCGATCTCCACCCGGCGCAGCAGCAGCTTGCGCGTCCGGCGGGGCTGGTGGTTGGTCCAGGTGCCGTAGCCGTACTCGGCGATGTGCAGGCCGTAGAGCATGATCTCGCCGTCGCGTTCCTGGGCGAAGGCGTCGACCAGCGACACCCGCCCCTCACGCAGTGACTTCACCTCGGTACCGGCCAGCACGATCCCCGCCTCGTACGTCTTGAGGACGGTGTAGTCGTGCCGGGCCTTCTTGTTGGAGGCGATGAGCCTGCGCTCCGTGTCCCTGGACACGACGACCTCCTGCGGTGAGCTGCGGACCCGGTGCAGAATACCCGCCCGCGCCGCCCGGGACGGCGGCGCCGGCGGATGTCGGGCGGGCTCGGCCCGCACCCCGGGGCCCCCGGGCCGCTGGTGCGGCGGCGGGGCGCCGGCGAGGCGGACGAGGAGGTCCCGTCCCACCCCATTCGCGCCCGACTTCCCCGGATCGGTGACACCGCCCTAGCTAGGGGTCAGCCCGCTCGATCCCTTCGACCAGCCGATCGGCGAGGTCGCCGAGCAATCGGAGCTCGTCGGCGCTGAGCCGGTCGACGATGAGCCGGCGTACTTCGTCCACATGGCTGGGAGCGGTCGCGGCAAGCTTGGTGTGGCCGAGGTCGGTGAGCGTCGCGACGGTGAAGCGGCCGTTGGTCTGGTCGGGTGCGCGGTGTACGTAGCCCCGCGCCTCCAGGCGCTTGACCATGTGGGAGAGGCGCGAGAGCGAGGAGTTGGTCAGCTCGGCGAGCACGCTCATCCGGAGTTGGCGGTCGGGTTCTTCGGAGAGCCGGGCGAGCACGTGGTACTCCATGAAGCTCAGTTCGGCATCGTGCTGCAGTTGTCGTTCCAACGCCCATGGCAGCCGGACGGTCAGGGTCGCCAGCGCGCGCCAGGACGCCAGCTGGTCATCGTCCAGCCAGCGGGGTTCGGTGGTCAGCGTTGGACCCTTCGGCTGCGGAGATGTTCGCCCCACGAGCTCACCCTACCACTGGGTTGAAAGTTCAAGTGCGGACCGCTAGTGTTCTCGCTTGAACGTTCAAGTCAGGGTGGGGGTTGAGCATGTCCGTCAAGATCGGTGTCGTTCTCGGGAGTACTCGTCCGGGTCGCATCGGGGCCAAGGTGGCGCAGTGGGTCATGGATGTGGCCGTCACGGGTTCGTAGGAGGTCGTCGTGCAGTTCGGAATTTTCACCGTCGGAGACATCGCTCCCGATCCGATGACGGGCTACACCTACAGCGAGGCCGAGCGGATCCAGAACATGATCCGGGTGGCGCGGCGTGCCGACGAGGTCGGGCTCGACGTGTTCGCGCTCGGTGAGCACCACAACCCACCGTTCGTGCCGTCGTCGCCGACGACGTTGCTGGGCTACATCGCGGCGGTCACCCGCAACATCGTCCTGAGTACGTCGGTCACGCTGATGACCACCAACGACCCCGTGAAGCTGGCCGAGGACTACGCGATGCTCCAGCATGTAGCGGGCGGCCGACTGGACCTGATGGTGGGCCGGGGCAACACGGTGCCGGTCTACCCGTGGTTCGGCAAGGACATCCGCCAGGGGATCGCGCTGGCGTTGGAGAACTACAACCTGCTGCACCGGCTGTGGCGCGAGGACGTCGTCGACTGGGAGGGCCGTTTCCGGACTCCGCTGCAGGGGTTCACCTCGACGCCGCGGCCGCTGGACGACGTACCGCCGTTCGTATGGCATGGGTCGATCCGATCACCGGAGATCGCCGAACAGGCAGCCTTCTACGGCAACGGCTTTTTCGCCAACCACATCTTGGCGCCCAACCTGCACTTCAAGCCGTTGGTCGACTTGTACCGGCAGCGGTTCGAGCACTACGGCCACGGCACCGCCGAGCAGGCGATCGTCGGGCTGGGCGGCATGTCGTTCATCGCCAGGCGCTCCCAGGACGCGGTCGACGCGTTTCGGCCGTACTTCGAGAACTACCCGGTGTTCCGAGGCTCCCGGCTCGAAGACCAGATGGAACGCACCCCGATCACGGTCGGCAGCCCGCAGCAGGTGATCGACAAGGTGCTCACCTTCCAGGAGGGGTTCGGCGACTACCAGCGTCAGCTGTTCGCGGTCGACGGCTTGGCCCTGCCGATCGAGGTGGCGCTGGAGCAGGTCGAGCTACTAGGCACCGAAGTGGTGCCGGTGCTACGCAATGAGATGCAAGCCCGGCGGGCTCCGGGCGTTCCCGACGTGCCCACGCACGCGTCGCTGGTTGCCGCGAAGTACGGCGACGCCGAGCCGCGGCAGCCTCGGCCGAACCCGAACCGAGGTGACAACCTGTCCGGCACCTCGCCGTACCAGGACAGCGACCCAAGCGTCCAGGCGAGCTTCCCGGTGGCGTTCTGATGAACGCCGACACCCGGCCGGCCAACGTCGCCTGGGAGGCGCTGCTGCGGACCTCCGCCACGCTCAGCCGCGAGCGCGAGCGCGAGGGCACTGATCGCAGCCAGCGAGGACGCCCAGCTGACCACCACACCAGCTCACGCAGGAGCCTGACATGAGCACTCCGCAAACCTCGGCCGTCACCATCGCCGTCGTCAGCGCGGGCGTCAGTGACCCGTCATCGACCCGGCTGCTTGCCGAGCGTGCCGCACAGCGCACTCTCGACCTGTTCCGTGCCGAGGGCACCCAGGCCACGGTGACGATCATCGACCTGGCGCCGATCGCCATCGACATTGCCCGATCGATCGTCGGCGGCTACCCCACCGAACCCGTCCAAGCCGCCATCGACCGGCTGGCGTCCGCCGAGGCGGTCATCGCGAGCACACCGGTCTACAAGGCCGGGATCAGCGGCCTGTTCAAGTCCTTCGCCGACCTCATCGACAACGACCTGCTGATCGCCAAGCCCGTCATCCTCGGTGCCACCGGCGGCACCGATCGCCACGCCATGGTCGTCGACGAGCAGCTGCGCCCGCTGTTCGCGTTCCTGCGCGCCATCCCGGTCCCCACCTCCTTGTACGCCGCACCCGAGGACTGGGCCTCCCCAGAGCTCGGCAACCGGATCACCCGAGCAGCCACCGAACTCGTGCTGCTCTTGCGCAGCGGCGCACCTCGCGAGATCGCCGACGACAACTGGCGTGCCTACCAGCATCAGTTCAACGGCAACGCGACCCGGGCCGAGCGGTCCATCGCAGACTTGGACTTCGACACGGACCTGATGCGACTGGCCGCCGGCGGCCAACCGGCCCGGAACGCACAAGACGCCCATGACAACAGGAGCGGCTGATGTCTTCCGAGAACGACTCGCGTGAGTACTCAGCGCCCGGCATCACCGTCACCTGGGAAGCCAGCCGCTGCCAACACGCCACCCAGTGCGTCCGCGGACTGCCGCTGGTCTTCGGCCCCACCCGCCGACCCTGGATCACGCCCGAGGCTGCCGCCGTGGACGACGTCATCGACGTGGTCGACCGCTGCCCCAGTTACGCCCTGGGCTACCGCGCCAACGACGGCCGGCCGGAGCGCACCCCGCAGGCATACCTGCTGGCCCGTCGTCCGGCGTGACGACCGGTGGTGACCTGGCGGCCACCGCGCTCGTATCCTGTCCCACGGATCCCGTCCCGGGGACCCGTGAACGACCCGACGAGGAGGTTGGTGTGAGCAGCCGGACCGAGACGCTGGAGTTCCAGGCCGAGACGCGTCAACTGTTGCAGTTGATGGTGCACTCGATCTACTCCCACAAGGACGTCTTCCTGCGGGAGCTCGTCTCCAACGCCTCTGACGCGCTGGACAAGCTGCGGCTGGAGTCCCTGGTCGACTCCGACCTCGAGGTCGACACCTCCGACCTGCACATTGAGATCGAGGCCGACCCGGTGGCCCGCACCCTGACCGTGCGGGACAACGGCATCGGCATGTCCCGGGAGGACGTCGTCTCGCTGATCGGCACCATCGCCCGCTCCGGCACCGCCGAGCTGCTGCGCAAGCTGAAGGAGTCCAGGGAGGCCGCCTCCCAGGACCTGATCGGCCAATTCGGGGTCGGTTTCTACGCCACGTTCATGGTGGCCGAGACGGTCACCCTGCTGACCCGCCGCGCCGGCCAGGCTGAGGGTACCCGTTGGGAGTCAACCGGCGAGGGCACCTACGTCGTCGAGACGGTCGACGACGCCCCGCAGGGCACCTCGGTCACCGTGCACCTGAAGCCGGCCGACAGCGAGGACAACCTCGCCGACTACACCGACCACGGCAAGATCCGCGAGATCGTCAAGCGGTACTCCGACTTCATCGCCTGGCCGATCCGGCTCGTCGCGCCGGACGCCGAGCCGACGACGCTGAACTCGATGAAGGCGCTCTGGGCCCGGCCGCGTGACGAGGTCGCCGAGGAGGAGTACCGCGACTTCTACCGGCACGTCAGCCACGACTGGACCGACCCGCTGGAGACCATCCACATGCGGGGCGAGGGCGTCTTCGAGTACGAGGCGCTGCTCTTCATCCCCACGCACGCCCCGTTCGACCTGTACCTGGCCGACGGCCGGCGCGGGGTGCAGCTGTACGTCAAGCGGGTCTTCGTGATGGACGACTGCGCCGCCCTCATGCCCAACTACCTGCGATTCGTCAAGGGCGTGGTGGACGCCCACGACCTGTCGCTGAACATCTCCCGGGAGATCCTCCAGCAGGACCGGCAGATCCAGATCGTCCGCCGCCGGCTGGTGCGCAAGGTCCTCGCCACCGTCAAGGAGATGCGCGCCGAGCACGCCGAGCGGTACCGGACGTTCTGGTCGGAATTTGGCCGGGTGGTCAAGGAGGGGCTGCTGGAGGACCCGGACAACCAGCAGGCGATCCTCGACTTCGTCTCCGTCGCCTCCACCCACGACGCCGCCGAGCTCACCACCCTGCGCGAGTACGTCGAGCGGATGAAGGATGGCCAGGAGGAGATCTACTACGCCACCGGCGAGACCCGGGCCATGCTGGAGAACTCGCCGCACATGGAGGCGTTCCGCGCCAGGGGCTACGAGGTGCTGCTGCTGACCGACCCGGTCGACGAGGTCTGGGTGGAGCGGGTCGCGCAGTTCGACGGCCGGCCGCTGCGCTCGATCGCCAAGGGACAGGTGGACCTGGACACCGAGCAGGAGCGCGAAGAGGCCGGGACGGAGCGGGAGCGGCAGGCCAAGGAGTACGCCGCCCTGCTCGCCTTCCTCGGCGGCGCGCTGGCCGACAGCGTCAAGGAGGTGCGGCTCTCCTCCCGCCTGACCACCTCGCCGGCCTGCATCGTCGGCGACGCGCACGACATCACCCCGACGCTGGAGAAGATGTACCGCGCGATGGGGCAGGAGGTGCCGAAGGTCTTGCGCATCCTCGAACTCAACCCGACCAACCCGCTGGTCACCGGCCTGCGCGCCGCGCACGAGCGCGGCGGCGACGAGGCCGCCCTCACCGAGACCGCCGAGCTGCTGTACGGCATGGCGCTGCTCGCCGAGGGCGGCGACCTGGCCGATCCGGCCCGGTTCGCCCGGGTTCTCGCCGACCGGCTGGCCCGTACCCTCTGACGCGACGACGGCCCCGGCCGGGTGGGGAGCACCCGGTCGGGGCCGCCGGCTCAGGAGCTGGCCCGCCACGCCCATCGCGCCCCAGGTGGCCGGGCCGACGATCCCGTCCACGGCGAGCCCCCGCATGCCCTGGTACCAGCGGACTCCCGCCTCGGTCTTCGCGTCGAAGGTGCCGCTCGCCGGCCCGGACCGCTTCGCGCCCACGAACCGCTGGACGAAGGCCACGTCCGCGCCGCTGCCGCCCCGGCAGCCGTCGCGCAACACCCGGTCGCCGAGCCGCGCCGACTTGGCGGTGGCGATGCCCCACGGCCCGCGGCGGACCGCGCTGGCCAGGAGCGCCGGTGCCCGGCCCCGACGGTCGGCAGGTTCGCCGCGTCGGTATCGCGGGCCGCGCTCCGCTCCACCGTCCGAGCCGGCGGCCGGGCTGCCCAGACATGAGTCGCGAATCAGCGGCAACGCTGGCCGTCCGCTGGCGCTCGCCGCCGATCGGGGCCGCCGACCAGCGGGGACGGCGATGCGATGGCACCCGATCCGCCGCTCGGGGCAGGCTTTCGGCCCAGCCGTGACGGGTTTCTGACGGGCCCTTGTAGAGCACCGCCGGCCGGTCCGCAACTCGAAGGACGAAGCCGTCGCTCAGCCGGGTGAAGAACTTCACAAAAAGTGGGCAATCATCCGAAACAGTTCCTAACGTCGTCCGTGTTCGCGATCGCGGACACCACGGCCGGTAACGCCTAATCCATGCCGCCGGCTGGTGGGACCTTGTCACCCGGGCATGGAGCGGGGGACCCACACGTTCCTCGGTGCACGTCACCTCGGGGTGAAGCCGCCCACGGCGGCCGGGCTCCTCGGCCCGAACCCGACAGCTCACCTCGTCGGCGTGGAGGAATCCACCATGGCAACTGAATACACCGCCCGTCACCGACGGGTCAGCTCGCGCCGTGTCGCCGTCGGCACGCTCGCCGTCGGCGCGGTCACCGGGGTCGCCGCCGTCCTGGCGCCGGCGTCGCCGGCGAGCGCCGCCAGCGTCAACTGGGACGCGATCGCCCAGTGCGAGTCCGGCGGCAACTGGCATATCAACACCGGCAACGGCTACTACGGTGGCCTGCAGTTCTCGCAGAGCACCTGGTCCGGCTACGGCGGCAAGAAGTACGCCGCCCGCGCCGACCTGGCCAGCCGGGGCGAGCAGATCGCGATCGCCCAGAAGGTGCTCGACGGTCAGGGCATCGGCGCGTGGCCGACCTGCGGCAAGAAGGGCGGCTCCACCAAGAGCCACGCCAGCAAGTCCGAGAAGTCGCAGCAGTCGGAGCGGCGCTCCGGGTCGCGCAAGTCGTCGAAGGTCACCTCCCCGCAGTGGTCCTCGCGCGGCGAGCAGCACACCAGCCGCAGCCAGCGGCGCAGCGCGCCGGCCTCCACCGGCAAGGTGTACGTGGTGCGGCCGGGTGACACCCTGTCGCAGATCGCCGATGCCAGGGACCTCGTCGGTGGCTGGCATGCGCTGTACGAGCGCAACAAGCGCGTGGTCGGCGCCGACCCGGGTCTGATCTTTCCGGGTCAGAAGCTCAGCCTCTGACGTACCACCGGCGACGCCCGGCCGGCCCGCCGGCCGGGCGTCGCCGCCTTCCCGGCGTGGTCGACCCTTCGGGGCCGCCCGGGATGGAGTTGCCCGCACCGCCGTATCACTGCTTGCGCCTACTTCGCATTTCATCGAGGATCATCGAACGATGCCCGGCACTCTTTCTGGTCAAGGTGGCGTGTCGACGGGTTTGTGCGCTCTTGAGAAATTGACCGGCGAGCATGGGGTCCCTTCGGATTCATCCCCTCTGGCCGGCCAACCTCCACGCGGTCGGCGCTCGATGCTCAGCCTTGGACGGCGAACCTGACGCGATGTCGGGTCGCCGAACCCGCTCCGTCCGTAAGGGAACCCCGGTGGCCGGCGGCTTTGTCCAGGCCGACAGGGTCGCACCACGGCCGCGCCGGATCCGACCGGCGCGGCCGTGGTCATACAGCCGATTCACCGCGGACGCTCACTCTTCTAGCCGATGACAGTGCAGTGCCGACCGTAGACGTTGACGATCTCATGCGGGTATCGGGCCGATCTGATTGCGTCGGGGCCGGCCGCCGCTGCGCGCGGGGTTTCGATCGGGATTCGTGGGCGCTACCGCAGTTGGTCGCGGCGGCGGATCAGGTTGGCGGTCTGGGCGGTGTTGCCGGCCAGCTCGATGGCCCGGTCGTAGGCCGCGCGTGACTGCTGACTTTGGCCCAGCCGGCGCAGCAGGTCGGCGCGGGTGGCGTGGTAGGCGTGATAGCCGGCCAGCTTGTCCTCAAGACGGTCGACGGCCGCCAGCGCCACCTCCGGTCCGTCGAGCTCGGCGACCGCGATGGCCCGGTTGAGGGCGATGATCGGGGAGGGGTCGAGGTGGACGAGTTGGTCGTAGAGGGCGACGACCTGCGACCAGTCGGTGTCGCGGATGTCGCGGGCGGAGGTGTGCACGGCGTTGATCGCGGCGAGGATCTGGTAGCGGCCCGGAGCCACCCCGGCGGCGGCAGCGGCGAGGCGCTCGCGCACGAGCCGGTGACCCTCGGCGATCAGCGCCTTGTCCCAGGCCCCACGGTCCTGCTCGTCGAGGGTGACCAGTTCGCCGCTGGCCGAAACCCGAGCGGTGCGGCGGGCCTCGGTGAGCAGCATCAGCGCCAGCAGCCCGGCCACCTCACCGTCCTCCGGCAGCAGAGCGCGGATCAGGCGGGTGAGCCGGATCGCCTCGGCGGTCAGGTCATGACGTATCGGATCGGTGTCGGGGCCGGTCGCCAGGTAGCCCTCGTTGAAGACGAGATACAGCACGGCGAGTACGCCGGAGACGCGTGCCGGGAGATCCTCCGCGGCCGGCACCCGATACGGGATCCGAGCCGCCTTGATCTTGGCCTTCGCGCGGGTGATCCGCTGCTCCAAGGTGGTCTCCCGCACCAGGAAGGCGCGGGCGATCTCGGGCACGGTCAGACCGCCGACCATGCGCAGCGTCAGCGCCACGCGGGCTTCCATCGCCAGCGCCGGGTGACAGCAGGTGAAGATCAGCCGCAGCCGGTCGTCGTCGATGGCACCGACAGGCTCGGGTGGGGTGTTGTCGTACACCATCTGAGCCTCCTTCTGCTTGTCGCCGCGCTTGTTCTCGCGCCGGATCCGGTCGATGGCCTTGCGGTTGGCGGTGGTGGTCAGCCACGCGCCGGGGTTGGGGGGAACGCCGTCCACCGGCCACCGCTCGACGGCGGTCGCGAACGCCTCGGCCGCCGCCTCCTCGGCGACGTCGAGGTCACCGAAACGCCGGGTCAGGGCGGCGACCACCCGGGCCCACTCGTCGTGGTGGGCCCGGGTGACCGCCTCCTCGACGTCGCTCACTGGAACGGCCGCACCTCGATCTTCCGATCGCAGACCTTCGACGCCTCAGCGGCGAGCTTGAGCGCCACATCCAGATCGGGGGCCTCCCACACCCAGACGCCGGCGAGGTACTCCTTCGACTCCACGAAAGGCCCGTCGCTGAATACCGCCTGCTCGCCTCGGTTGTCGATGACCGTGGCCGCGTCGGTGTCCGCGAGTCCGCCCGCGAAAAACCAGTAGCCCTCGGCGATCAGTCGTTCGTTGAACGCGCTGATGGCAGGCCCTCTGTCCGTGCTGCCGGGATTGCTCTTGTCATCGATCACGGAAACCAGGTACTGCATCTGAAGATCATCTCCTGTGGTGTCAAGAAAGCGTGGTTCGGCGGTCAGGGACTTCAGGCCGTTGCATACTGCGGACGCCCGGCCGGCCGGTAGACCTGGATCGATACGCCCTTCGAGTCGACCCGCGACTCGACCAGGTCGAGCGCGAGATCGGGGCCGGTCTCCGGGAACAGTCTCGCGCCAAGGCCGACGATCACCGGGATCACGATCAGAGTCATCTCGTCGACCAGATCGTTGGCCAGCAGCCACCGGACCAGGGCGCCGCTCCCGTGCACCTGCAGCTCGCCCCCGGGCTTGGCCTTCAGCTCACTGATGGCCGCCGCGAGGTCACCGCGGAGAACAGTCGTGTCCTCCCAACGCGGCGCGGTGAGCGTGGTCGAGGCAACGTACTTGGGGGCCACGTTCAAGGCCACGCCGATGGGATGTGCGCGCATCTGGTCGATCGATCCCCAGGAGCCGGCGAATAACTCGTAGGTCCGCCGGCCGAACAGGAACGCCTCGGCGCGCTGGTAGGTCTGCGTGATGAACGTCCTGGTCCCGTCGTCACCCGCCCCCCGGGCCCATCCGCCGCGCTCGAACCCATTCGGGTGGTCGTCGGTGGGGGCTCCGTTGTTCTGCATCACTCCATCAATGGAGATCTGGGTCATGGTCGTCAGCTTCATGATCGCGGTTCCTTTGCCTTGGCGCCGCCCCTTGTGGGCGGCCTCACCCCTGCTACGAACACCACCGCCCCGATCCGACACCCCTCCCGGACTTCTTCGAAGAATTTTCCGGGACGCCGGTCGTCATCGCGCCGACAGCACGACAGTTTCGCAGCGACTGCGCTCCGCCTCCTCAAGCACGCCCAGCGCGGACAAGCTCCTGGACCAGATCGACCGATCACGAAGATCCTGACTAGTCGTCCGCACATGCCGCGAACCGCGCGCTACGCAGGGTTACGTGACCGCTCGCGGCTCGCGGTGCGGATCTGCCGATTACAGGATGTTCGCTCCGGCATGTCATCGCCTGGCAACCGTGACCCTGAGGTGTCCATGATCGGTCCGATGACCGGCGGGTTGGCTGGTCGTCAGGTGGCGCACACTGATTCCATGGAATCTCCGGGTTCGTTCCTCGCCGATCCGCCGCTCAGTGCGGAGGTGGCTGCCGAATACGAGGCTGATGTCACCGCGGACGGGTACGTCAACAACCTGACTCGGGCCTGGTGCTGGCGCCCAGACGTGCTGACGGCGTTTCAGGCGCTGCGCCAGGATCTCCTTGTCGGGTCGGGCCTGTCAGGCCGGGAAGCCGCCGTGATGGTGGTCGCGACCGCCGCCGCTCGCGGCGACGCCTACTGTGCGCTGGCCTGGGGCTCGAGGCTGGCCGAACTTAGTGACGAGGCGACCGCTGCGGGCGTGCTGCACGGCTTGGACGGTGGGCTGTCCGAGCGGGAGGCGGCACTGGCCGGCTGGTCTCGTCAGGTCGTTCAGGATCCGAACGCCACGACCGACGCCGACGTTGACCGCTTGCGCGACGCGGGTCTCAACGACTTGGAGATCTTCGAGGCGACAACCTACATCGCGTTGCGGCTGGCGTTCTCCACAGTCAACGACGCGCTGGGAGCACGGCCGGATCAGCAACTCGCTGAGAAGGCCCCTCGGCTCGTCCGCGAAGCCGTCGACTTCGGCCGACCGGCCTAGGCTTACCCGTCGTTTCCGGCTCGCCGGGCGCGCGTCGTGGGCCTCTGCGCAACGCAAGCCTAGCGATCAAGATGCCCTCCGGGCAGGCCCGCACTGGCCGATACCGCTGGCTGGTAATGGCTTCCGCAAACAGGCGACGTTGCCGATGAGCGTGCATGTGGACAGGGCTTGTCATACGGGGCAGCCTGGTGAGGTCGCTGCTTTGGCAGCGAACGCAGCACGAACGAAGAGTTCGCTCTACTGCTGGATCTGTTGAAGCACAGGCCAGGAGGCGCACAATTGGCCGATGGCCGCGCGCCGGACCAAGATCAGGTGCACGCATCTGGCGATCCGCGCGCTACGGAGGGTTACGTGACCGCTCGGGGCTCGCGGGTGCGGATCTGCCGAGATGTGGACGGTCCGTGAAAGAGGCACGGATCATCCAGTGGATCCGCATTGGAGCTGCAGGTGCCGATGAAGCCAGCTCTCGATGTCGTCCATCGCGGCTCTCGCCATGGGCGTCGCATGGCCGGTGAACCCGTGAGGTGAGGCGGGGTAGATGCGGAGGTTGACGTCGACGCCGGCCGCCGAGAGCCGCACGGCCATCGCCAGGTTGTCTTCAAGCAGGACGTCGTCGGCCCCGACGACGACGAGGACCGGCGGTAGACCCGTGACGTCGGCGTAGATCGGCGAGAGGTCGGGGTGGGTGCGGTCCTCGACGGACCCGGCGTAGGCGTCGAGGAAGTACTCGTCGGCGATCAGGCGCCCAGCCGGAGTCTGCGCGCTGAGGTCATAGGTCCCGAACTGCAACACGGCGGAGCCGTACGCCGTGATTCCCCGATCACGCAGCCGCAGCAGCGCGGTCATCGCCAGGGTCGCGCCGGCCGAGAAGCCCCCGATGGAGAGTTTCGTCGTGCCGAAGCGGTGTTCGGCGTGGTCAGCGAGCCAGAGCGCCGCGGTTTCGCAATCATCGGGTGCGGCAGGCCAGGGGTGTTCGGGAGCCAGCCTGTAGTCCACGCTGACGACCGCGAGCCCGAGAGCATCGGCGAGGTTCCGGTTGCGGACGTCGCTCCCTGCGGCCGAACCCAGGTAGAACCCCCCGCCGTGGATCTCCAAGAAGACGCCGGCCACCTCGCCGCTCGCTGGCATGTGGATGCGCACCGGGGCGCTGCGGCCGCCGGTGCACACAACCTCGACGACAGCGGGCGGGTACGACGGGGCGGGAGCGGTTGCCATGGCCCGCATCGCCCGCAGCTCCTCGGGACTGCTCGGACCACGACCCGCGACCCGCCGAGCGTAGAAGGCGCGCGATTCCGCGACGAACCCCGCGAGGCGGGGATCAGTGAGATGGACTAGCCCGAACTCCACGGCGACTCAGCCTACGGGAGGAGCATGGTCTGACCGCCACAGCACGCTGGCCCCCGGGTCCGCGCGGACGACTCGATGCGCGGTCGCCGGTGCAAGCTCGGCGCGACGCGCGGTCATGCCGCCGTCCGTGCGCGTGCTGACCGATCAAGAGCGGTCACGATCGGTAGATGGCCTCTGAGCCGAGCGGGCATCCGCAACTGGCCGATGAGAGTGCGCCTTGCGGTCGCTATTGCAGCGGCCGCGGACGAAGTCCGCCCTGACGCGGCGGGTTTTCTCAATCTGCGCGCGTGGGAGCCGGATCGTGGCAGGCAGGCTGTTCAACGAAGGTCGGGGATGCGTTCGCCACCCGTCACGGGGTTCCGGGTTGGCGATGAGGCCGGCCACGCAACGTCGTCAATCGCGAGCCATGGTGCGACGGCCACGGCCGGGGGCGTAAGCCCGGTGAACGCCTTGACCTCGCGGTGGAGGTGGGACTGGTCGACGTAGCCGCTCTCGGTGGCAACGCTGGCGGCGGCGTGGCCCGCGGCGAGAAGGTGGGCGGCGTGGTCGAACCGCATCAGTTGGGCGGCGCGTTTGGGGGTGATGCCGAGCTGGGACCGGAAGCGGGACCACAGGCGCTTGCGGCTCCAGCCGACCTCGTCCGCCAGGCCGTCGACCCGCACCCGCCCCCGGCTGGTGAGCGTCCGCCGCCAGGTGTAGGCGACCTCCGGATCGACCGGTGGGCGGGCGCCCAGCCGTCGGCCGAGGATTTCCTGCGCGATCGTGAACCGTTCGTCCCATGACGCGGCGGCGCGCAGCCTGTCCTCGGCTCGTCCGGCGTCGCGGCCCCAGACGTCTTCGAGGGATACGACCGCACCGCTGAGTTCGGTCGATGCGCCGAGCACCGCTACCGCCGCGACCGGTTCCAGCCGGATCTGGAGGCACTCGCCCCTCCGGCCAGTTGCCCGAAGATCGCCGGGGAGGAGCCCGACGACGACACTGCCGCGTTCCTGCCGGCCATGGGTGTCGTAGGCGGCGCCTTCTCCCTCGCTCAGGTCGACGAGCAGGGTGACGGATGGGTGCGCGACCATGGCGATGTCCACGAGTGCGGGGGCACGGTGGCGGAACCCGGCCATGCTGATCCCCGGCAGCCGACCTGACGGGCGCGGGACTGCGATCTCCACCGACGCCCAGTCGGGTGGTGTCCCGGTCGACAGCACGTGACCAGTCTATGCCTGAGGGATCACGGGCAAGGTGTCAGCGGCTGTTGCCGTGAAGCCCAGCAGCAGTTTGCTGGTCGTCTCGGGCGCTTCGAGCATGGGTATGTGCCCGACGCCGGGCAGCAGCTCGACCCGTGCGTTCGGCACCGCGTCGTACTGGTGCGCCGACGACGGCTCCCAGCGGCGGTCGGCAGCGCCGAAGATCACCAGCACGGGGACATCGAGGGCGGTGAGACGCTCGGGCACCCGCCGCTCGGCGATGTACGCGGTGTTACGGCGCAGCACCGTCCTCATCGCGCGGTACGTGGTGCCCCGTAGATCGGCGACCAAGTCGTCCGGGACCTCCACCGGGCGGGCGCACGTCACGCTTATCCCCCTGCGGATCATCGCGTCCGAACGCGTCGACCAGAGCAGCGGGCCGAAAGGCGGGGCCAACAGGACCCGAAGAAGGACCGGCTGCGGAAGGAGCGCATCGGTGCCCGGGCCGGTGCTGATCAACGCGAGCGACCTCACCAGGTCGGGGCGCTGTTCGGCGAGCGCGGTGGCGACGTAGCCGCCGCTGGAGTGCCCGACCGCTGTGACCGGACGAAGGCCGAGGTCGTCGAGCACCGCCGCCACCCGGCCCGCCTGCACGGGCACGTCGTATGACAGCGCGGACGGGGACTGGCCGCAGCCCGGAAGGTCGACCCGGATGACGTGATGGTGGGCGGCCAGTGCCGGGACCACCGGGCTCCAGGAAGCGCCCGAGGCCCCCGATCCGTGGATGAGTAACAGCGGCGGCGCCTGCCGCGGGCCGTCGTGGACCACGTGCATCCCATGCGGGTGCTCAACGTCGTACTCACTCATGCAGGGGATGATGCATGGGCTGCCGACCGTCAGTCTTGGACAAATGTCGTCGTGGAGTGGGCTGGGGCCGACCCTGAGCTGAACGCAACCTGGTGCGAGGCGCTACGGCCCAGCTGGCCACCCACCCAAGCCATCGCCGTCCTCATCTGCCGCGAACCGCGCGCTACGCAGGGTTACGTGACCGCTCGCGGCTCGCGGTGCGGATCTGCCGAGATGAGGATGCTTTCCCTCCCGTGCCGGAAGGAACCGCGGCAGTGCCGGATCTTGGTATGGTCGGCGTCCCTTCGGAGGGGCGAGCGAAAACCGGCCGGAGAGTTCCGGCGCCGGAGTGTTCCTGACTCGGGCGGACGCCGAGGAGGCCCAATCTCTGCTGGCTCCAAAGGTCGCACTCTGTTGGATCGAGACGCTCCCGGTCGCCATATAGGAAGGCTGAGCAGATCAACGGCGCCATCACATCCTCTTCTGCTGCCGAGCGGGTGGACCGTGCGGACGAGGCTCCGTCACCGTCCGTGGAGGTGCCGTCGCTGTCGGGAGGTCACGTCCGAGCCGCTGTCGTGCCGAGATCGGTGCGCCCGCGGGCACCCTCGACCCTGACGGTAGCGAGCGGGGCAGCCGGTGCGCGGACCTGCCGGATGCAGCGTGTGGGTCTGCCCACGGCAGAATGTCTTGAATTCGGAGGCGATGGTTGGCGAGGCTCCGGGTGTGCCTGAGCTGATGGACATCGCGGTCGGGGATCTTCACTTCTCCCTGCGGGTATGGCAAGCCGTCGACAAGGGCGAGACGCCCACCGTGCTGCTCCATGCCACCGGAAAGACCGCACGTGACTGGGGCGTGATCGCCTCGGGCCTTCGTGCTGAGCGCACGGTGTACGCCGTCGACCTGCGCGGCCACGGTGCCAGTGACTGGCCCGGCACGTACAGCCTGAAACTGTTCACGCAAGACGTCATCGGCATCCTGGACCAGCTGGACATCGGCGCGGTGGACCTGGTCGGCCATTCCCTCGGCGGTCTGGTGGCCTGCGGGGTGGCCGCCGAACGGCAGGGACACGTCCGCAAGCTCGTGCTTGAGGACATCGGTTACCCGCACCCTCGACCGCCGGGACTTCCCGACCGTCCCGCGGGGGATCTGCCCTTCGACTGGCACATGGTGGAGCAGGTCCGGCCCGAGATCGACGATCCAGATCCAGGATGGGCCGACATCGTCGCCCGGATCACGGCACCCACGCTGCTCATCGGGGGCGGGGCAGCGAGTCCGATCCCCCAGGAGCACCTCGCCGAACTCGCCGATCGCTTGGTCGACGCCCGGCTGACGACGATCGCGGCCGGCCACCTGGTTCACGAGACCGTTCCAGACGAGTACCTCAAGACCCTGATCGCATTCCTCACCGAGTGATCGACGCCCATCCGCTATTGCCGCCGCGCGTGCGGTCTACGCCGCGCTGGGCGTCGCTGTCAGTAGCAGCAGCGGCTCCGGCAAAGTGCGGACTTCAGGATGGCTCCGGCGGCCGCACATGCGGAGCAAATCGTTCTCCAGCAGCGAGGTTGTCACGCCAGTAGCGGTAGACCAGGCCGTGTATCACCTCAACTGACCCTGCTGCGACGAGACAGGAAAGAAGATCGCCTCCGGCCGGTGCATCGACGTCGAAGGCAGCGACCACTGGTGATTCTTCACCGACATGCCGACGCACCAGTGCGCGCTCCTCGAGGGTGGGTTCTCGGAACCGAGGATCCCAGAACGGGGTCGGGCAGGCCAGGTATGCGACGTCGGTGAACACCACCTCGAGACCGTGGTGGTAGGTCAGGTCGTGTCCCGCGGCCAACCGAAGCTGGGAGCCGTCGAAGTGCAGTACGTCCCAGTCCCACCAAGATCCCCCAGGCAGTTCAATCACACCGCCGATCCTCCCATCGGTGGTCAGTCAATGAACCGAGCCGGCATCCGGATCTGCCGCCGACCGTGCGCGGTCGGGCCGGCTGACGCTTCGCGGGCACCAAGATCCGAACGCTGTCCTGTGGATGTCGGTTGTTTGGGGGACATGGGGTATGCCCCGGGTAGCCGACCGGCATGCCGTCCGGCCCTGACTGCAAAATGTGTCAGATTCCGGGATCGGGGCAGAAAGGCCGAGCTCACCGGGGCGTTCGCCGCGGTGACCGGGCCGCCGTCCTGGGAGCAGGATAAGGTTGACCCTGGTGTGCCGGGAAGTCTGGTCGGCGATGGACGACGCGATTCCTGCCGACGAGGAGACCCCGTGACCGACGCCGCCCGGCGCCGTACCAGCCTGTTCGCCCGCCGCTCGTGGGGCGAGACCAGCCGCATCTCCGCCATCCTGCGCAAGGAGACCGTGGGTGGGGCGCTGCTGCTCGTCGGGGCGTTGCTCGCGCTGGTCTGGTCGAACTCACCCTGGGCGGACAGCTACCGCTCGCTGCGCGACTTCACCTTCGGCCCGGCGTCGCTGCACCTCGACCTCAGCGTCGCGACCTGGGCCGCCGACGGGCTGCTTGCAGTCTTCTTCTTCGTCGCCGGGCTGGAACTCAAGCGCGAGTTCGTCGCCGGGGACCTGCGCGACCCCCGCCGCGCCGCGGTGCCGGTGGCGGCGGCGGTCGGCGGGGTGGTCGTACCCGCCGTGCTGTTCACCCTGATCGCCGGAGCCGGCGGGGCCCGGGGATGGGCGATCCCCACCGCCACCGACATCGCGTTCGCCCTGGCGGTGCTCGCGGTGGTGGGACGGCTGCTGCCGTCGGCGCTGCGTACCTTCCTGCTCACCCTGGCGGTCGTCGACGACCTGCTCGCCATCATCATCATCGCCGTCTTCTACACCTCCAGCCTCTCGGTGCTGCCGCTGCTGGGCGCGCTGGTGCCGCTGGCACTCTTCGCCGTGCTGGTGCAGCGTCGGGTCCGGTTCTGGTGGCTGCTGCTGCCGCTGGCCGCCCTGACCTGGGCGCTGGTGCACGCCTCCGGGGTGCACGCCACGGTGGCGGGCGTCCTGCTGGCCTTCGCCGTCCCGGTGCTGCGCAGCAGGGCCGCCGGTGGGCCGGACGCGGGGCCGGGCCTGGCCGAGCACTTCGAGCACCGGTTCCGGCCGATCTCCGCCGGGGTCGCGGTGCCGATCTTCGCGTTCCTCTCCGCCGGGGTCACCGTCGGTGGCCTGGCCGGGCTGGCCACCGCGCTGACCGATCGGGTGGCGGTCGGCATCGTGGTGGGCCTGGTGCTCGGCAAGCCGGTCGGCATCCTGGCCGCCACCTGGCTGGTGTCCCGGTTCACCCGCGCCAACCTCGACGAGGGGCTGAGCTGGCTCGACGTGCTCGGCCTGGCGCTGCTCGGCGGGATCGGCTTCACCGTGTCGCTGCTGATCGGCGAGCTGGCCTTTGGCCTGGGCAGCGAGCGCGACGGCCACGTCAAGGTCGCCGTGCTCACCGGCTCGCTGCTCTCCGCGCTGCTGGCGACGGTGATCCTGCGGGCGCGGACCCGTCTCTACCGGCGGGTGCACGAGATCGAGACCGTCGACCGGGACCACGACGGCGTCCCCGACATCTACCAGCCGGAAACGGACCGATAGCTGCCCGGCTACGCGGGCCCGGCCGGGTACGCCCGGGTCTCGCTGGCCTTGACCGCCGCCCACACCCGCTGCCCGGGTACCAGGCGCAGCTGGGCGGCGGCGGCCGGGGTGACGTCGGCGGCGGCCGCGACCGCGCCGGCGAGCTGCACCCGCAGGTTGTCCCCGTGCCGCTGCACCCCGGCGACCGTGGCCGGCCAGGTGTTGCGGGGGCTGCCCTCGGGCCGCTGCGGGTGCAGGGCGACCGCGGCAGGCGGGAAGACCACGAAGGCGTCGCCGTCGAGCCGGTCCGCGGTGGCCAGGGCGAAGCCGTCACCGAGGCGGATCCGGTGCCCGTCGGCGCGGCCCCGGTAGAGGTTCAGCCCGACCAGCCGGGCGACGTAGTCGGTGCGCGGCCGGGCGGTGACGGTGGCCGCGTCCCCCTCCTGCACCACCCGGCCGTCCTCGACGATGACGAGCCGGTCGGCCAGGGCGAGCGCGTCCAGCGGATCGTGGGTGACCAGCAGGGTCGCGCCGTCGTGGTCGGCCAGGTGCCGGTGCAGGTGCGCCCGGGTGTCCAGCCGGGTGCGGGCGTCGAGCGCCGCGAGCGGCTCGTCGAGCAGGAGCAGCCTCGGGCGTACGGCGAGCGCGCGGGCCAGCGCGACCCGCTGGGCCTGGCCGCCGGAGAGCTGCCGCGGCCTGCGTCGGACGTGCTCGGACAGCCCGACCCGGTCCAGCCAGCCGGCCGCCTGTTCGCGGGCGGCCCGCCGGTCGAGGCCCTGCCGGCGCGGGCCGAACGCGACGTTGTCCAGCGCGCTCAGGTGGGGGAAGAGCAGGTAGTCCTGGAACACCACGCCCACGCGGCGACGCTCCGGCGGGACCCAGCGTCCCCGGTCGGGCCGGTCCAGGTCGGCGCCGTCGAGCAGGACGTGTCCGGCGGTGAGCGGTTGCAGCCCGGCGAGGGCGCGCAGGGCGGTGGTCTTGCCGGCCCCGTTCGGGCCGAGCAGCGCGACGACCTCACCGGCGGCGACGCGTACCCGGACGTCGAGGTGGAAGGCGCCCCGGTCGACGACCAGGTGGCCGTCCAGCAGCGGGCCGCTCACGGGCTGCCGATCCAGCGGTCGCGCAGCCCGGCGAGGATCGCCACCGAGACGGTGAGCAGGATCAGGCTGAGCACGATCGCCGTGTCCAGGTCGGTTTCCAGGGCCAGGTAGACCGCCAGCGGCATGGTCTGGGTGCGGCCGGGATAGTTGCCGGCGAAGGTGATGGTCGCGCCGAACTCGCCGAGCGCCCGGGCCCAGCAGAGCACCGCGCCGGCGGCGACGCCGGGGGCGATCAGCGGGAGGGTGACGTGGGTGAAGGTGGTCCACCGGCCGGCGCCGAGGGTGGCGGCGGCCTCCTCGTAGCGGCTGTCCGCGCCGCGTAGCGCGCCCTCGACGGCGATGACGAGGAACGGCATCGCCACGAATGCCTCGGCGAGGACCACGCCAGTGGTGGTGAACGGCAGGGTGAGGCCGACGGTGCTGTCCAGCCACTGCCCGAGCAGGCCGTTACGGCCGAAGACCAGCAGCAACGCCACGCCGCCGACCACCGGGGGCAGCACCAGCGGGACGGTGACCAGGGCCCGCACCACCCGCCGGCCGGGGAACTCCACCCGGGCCAGCAGCCAGGCCAGGGGTACGCCGCAGGCCAGGCAGAGCAGGGTGGCCAGGGTGGCGCACTGCACCGACAGCCACAGCGCGGTGAGCAGACCCGGCGCGGTCAGCCGCTGCGGCAGCGTCGCCCAGGGGGTACGCGCCAGCAGCCCGGCCAGCGGCAGCACCAGGAAGAGCAGCCCCAGCGCGGCCGGTACGAGCAGCGCGACCGGCACCCGCCGACCGGGCCGCCGCCGGGTGCGCGGCGCCGGGGCGTCCCGTACGGCGGTCACGACCCCGTCGGCGGTTGGAAGCCGGCACCGGTGAGCACCGCGCGGCCCTGGTCGGAGCGGACGTGCTCGACGAAGGCGCGGGCGGCGGTCGGGTTCGGCGCGTCCTTCAGCACCACGACCGGGTAGTCGTTGATTGCGCCGGCCGACTCGGGGAACTCGACTCCGTCGACCTGGGCGGCGGCGGACCGGACGTCGGTGCGGTAGACCAGCGCGGCGTCGACCTCGCCGAGCGTCACCTTGGACAGCGCGCCCTTGACGTCCTGCTCCAGGGTCACCGGGGTCAGCTTCACGCCCGCCGCGTCGAGAGCCTTGGTCGCGGCCGCTCCGCAGGGCACCTGCTCGGCGCAGAGCGCCACCTTGGCGCCGGGCCTGGTCAGGTCGGTCAACCCGGTGATCCGGCCGGGGTTGCCCTTCGGCACGGCGATGACGAGTTGGTTGCGGGCGAAGACGGTGGGGGAGCCGTCGGCGGCGCCCGCGTCGGTGACGGTGGCCATGTTCTTCGGGGCGGCCGAGGCGAACACGTCCGCCGGGGCGCCCTGGGTGATCTGGGTGGCCAGGGCGGAGCTGCCGGCGAAGTTGAAGGTGACCCGGACGCCCGGGTGCGCGGCTTCGAACTGCCGGCCGAGGGTGGTGAAGGACTCGGTCAGGGACGCGGCGGCGAAGACGGTCACCGTGCCGGTGATCCCGCCGGTCTCGCCCTTGCCGCCGTCGTCGGTGCTGCTGCCGCAGCCGGCGAGGCCGAGGGCGGCCACCATCGGCAGGACGGTCAGGGCGGCGCGGATCCTCGTCATCGGCTGTTCCTTTCTCGGGGGCCGCCTGGCGCGGCCCGCTCCACCACGACGGTGGTCGACTTGATCACGGCGACGGCGATCGAGCCGACCTCCAGGCCCAACTCGTCGACCGCCTCCCGGCTCATCAGCGAGACCACCCGGAACGGGCCGGCCTGGATGTCGACCTGGGCCATCACCGTGTCCCGGATGACGGCGGTGACGATCCCGCGCAGCCGGTTGCGGGCCGAGGAGAACTCGGCCCGCCCGTCCGGCTCGGCGGCCTGGGCCCGGACGAAGCCGGCCAGCTCGACGCCGTCGACCAGCCGGTGGCCGTGCTCGTCGCGGGTCGCCGCCAGCCGCCCGGCGTCCACCCAGCGCCGCACCGTGTCGGTGCTGACGCCCAGCAGCTCGGCGGCCTCACTGATCCGGAACACGGTCACCCGGTCACCCTAGCGCTTCGCGGATGCATGGCGAAAGCGACGGCTTCCCTCGCGTACCAGAGGGGGATGGCGAGGAATCGGCCGCATCTGCGGCACGGGCCGGGAGCCCGGCGGTGGTCGCCGGCAGACGGCGGTCGGCCGCCGCGGGACGCGACGATCGACCGCCGGTGGTACGGGTCGGATCCGCTCAGGGTGAGCGAGGTGTCGTCCACCACGAGGGACGTCTGCAGCGAGCTGTCCTCCACCCCGCTGACCAGGATGGTCGCGGGTCACCCTGACGACGGCTTTCTTGCGGTTGTCCGATCCCTTTGTCTTGCGGGACAGGTCCTGCTGCAGCCGGCGCAGCTCGCGGGCCGCGCGAGGCAGGAAGTTCGGCGCGGCCACCTGAGTGCCGTCGGAGAGGACCGCGAAGTGCGCCAGGCCGAGGTCGATACCCGTTCACCTGGCCGGAACGGCCCGGTTCCGGCTGGCAGGTGTCCATCGTGGCCAGCACCGGTCAGGCCCGTCGGGCGGTGGAAAGGGCGGAGATCCGTCGACCGGGCTCGAACCGGCGTCCTGCCGGTCCCTGGCCGGCGGCTCTACCGCTGAGGGCGATCCTGACAGCGACCCGGATCCACCGGCAAACGGCTTTCGCGCCCGGCCGTATCCCGTTTGCGGGCGTACAGCTGTGACGAGCGCCGCCGATTCGCCGGGACCGTCGCTCGTGCCCTTCCGCCCCGGGCTAGCGTGGCGGGGTCCGGTGGTGAGCCCATCGGCACGCGGCCCGGTATCGGGCGGAAGGGGCGGGGCGAAGATGACCGACTACGGGCATGAGCTCCTCTTCGGCAGTTTCCTCACCCCCGCCGCGGACCGACCGGAGCAGGTGGTGGCCCTCGCCAAGCTCTGTGAGCAGGTGGGCCTCGACCTCGCCACCTTCCAGGACCACCCCTACCAGCCGAGTTACCTGGACACCTGGACGCTGATGTCGTTCCTGGCTGCGGCGACCAGCCGCATCCGCCTGGCCGGCAACGTGCTGAACCTGCCGCTGCGCCAGCCGGTGGTGTTGGCGCGCAGTGTCGCCAGCCTGGACCGGCTCACCGGCGGCCGGGTCGAGGTGGGCCTCGGCGCCGGCGCGTTCTGGGACGCGATCGAGGCGTCCGGGGGCCGGCGGCTCACCCCCGCTCAGGCCGTGGACGCGCTGGACGAGGCGATCCGGGTCATCCGGGAGGTGTGGGCCGCCGACCGGCGCGGCATGGTCCGCGTCGACGGCGAGCACTACCGGGTGGTCGGCGCGAAGCGGGGACCCGCGCCCGCGCACCAGGTCGGGATCTGGGTCGGCGCGTACAAGCCACGGATGCTGCGGCTCGTCGGTCGGGCCGCGGACGGTTGGCTGCCGTCGCTGGCGTACCTGCCCAAGGGGCCGGCGGAGCTGGTCGACCTCAACGCGCTCGTCGACGAGGGGGCCGCGGCGGCCGGGCGGGATCCCCGGTCGGTGCGACGGCTGCTCAACCTCTCCGGACGGTTCACCCGGGCCCGTTCCGGCTTCCTGGCCGGGCCACCGGAGCAGTGGGTCGAGGAGGTGGCCGGTCTGGCCCTGGAGCACGGCACGTCCGGGTTCATCCTCGGCACCGACGACCCCACCGCGATCCAGATCTTCGCCCAGGAGGTCGCGCCCGCGGTGCGGGAACTCGTCGCCTCCGAACGCGCTGAGCCGGGCACCCGCGCCAAGGCCGTCGAGGAACAGCGCGAGGTGGTCGAGGCCGGCGCTGCGACCACGCTCGCCGTCGCCCCCACCCCCGATCCGGCGGTACGGCTGACCGGCCACCGACTGTGGGACGAGTCCACCCGCCCGGTCGCCCCGCCGGCGCCGGCCGGGCACGTCTACACCCCGCATGCCCAGGCCGTCGGCGCGCACCTCGTCGACGTGCACGACCACCTGCGGCAGGAACTCGGGCAGGTGCGCGACCTGCTCCAGCAGGTCCGGCGGGGCGTCGTATCGGCCGGTGCCGCCCGAGCGGCGCTCAACGAGATGACCATGCGGCAGAACAACTGGACGCTCGGGGCGTACTGCGCCGCGTACTGCACCGTGGTGACGCAGCACCACGGGCTCGAGGACAATTCGATCTTCCCGCATCTGCGGCGCTCGGACGCCGGGCTGGGGCCCGTGCTCGACCGCCTGGAGCAGGAGCACGTGGTCATCCACGAGGTGGTGGAGGGCGTGGACCGGGCCCTGGTCAACCTGATCCGCGACCCGGACGACTTCACCGAGTTGCAGGAGGCGGTGGACCTGCTCACCGACACGCTGCTGTCGCACCTGTCGTACGAGGAACAGAGCATCGTGGAACCGCTGGCGCGTTACGGCTTCTACGCCGGGCAGGTGTGACGGCCCCGCGGAGCGACGCCCGCGCCGCCGGCGGCGGCGACCGCCCGTTCTCGGGCAGCGCCGCAGCGGGCCGTGGGCGTGGCTGACCTACCATGCGGTCGTGGCGAACTTCGATGCGTCGGCGGCGGTCACCATGGTCTGGCAACGGCAGGGTGTGTGGTCGCAGGCCGCCGGGGCGGAGCGGCGCCGGGTCGTGCGGGCGCGCCGCACGGTCGCCGGCCTCACCGTCGGCGCCGCCGTCGCCGGTTCCCTGGCCACGCAGCTCGGCGACCCGCACCGGACGGTCAGCCGATGTCTGGCGATCCTCGCCGCCGCCGCGTTGCTGCTGGTCCCGGTGGCGGCGCGGTGGACGTCGCGGGAGTCGGTGCACGCGTGGACCCGGCTGCGGTCGGTCTCGGAGGCGCTGAAGGCCGACGTCCACCGTTACCTGGCCGGGGTGGCGCCGTTCGGCGGCGCCGACCGCGACCGGGTGCTGCTGCGGCGCGCCGACACCCTGCTGGACGACGCGGGCGACCTGGTCGGGCGTACGGTCGGGGTCGCGCCGGTCGTCCGGCCGTTGCCCGACATCCGCGACGTGCCGAGCTACCTGGCCGGTCGGGTGCGGCGCCAGGTGGAGGGCTACTACGCGCCGACGGCGAAGCGGATGGCGCGGCTGGCGGCGCGCGTGCGGTACGCCGCGACGGCGGTGACGGTGGCCGGCGCCCTGCTCGCCGCGACCGTCGGGGTGCTCGGCGACGGCCTGGGCCTGACCGCGTGGCTCGGTGTCGCGGCGACCGTGACGACCGCCCTGGTCGGCTACTCGGCCGCGCAGCAGTACGAGCACCAGCAGATCGAGTTTGCCCGGACGGCCGACCAGCTCACTCGGTTGTGTGTGACCCGTGAGTCCGGGCAGGGGTGGACCGACGACGACGCGTTCGTCGCCGAGGCCGAGCGGATCATCTCGCTGTCGAACGAGGGATGGATGGCGAAGATGATCGAGGAAGATGGCGCAGCGCAGCAGTGACATCACAGCGGGTGCAATATATTATCTTCGATGGTGCCGTTGACCGTGGATGTCCACCGACCATCAACGTAACTGGGGGAACCGACGTGGATCGCATCGCTGTCCGTCCCGACCCGACCCCGACTCCGCACTCGCCTCCGCTGGACGACCTGCGGCACACGCCGCTCGGCCAGATCTCCCTCTCCCGGGCGCGCGCCGTTGCCCGTACCCACGACCGCAGGGTGGACCGCCCGACCGGCGTCGATGTCGCAGGCTTCGGCTCTTCGATCTGACGCTGGCGGGCCGGGCAGGAAGCCGACCGGGCGGGTCAGCCCGCTGAGCCAGTACGTGCTCAAGCTGACCAGCCGCTGCGACCTCGCCTGCGATCACTGCTACGTCTACCAGCATCCCGACCAGTCCTGGCGCCGCCAGCCGCATGTGATGGCGGCGTCGACGGTGGAGCGGGCGGCGAGCCGGATCGCCGAACACGCCGGCGCGCACGGGCTCGACACCGTCCGGGTCGTCCTGCACGGCGGCGAGCCGCTGCTGGCCGGCGCGGACGGCCTGGCCGCCACCGCCGCCGAGCTGCGCCGGCGGATCGACCCGGTGGCCCGGCTCGACCTGCGGATGCAGTCCAACGGCGTGCTGCTCACCGCGCAGATCTGCGACGTGCTCGTCGCGTACGACGTGAAGGTCGGCATCTCCCTCGACGGCGACCTGGCGGCCAACGACCTGCACCGCCGCTATGCCAGCGGCGCGAGCAGCCACGCCGCCGTGCTGCGGGGGCTGTCCCTGCTGCGCCGCCCCGAACACCGCGCCAGCTACGCGGGCATCCTGTGCACCATCGACCTGGCCAACGACCCGGTCGCGGTCTACCAGGCGCTGCTGGCCCAGGAGCCGCCGCAGATCGACTTCCTGCTGCCGCACGCCAACTGGGAGCGCCCGCCGGTCCGCCCCGACGGGGTACCCACCCCGTACGCCGACTGGCTGCTGGCCGTCCACCGGCGCTGGCTGGCCGACGGGCGGCCGGTGCCGATCCGGCTCCTGGAGTCCCTGCTGGCCACCGCGTCCGGCGGCGCCACCCGCACCGAGGCGGTCGGGCTGGGCTTCGCCGACCTGGTCGTCATCGAGACGGACGGGACCTTCGAGCAGGTGGACTCCCTCAAGTCGGCCTACGACGGGGCCCCGGCCACCGGGCTGGACGTCTTCCGCCACCGGGTGGACGACGCCGCCGCCCACCCGATGATCGCCATCCGGCAGACCGGCCTGGCCGGCCTCTGCGCCACCTGCCGTGCCTGTGAGGTCGTGCGGCAGTGCGGCGGCGGGCTCTTCGCCCACCGGTACCGCCCGGACACCGGTTTCGACAACCCCTCGGCCTACTGCGCCGACCTCAAGGAACTGATCCGTGCGATGACGCCCGCCGACGTGCCGGCCGAGCGGCCGCCCGCCGACTCGCTGGGCCGTACGGTGCTCGACGACCTCGGCTCCGGCTACGGCACCGTGGAGTCGGCCCGCCAGCTCGCCGCGGTCCACCTCGGGCTGGTGCGCGCGCTGCTGGTCGACCTCAGCCCCCATGCGGCACGCGACGAGCCGGCCGCGGCCGGCTGGCAGCTGCTGGTCGACCTCGACGTGACTGCGCCCGACGCCGTGCGCGCCGTGCTGGAGCATCCGTTCGTCCGCCGGTGGGCCCAGCGGTGCCGCGACGACACGACGGCCGACCTGTCGTACCTGGCGTGTGTGGCGGCCGCCGCCGCGCTCCGCGCCGGAGCCGCCGCGGAGCTCAGCGTCCCGGTCCGCGACGGGGTGTTGAGTCTGCCCACGCTCGGCGCGCTGGCCGTCGACGCCGACGACCGGACGGCCTCGCTGTCCATTCACGACGGTGGCTTCATCGTGCGCCTCGACGGGCGTCGGATCACCGTACGGCCTGACCGGGCGGGCGTCCCGGACGGGTGGCGGCCGGTGCGGGCGGCGGCCGGCGACGGGCACCACGTGCTGCTGGAGGACACCGACCCGTATCGGGACTGCTACGAGTTGCCGGTCGCGCCCCGGCTGCCGGCCGCCGCCGCCGACGGGTGGACCCGGCAGCTGGGCCGGGCGCTGCGCCGCGTCGACGTCGAGGCCGGCGGGTACGCCCCGGGCGTACGGACGCTGTTGCGCGCGGTCGTGCCGTTGCGGGCCGACGAGGGCGGGATGCAGCGCAGCGCCACCGCCGGGGCGGCCTTCGGGGCGGTGGCCGTCGCCCCGGCCCCCGACGACGCGGCGCTGGCGGTGCTGCTGGTGCACGAGGTGCAGCACCTCAAGCTGCACGCGGTGCTGGACGTGTGCGACCTGTTCGACCGCCACGACCGGCGGCGGCTGCCCGTGCCCTGGCGGGCGGACCCCCGGCCGGTGGAGGGCGTCCTGCACGGCACGTACGCGCACCTGGCCGTCGCCGACGTGTGGCGTCGCCGGCCCGGCGGCGCTGCGGCGGCCACCTTCCGCCGCTACCGCGACTGGACCGACGGCGCCCTTGACGCGCTGCTCGACCTCGGTGCGCTGACCGCCGCCGGCGAGCGGTTCGCGCACCGGATGCGCAACACGCTGGACAGCTGGTCGTGACCCCCGATGCCGCCGAGGTCGCTGCCCACCGGCCGACCGACGCCCGCGCGGGTGACGGGGACACCCCGGCATTGCGTACGTCGATACTGTGGACTGTCCAGAGTGTTCCACGTCGGGCGGGAGCGGCAGGTGAGCGAGGAGGAGTTCCGGGTCGACCCAGGGGCGCCCGTGTTCTTCCTCAGTTACGCCCGGACGAAGAACCGGGTCGCCGCGCCCCCGCGGGACACCAACCGGAAGGTGTTCCAACTCTTCGTCGACCTCTCCGACCACGTGGTCGAGCTGCTCGGCCTGCCGCCGGGGCGCCCGGCCGGCTTCATGGACCGGATGATCGACGGTGGGCAGTTGTGGACGGAGGACCTGGCCTTCGCGGCCGGCCACAGCCAGGTCTTCATCCCGCTGATCTCGCCGCAGTACCTCAACAGCGCCTGGTGCGCCCGCGAGTGGGACGCCTTCGCCCGGCGCCCGTTCACCCTGCGCCCGGGCGCGGCGGCCACGCCGGGGGAGACCCCGATCATCCCGGTCAACTGGTCGGTGGTGGAGCGGCAGCGGGTGCCGCCGGTCGTGTCGCAGCGGCAGATGTTCACTCCCACCCGGTTACCCTCGGACATCGCCCCGCAATACCACGACGAGGGCATCTACGGCCTGCTGAGCCTCGGCAAGAACGGCAAGGACGCCTACGACGCGGTGGTGTGGCGCCTGGCGCAACGCGTCGCCAGGGCGTACCACACGCACTGGGTGCAGGCGCAGGTCCCCGCCGACATGCGGGAGCTCCGCGAGACGTTCGAGGAGGTCGGGCATGACCTGGTCTGACATTTCCTCGTCAGCCGCCGTGGCCGGCCGGCAGACGTACTTCTTCCTCAGCTACGCCCACTCCGTGCCGCTGTCGGCGGCGGCCCGCCCCGACACCGACTTCTGGGTCAACCGGTTCTTCCAGGATCTCGGCGCCGCCGTGCGGCGCGGCGCCCACCGCACCGGCGAGTTCGACGTGGGGTTCTTCGACGGGCTGGTCAGCCCCGGCGCCGACCTCAAGCAGACGCTCACCGACGCGCTCAGCGTCGCCCACGTCTTCGTGCCGCTCTACTCGCCCAAGTACTTCAGCAACGCCTGGGCGGTCGGCGAGCGGGACTCGTTCCGCGGCCGGCTCGCCCGGCTGGCGCCCGGCCGGGCCGCGCGGCACATCGTGCCGGTGCTCTGGCTGCCCCTGTCGCCCTGGGAGGAGCGGCCCGAGACGGCGCAGGCGCTGGAGCTGGTCCGCGACGCCGCCGAGCGCGCCGACTACGCCGAGAACGGGCTGCGGGCGCTGTGCAAGCTCAGCGCCTACCGCCGGCAGTACGAGAGCATCCTGGCGGTGCTCGCCGAGCGGATCATCGCGGTGGCGGAGAGCGAGCCGCTCGCTCCGTCCCGCGCCGCGACGGTGACCAGCAGCCCGGTGGCCGACAGCGGCGAGATCGCGCTGGTGGTCACCACGCTCACCCCGAACGGGCCGCGCTGGCGGCCGTACGGCGACCAGCACGAGCTGGCCGTCGCCGACTACGTCGCCGCCACCGCCGAGCGGCTGGGCCTGTCCACCCGGGTGGTCGCCTTCGCCGACGCCCGCGCCCAGGCGCCGCGGTGCCCCACCGTCGTGCTGGTGGACGCCGCCATCGGCGCCGAGGCCGCGCGCGACGCCGTCGGTGCGCTGCCCCGCTGGACGGTGCCACTGGTCATCGCCGCCGACGGTGAGCGCGGCGAGACGACGCCCGAGGCGATCGCCGGTACGTTGCAGGACGCGCGTTTTCCGCAGGTGCTGCCGGTGCGGGAGATCGCGGAGTTCGAACGCTGCGCGCCGCAGCTGGTGATCGAGGCCCGCAAGCAGTTCCTCCGGCACGGGCCGGTCGATCCGCCCGACGGCCCGGCCGTGCCCCGGCCGAGCCTGCGCCCGGCCGGTGCATCAGACGTGGGGCGAGGGAAGGAAGACCGATGACGCGACCGCGCGAGGGCCAGGTCGTCACCTTCTACTCATACAAGGGTGGCACCGGCCGCACCATGGCGCTGGCCAACACCGCCTGGATTCTGGCCGCGAACGGGCAGCGGGTGCTCGTCGCCGACTGGGACCTGGAATCCCCCGGCCTGCACCGGTTCTACGCGCCGTTCCTCGACCCCGAGCAGGTCGCGTCCACCGGCGGGGTGATGGACCTGATCCTGGAGTACGAGTGGGAGAACGCCCGGCGGCGCGCGGAGTCCGACGCCGCCGCCCGCCCGGGTGACTGGCACCGCCAGTTCGCCCGGGTGCACAAGTACGCCTTCTCGGTGAGCTGGGAGTTCCCCGGCGGCGGCAGCCTCGATCTGCTGCTCGCCGGCCGGCACAACCCCGACTATGCCACCAGCGTCACCAGCCTGAACTGGGACAACTTCTACAACCGGCTCGGCGGCGCGCAGTTCTTCGACGCGCTGCGCGAGGACATGAAGCGGCACTACGACTACACGCTGATCGACAGCCGCACCGGCATCAGCGACGTCGCCGAGATCTGCACCATCCACCTGCCGGACGTGCTGGTGGACTGCTTCACCCTCAGCGACCAGGGCATCGACGGCGCCGCGGCGGTCGCCCGCCGGGTCCGTGGGTACGAGGGGCGCCGCGCGCGGCGGGTGCTGCCGGTGCCGATGCGGGTCGACGACGGGGAGAAGGGCAAGCGGGACGCGGGCCGGACGCTGGCGATGCAGCGCTTCGCCGGCCTGCCCAGCGGCATGACCGACGCCGAACGCCAGGAGTACTGGCTGACCGTCGAGGTGCCCTACCGGGCGTACTACGCGTACGAGGAGACGCTGGCGACCTTCGGTGACGAGCCCGGCGGACGCACCAGCCTGTTGTCCGCGTACGAGACGTTGACCAGTCACATCACCAACGGCCGGATCACCGCCCTGCCCCGGCTCGACGAGGCGCTGCGCCGGCAGGCCGTCCAGCGCTTCGAGCGCAAGCCGGCGGTTCCCGACGAGCTGATCGTGCTGCGGCACGCCGCCGAGGACCAGGCCTGGGCGGAGTGGGTGCAGGCGGTGCTCACCGCGGCGGACCTGCGGGTGCTGACCGTCCCGCCGGGTGCCCCGGCGCCGGTGAAGGCCGACACCGCCTCCCGCGAGCTGAGGCTGGTCTCCCGGGCGTACGTCGCCGCGCGGGACCGGCTCGGTCCGGACGTCGCCGGGCGGGGCGGGTCCACGCTCGCCGTCCACCTCGACGACACCGCGCCCGCCCCGGACGTCCCCGTCGGCAGCTGGACCTCAGTGCACAACCGGGGCGCCGAGGCGGCCACCGAGCACCTGCTCAAGCTGGTCGGCCGGCCGACCAGCGACGCTGGGCGGGGCCTGCCCGGGGCCCGGTACCCGGCCGTCGGGGCGGAGGTGTTCAACCCACCGGGCCGCAACGTCCGCTTCACCGGGCGGGAGCAGCTGCTGCGCCGGCTGCGCGAGGAGCTGAAGGCCGGCGCGAGCGACCGCACCCCGGTGGCGCTGCTCGGCGGCGCCGGCATCGGCAAGACTCAGCTGGCCATCGAGTACGCGCACCGCTTCCGCGGGGCGTACGACATCGTCTGGTGGATCGACGCGGACCCGCCGCAGTTCGTGGACGTGCAGGTGGCCGACCTTGGCCGGGAGCTCGGCCTGCCGGAGCTGCCGACCATCCCGGAGAAGACCCGGGCCGTGCGGCAGTGGCTCAGCCGCGCCGAGCGCCACGACGACGGCGGCCAACCGCCGCGGTGGCTGCTCGTGTTCGACAACGCCGACCAGTACGAGCACGTCAAGGACTTCCTGCCGCAGGGCAACGGCCACGTGCTGGTCACCACCCGCAACCCGGACTGGGGGGACCTGGCCCGGGCGGTGGACGTGGAGGCGTTCCAGCGGGCGGAGAGCGTGGCGCACCTGCGGGCCCGCATCGGCCAGCAGTTGATGAGCGTCGCCGAGGCCGAGCAGGTCGCCGAGGCGGTGGAGAACATCCCGATCCTGGTCGCGATGGCCGGCGCCTGGCTGGCCGACACCGGCACCCCGGTCGGGGACTACCTGTCCGGGCTGGAACGCACCGGCCCGGAGACCGACGTGTGGGGCCACTCCCTGCAGCGGCTCAAGGAGCAGTCCGCCGGGGCGTACCGGCTGCTCCAGCTCGCCTCGGTGCTGGCGCCGGAGATCTCCCTCGACCTGCTCTACGGCGACCAGGTGGCCCGGGTCATCGCCCCGCACGACCCGATGGTGGCGGCGCGGGTGGCCGACCGGGTGTCCGAGCGGGACATCTCGGCGGCGCTGGTGCAGCGGATCAACCGGCTCGCGTTGATCAAGGTGGACCTGCACGCTCAGCGGGTGCAGGTGCATCGGCTGCTCCAGGCCGCCCTGCGGGTCCGCATGTCCGACACAGAACTCAACGAGATCAAGCACGACGTGCACCGCATCCTCGCCGGCTCCCGTCCCTCCGGCGAGGTGGAGGACCCGGCCGTGCAGGACCGGTTCCGCATCCTCTGGCCGCACCTGGACGGCTCCGACGCCGTCTCCTGCCAGGACGACAACGTCCGCCAGCTGGTCATCGACCGGATCCGCTACATCTACCTCAACGGCGGCTTCGAGCAGGGCGAGCAGTACGCCCGGCAGGCGGACAAGACCTGGTCGACGCGGCTGGAGGAGCTTTCACCGGACTCCTCGCCGCACCGGGCGCTGCGGGTGCAGCTGCTGCACCTGCGGTTCAACTGGGCGAACCTGCGGCGTGGCCTGGGCCGCTTCGAGGAGGCCCGCCAGCTCGACGAGGACACCCTGCGCCAGCAGGAGGAGCTGATCGGCCCCAGCCACCCGTACACGCTCATGACGGCCGGCAGCTACGCCGGCGACCTGCGTGCCCTCGGCCGCTACCGGGAGGCGCTGGAGCGGGACCTGCGCACCTACGCGGCCTCGGTCGAGGTGTTCGGCGAGGACAACCGCCGCACCCTGGTCGCCGCCAACAACCTCGCCGCCTCATACCAGCTGATGGGTGAGTTCGCCCGATCCCGGGAGCTGGACGAGAGCACCTACCGCCGGCTGCGGCTGGTGCTGGGCGCCGACCACCCGCGGACCCTCTTCTCCGCCAGCAACCTCGCCCGCGATCTACGCGAGGTCGGCGAGTACGAGCGGTCGGTGTCGCTGCTGCGCGCCGTGGTGGAGGGCTACCGCCGGCTCTTCGGCGAGCAGTCCCGCGACGCGCTGGTCGCGCAGGCCAACCTGGCCGTGTCGCTGCGCAGCACCGGGGAGATCGACGAGGCGGCCGAGCTGCTCGACGTCGCCTACGAGCGGCTGCGGGCCAGCTTCGGCCCGGTCAGCCCGGACACCCTGTTCGCCTGGCTGAGCCGCGCCGCGAACCTGATGCTTCAGGGCCAGGGCGGCCGGGCCCGGGCCGAGCTGGCCGAGGTGGGGCAGATGTTCGCCCAGGTGTTCGGCGCCGATCACCCGTACGCGCTGGTCTGCCGCAACAACCTGGCGGTGGCGACCTGGGACGCGGGGGAGACCGGCACCGCCCGGTCGCTCGCCGAGTCCGCCGCGGAGGCGCTGCGCGCGGCGCTGGAGGAGCGGCACCCGTTCGTCATGGCGGCGGCGAACAACGTCGCCGTCTTCGACATCTACTCCGGTGAGCTGGAAGAGGGCCGGGCGCGGCTACGGGCCGTCGTCGAACGGATGGTCGACGTGCTCGGCCCCGAACATCCCGACAGCCTGCGCGGCCTGGGCAACCTGGAGGTCGTCCACCAGATGGCCTCGGGCGGGCTGGTGAGCATCGGGCGGACCCGGATCGCCGACCGGCTGGCCGACCGGATCGGGCAGCGCCATCCCAGCGTGGTGGTGCTGCGCGACGGCCGGCTGGTGCGCCGGGTCATCGACCCGCACCCCTACTGATCGGGCCGGCTGCCGATCAGCACGTCCCGGCCCACCGGCGCGTCGACGTCGGTGAGCCAGCGCAGCATGCGCGGCAGCTCCTCCACGGCGTCGAAGTGCGCCGCGCCGGGCTGCACCTCGACCTGGGCGCCCGGGATCTGCCCGGCCAGCCACCGTGCGTGGCTGGCCGGGGCGAAGGTGTCCTCCGCGCCGTGCCACAGCCGCACCGGCGTCACCGCGGTGTCGATCGCGCCGAGGTCGAACTTCCAGCTCCGCCGCAACGCCAGCACGTCGTCGATCCACCCGTACGGGCCGGCGCGTAGCGCCTCCTCGTAGGTGTCGGTGAGGAGCCGCCGCAGCGCCGCGTCGTTGACCGCTCGCCGGTCCGCCGCGCTCATCTCCACCATCAACTCTTCCAGCAGGAACCTCGGGTCCTCGATCGCCCGGGCGGCGCGGCGCCGGATCTGCTCGATCAGCGAGGCGGTGTCGCGGTTGCCGTCGCCGCCGAAGCCGCGCACGTTGTCGCCGTTCATTCCGGCGAACCAGTCCAGCCGCGCGGCGTCGGACGGGGCGAAGCTGACCAGCACCGCGACCCGGGTCACCCGGCCACGTAACGCGCCGTCGGCGGCGCAGGCCAGCGCGTGCGGGCCGCCGCCGGAGCGGCCGGCGACCGCGAACCGCTCCAGCCCGAGCTGGTCGGCGATCGCCTCGACGTCGCGGGCGGCGTCGGCGACGTCGCGGCCCTCCCGCCGGTCGGAGTCGCCGTAGCCGGGACGGTCGTGGGCGATGAGCCGGACGCCGAGCCGGTAGAGCACGATGCCGCGTGGCTTCGGGCCCCGACGGCTGCCGGGGGTACCGTGCAGGAGGAAGACGGGGAAACCGTCGGGCGCGCCGGTGACCTCGTACGCCACGCGCTTGTTGTCCGCGCGGCGGGCGAATTCGGCCCCTGGCTCGCCATCTCGGGTCACTCCAGCCTGCCTTCCGGTGCTGCGTTCAGCCAACGTGCGTAACCCGGCGGGTGAAGCCGCTGATCCGGCTGGGACGACCTCACTCAGCATTTGAGCCTAACGGTCGGGCCGGTCGCGTCGCTACGGAGTGCATCGACATGCGGCCGGATCTGTCGGAAACGACACCCGTCCGGTCCCTTCTCCTGAAACTTCCGCCCGCCCCGCCCGCGCGCGCCGCTGTTTGCCGGCATGTCGTGGTGACGATCGGCCGGGATACCGCGACACGCCGCACAGCGGGAGGCGGAAGGGCCGGCCCCGTCGCCCGGTCAGCACGCCTCCACCCGGGCGTCCGGCTCCCACTCGCCGGCGGGCGCGTCGGCGCCCGCCCCGGCCGCGCGCGGGTCGCCGTAGCGCCAGTGCAGCCGGTACTGGCCGCGCAGCCGGGGCCGGGGCACCTGCCAGTCGTACGCGACGACGCCCTCACGTTCCTGGTGGCGGGGGACGACGTCCGCGGTCGTCTCGGAGGTGAACGAGGTCTCGCTGCCCCAGACCGTGGGCCGGGCGGCGGCGGGCAGGTCGAGCCGGATCGCGAGGCAGCGGGTGGGCAGCCGGATGTCGCGTTGCAGCCAGTCGCCGTACTTCCACACCGGCACCCGGTAGGCGTAGTCGAGCACGGTGCGCTGCCCGGGGTAGAGCGGCACGGGCGCGCCGCCGGTGTCGAACATCAGGGCGATCTTCAGGAAGGCGTCCCGGCTGCGGGTCACCCGCCAGCGCATCGGTTCCGGCCGGTCGGCGCCGATGGTGGCGGTGAAGGCGACCTCGTCCAGGGTGAGCGGGTGGCGGCTGTGGAAGGCGGTGGAGCGGCCCGGGTCGTCGGGGAACCGGTCGATGTCGATCTGCACGGTGTGCCGGGTGATCGGCTCGGTGCCGACGCTGTGCAGGACCCGCCGGAACCGGCATTCGTACCAGCCGTCGACCAGGGACAGGGTGGCCTGCTCGTCGTCGATCACCAGATGCGGCCCGGCGGGCGGTGGCACGGCGCTGGGACCCGGGGCGGGCAGCCGGCCGTGGCCGCGCGCGCCGGCGAAGTCGACGTACCGCTGCCAGATGCGGTTGCCGCTGTCGAGCACCAGTTCGACGCGGCGGGCGAACTCCTCGGTCGGCTGGTGCCGGCCGTGCTCGATGTGGCTGACGTACGAGGGGTCAAAGCCGGTCCGCTCCGCGAGTTCCTTCTTGGACAGTCGGCGCTGGTGTCGCCAGTGCGTGAGCTCCCGCACGAAAGCCGCCGCCGCATCGCCCTGCATGGAGCTTGTCATGCCCCCGTCCCTCGGTGTCGGGCCTCAAGTGTGTCCCAGGTGTTGCGGCCGCGCCAGCCGTGATTTGCCCGCCGTCGGCCGGCCGGGCAGGAAGTGCCCGCGTCCGACCACGCCCGCCCGGACGACGGCGCCCTGGAGATCGGCGTCTCCACCGCCAGCGGCGCGATCGACTGGGCGCGCACCCTGGCCGGATGGTCGCCGGCCGTTCCGAGGACTCGCCGTTCGTGCGCATCACCCGGGGCCGCAAGGTGAAGGTCCGTTTCGCCACGCCCAGGACGTACGAGCTGGACGGCGGCGCGCGCCCGGAGACGACCCGGCTGAAGGTCCGGGCGGTGCCGGGGGTGTTGACGGTGTGCTGCCCGGAGGCGGACAGTTGAGCCAGGAGCGACCCACGGGAGGGGCGATGGCCCCGTCACAGGACATGCTGACCGTCCGTCGCCTGCGCCTCGGCATCGGCGTGGTCGGCCTCGCGATGCCGTTCGTGGTGACCATCGGCAACGCGCTGTTCGCCGGCCGCGTGACGCTGCTCGACTCGATCAGCGGGGCGTACCACACGGGGATGCGGGATGTCTTCGTCGGCAGCATGTGCGCCATTGGCGTCTTCCTGATCTGCTACCGCTACCGGCGCCTCGATGACGTGGTGAGCAGCGTGGCGGGGGCGCTGGCGATCGCGGTGGCGTTGTTCCCCACCGCCGCGGGCGCCCAGGACGGCCCGGTCAGCGCCACCGACGTCCTGGTCGGCCGGGTGCACCAGGTGTGCGCCGCCGCCCTGTTCCTGCTGCTGGCCGGCTTCTGCCTGTTTCTGTTCACCCGGACCGACCCGGCCGTCGTCCCGGTCACCCCGGAGAAGCTGGCCCGCAACCGCGTCTACCGCGGCTGCGGCGCGATCATCGTGGCGGCTGTGGCGTTGGCGCCGGCCAGCACCCTGCTCCCCGACGCGGTGCAGGAGGCGGTCAAGCCCCTCTTCTGGTGCGAGACGGTCGCGGTGCTCGCCTTCGGCGTCGCCTGGCTGGTCAAGGGCGAGGCGATCATCCGGGATGGGAGCGGCAGGGGCGTGGACCCGACCTGAGCGGTGCCCGCTGCCGACCCGGTGTCAGGCGAAGCCCTCGGCCAGATCGATCGCGAACCGCCCGCAGAGCAGCGGGACGTCGTGCCGGTCGACCGCCCGCGGCGGGTAACCCGTGTGCCAGCGCACCGCCCACCCCGGGGCCTCACAGCGCACCTGCCTGCCGGCGATGACACCCCGACCGCTGGTCCTCCTGGTACCGGGGCGGCGCTCGGCCCGCCGACGGGGCCGGGGCAGGATGGCGGGCATGGAGCCGACCGTACGGCGTTATCTCGACGACCTGGTCGAAGCGGCCCGGGACGTTCTCGGTGGTGACCTGACCGGCGCGTACGCGGCCGGTTCGGTGGGCATGGACGCCTACCAGCCGGGCCGCAGCGACGTTGATGTGGCACTGGTCGTCGCGGGACCGCTGGACGCCCGACGCAAGCGCGACCTGGTGGCCCGGCTGCGGCACGAGGCGCTGCCGTGCCCGGCGCGCGGCCTGGAACTGGTCGCCTACACCCGCGCGGTCGCCGGCTCCGGCACCCCCGAGCCCGGTTTCGAGGTCGAGCTCAACACCGGGGCGCGGATGCCGTTCCGGGCCACCTGGGACCCCGCCGAGCGGCCCGCCGCCGACGGCCGCTTCTGGTACGGCCTGGACCGCGACATCCTTTACGAGCACGGGTACGCGCTGCTCGGTCCGCCCGCCGTCGACGTCTTCGCCGGCCTCGCTTCGGACGACCTGCGCCGGCTGCTCGTCGAGGCGCTGCGCTGGTGGCTCGCCCTGCCCACCCCGGCCGACGACGCGCCCGCCCCCGGCGCGGAGGACGCGGTGCTGGGCGCCTGCCGCGCGCTGGTGAAGAGCCGGGACGGGGTGTGGCTGTCGAAGGTCGCCGCCGGCCGCCGGCTGGCCGACGCCGGCTACGAGAGCGACCTGATCGGGCGCTGCGTCGCCGCGCGCGCCGGTGGCGTCCCGCCGAGCGGCGCACAGGCCCGGGCGTTCCAGCGGCGGGTGTTGGCGGAGATCGCGGCCGGCAGCTGAGGCCGCTTCCGAAAACGGCTGTCCGGTCGTCGTACCCGGTTGCCATCATGGCCGCCGTGACCCCACTGACAGTCATCAAGGGCGACGCGACCAGCCCGCAGGCCAAGGGCCGTAAGGTGATCGCGCACCTCTGCAACGACCTCGGCGGTTGGGGCAGGGGCTTCGTGCTGGCCGTCTCCCGTCGCTGGCCGGAGCCGGAACGGGACTACCGCGACTGGCACCGGCACCGGGCGCGCAACGACTTCGGGCTCGGCGCGGTCCGCCTGGTGCGGGTCGCTCCGGACGTGTGGGTGGCGAACATGGTCGGCCAGCGGGGGATCCGGGCCGGCAGCGGTGGTCCGCCGATCCGGTACGACGCCGTCGAACGCTGCCTGACCTCGCTCGGTGACCAGGTCCAGGCGTTGGGGGCGTCGGTGCACATGCCGCGTATCGGCTGCGGGCTCGCCGGCGGCACCTGGAGCCGGATCGAGCCCATCATCGTCCGCACGCTCGGTGTGCGGGACATCGCCGTCACCGTCTACGACCAGGGATAGCGGATTCGGCTGATCGCCGCTTGTCGCGCCGGCGCAACGATCCGGCACGTGCGGGGCGGCCACGCCCGGGGCAAGAACGTCGTCCTGCCCTGACCGGGGCCGCCGCCCCGCCCCCGCTCAGCTGCTCGGGACCACCTCGGGCCGGTGCGCCGCCGCCGGCACGTACGGCTCGGGGGCGGGCCGTACGGCCACCGGCCGGTCGGCTGCCGGCCGCTCGGCCTCGGGCTCCTCCGGCGTCGCGTCCGCCGGCCGCTCCCCGCCGGGACGGACGGCCAACATCGGGTACTCGGCGGTCTCCCCGCCACCGGCCGCGGCCGCCATCACCGCGGCGGCCGCCAGGTCCGCCACCCGCTTGGCCTCCCGCTGCACCCGCGCCCGGACGTCCTTGGCGTGCCGCTCGACCGACTCGGCCGCCTGCCGCGCCTCGTCCAGCCGCTTGGTCTCCGCGGCCAGGCTCCGGCGCGCCTCCTCCAGACGACGCTGCGTCTGGACCAGGTCCCGCTCGGTGGTGTCGCCCTCCTGCTGGATCTCGGCGAGCTGCTGCCGGGCGGTCTCCAACTCCTCGCTCACCTGCGCCAGCGCCTGCTGCCGCTCCGCGGTCTCCTGCTGCACCGCCGTGAGCTGCTCCTGCTGTGCGGCCATCTGCTCGTCGGCGCGCTGACGCACCTCGGTGGCGTACTGCTGCGCCTCGGCGATCAGCGCCTGCATCTGCTGCTCCGCGGCGCTGTGCTGGTTGGTCAGCTCCTGCTCGGCCGCCGCCCGGTGCTCGGACAGCTCCTGCTCGGCGGCGGCCCGCCGTTCGGCGATCTCCTTCTCGGCGGTGGCCTGCCACTGGGCCAGCTCCTGCTGGCTCTGCGTCCGCGCCGCCTGGATCTCCTGCTGGATCTGGGTCCGGGCCGCCCTGGTCAGCGCCTCCGCCGCCGTACGGGTCTGGGTGATCTGCTTGGCGGTCTGCTCGCTGATCCGCTTCGCCTCCTGCTGCGTACGCTCGTGCGCGGCCTCACCCTCCGCTCGCAGCTTCTCCGCCCGCTCGTGGATCTCGGCCAGCTCCCGCTCAGCCGCCGACCGGCGCTCCTCGTACACCCTGTCCTGCTCGCCCTGCCGGGCGGAGAGCTCCTCGTCCAGGTCCCGCAGCGCCTGGACGGTCCGCTCCCGCGCCTCGGCCAGCACCTTCTCCGCCTCGGTCTGGAGGCTGGTCGCCCGCTGCGTCGCCGACTCGGTGATCACCCCGGCCTGCTTCTCGGCCAGCGCCAGGATCTGGTCCACCATCGGGCCCAGGTCCCGGAAGGACGCCCGGTCCACCTGCGCGGGCCGCTGCCGCAGCTCGGTCAGCTCCGACTGCAGGCGCTGGATGTGCGTGGTGAGGCCGTGCACCTGGCTCGCCGCCCGGTCCCGCTCGGTGGACAGCGTCGCGAGCTGACCGTCTGTCTGCTCGACGTACCGGTCCACCTGCCGCTTGTCGAATCCGCGCAGGGCGGTCTCGAAATGCGGCCGCCCGGCCACGTCGTCACGCAGCGCGAACGGCTCCTCGCCGTTGGACATGCAGCACCCTCCGTACTGTGCGAGCGCCACGCGGATGAACGCCCACGGGCCATGATGTGGCGCAACGCTACCGTCGTCCGGCCCTGGACAATAGGGCCGCCCCGGTGATCGGGACGGGTGAGGGTCGCTGTCCCGTCGGTGGCGTCGCCGGCTGCGGCTTCCGGTGCGGACGACTCCCGCGCCCGACGGTGCCGTCCCTCGATCAGGGCGTCGCCCGGTCAGCCGGCAGGCTGGTTCCCTGGCCGCCAGGCGCGGACTCCACGGGCCTGGGCACCCACCTCGATCCCGGCATCCTCGACCTGCGAATGACCGAGGCGTACCAGAAGGCCTTCCGCCACCTCTTCGACGGCCACCTCTTCGACGGCGCCGTCTAGCAGTAGACCTGGCACCCGCCCCGCCGGCCGTCCGGTGGTCCTCCAGCTGTGAGCGCGGCACGGCAGAGCGGGGCCTACCGGGACGGCGGCGTCAGCCCCCGGCTCCGGCTGGCGCTGCCTGGAGTACGGGTGGGCACCGGAAGCAGTTGCTCATTCGCGATGTGACGGGGGACGCACGCCGCCAATTTGACGATCAACTCGCGGGCCGCGTAACTTTCTCTCTGCCAGCGCGGAACGGACGAAACAGGCGAAAAGCCTGCAAGGCCGGAAGCGCGAGAGAAACATCTGGTTGCGGGGGTTGCACCCCCGGAACATGGCCCGGGCGGTGCCCCGGATCGACCTGGGGGTCGATTTGGTGAGGCGAGACCGACCGGGTAAGGTTCTCGGCCGGCAGGGAAACGGACGACTGCGCGGGTGACCGCGAGCGGCCGGCCTGCTGAAATCCACGAAGCGCTCGGCGCAAGCCGGTCGAATTGTGGTGCCCGGAATTGTGGTGGAAGTGGTGCGGATCGCGACAGAGCGGTTTGACACGGCGGATATCACCGGGTAGCGTAGTAAAAGTGCCCGGCGCGAGAGCGGCGGACACGGACGAACGAAATGCCCCGGACGGGGGTTCTACGGAGTAGAGCTTCTAGATGGTGTGTGGTTGTTCTTTGAGAACTCAACAGGGTGCTTGATAAGCCAGTGCCAAATTGTTTGATACCCCGGACTGGTCGAGCTTCGGTTTCGGCTGGTTGGGATTCCTTTGGCAACACTTTTGTTGTCAGGACATGTTTTCAACAAGTTTTTGTTGGAGAGTTTGATCCTGGCTCAGGACGAACGCTGGCGGCGTGCTTAACACATGCAAGTCGAGCGGAAAGGCCCTTCGGGGTACTCGAGCGGCGAACGGGTGAGTAACACGTGAGCAACCTGCCCTAGGCTTTGGGATAACCCCGGGAAACCGGGGCTAATACCGAATATGACCGTCGGACGCATGTCTGGTGGTGGAAAGTTTTTCGGCCTGGGATGGGCTCGCGGCCTATCAGCTTGTTGGTGGGGTGATGGCCTACCAAGGCGACGACGGGTAGCCGGCCTGA